>NZ_JBHYJW010000003.1:9078-157567 GCF_042741125.1 Amycolatopsis sp. NPDC058986 | reverse complement strand
GGGGTGGCGTTCTGGTGGCGCCGCTCGCCGTGCGCGTCTGTGCTCAGGCGCGCCCGCTGGCCCCCCCGCCCCCACCACCCCGGAGTGACGCAGGCCACTCCGGCCCGAGAACCGATGCGGCCATCGCCCACGTCTTGCTCGATGCCGGAGGGGATCCGGCAGGCGAAACTCGAGGAGTGACCAATGCGTATGGTCAGTACGGCGGAAACGGCGCCCACGGAATATGCCAGGGCGGTCACCGCCACCGGACTGAAGGTCAGGGCGGGCCGCCGGATGGCGGTCGACGGGCTGGACCTCGCGTTGGGCAACGGCGTCCACGGCCTGCTGGGGCCGAACGGCGCGGGCAAGACGACGCTGATCAGGTCGCTCGCGACCGTGCTGCCGCCCGCCGCCGGAACGCTGGAACTGCTCGGCAGGCCCGCCGGCCGGGACATGCGCGAGACCCGCCGGAGGATCGGGTACCTCCCGCAGGACTTCGGCTTCTACCGGCAGTTCACCGTACGCGAGTTCGTCACGTACCTGGCCTGGCTGAAGGAGATGTCCAAGGTGGACATTCCGGCCGCGGTGCAGCGGGCCATCGAGATGGTCGGGCTCGCCGATCGCGCAGGGGACCGGATGAAGACGCTGTCGGGAGGCATGCTGCGCCGCGCGGGGATCGCGCAGGCGATCGTCAACAGCCCGGACCTGTTGCTGCTCGACGAACCGACTGTCGGCCTCGACCCGGCACAGCGGGTCGAATTCCGGGCCCTGCTGCGGGAACTGGCCGACGACACCTGCGTCGTCGTCTCGACGCATCTCGTCGAGGATGTCGCCGCCGCGTGCACCGACGTCGTGCTCATCGAGTCCGGACGCCTGGTGTGGCAGGGCAGCGCCGCGGACCTGGCCGCGGCCGGTGGTGCGGACGACGTCGGCGACAGCCCGACCGAGCGAGGCTATTCGGCGTTGCTGGCCCGCCGCACGAGCACGAAGGGAACGGGCTGGTGAGCGCGCGAGTACTCGGTATCGAACTGCGCCGGTCGATCGCGCCGCTGACCGCGGTCGTGGTGCTGGGCCTCGGTGTCGCAGTGGTGCAGCTGATGTTCCGCGAGGGCCCGACCTTCGCCCAGTGGACGACGTTCTCCGGCATGCAGCGCTACAGCCTCGAATTCCTGGTCCCGGTGGCCCTCGGCGCGGGTGCCTGGCAGGGACGCCGGGAACGCCGGTCCGGGATGAGCGAGCTGACCTCGACCGTCTCCCGCCCGGCCTGGCAGCGGTTCCTGCCCGTCTCCGGCGCGATGGCGATCGCGGTCGTGGCGGGCTATCTGGTGGTGCTCGCCGTCGGCGCTGTCCAGGTCGTCGGCAACGCCACCTACCACCATCTCGGCTGGCTGCCGATCCCGTTGGTGGGTGCGCTGGCGCTGGTCGCGGCGAGCTGGCTCGGGCTGGGGATCGGCACGCTGCTGCCCTCGACGCTCACCGCGCCGGTGCTCACCGTCGGCGCCCTCATGGGCCTGATCGCCTTGCGGGTCAACGGCACCGGCAAGGAGGTCCTGCTGGGACCGGAGCTGAACGGCCTCGTCGACACGTTCACCGTGCCGGCGCCGCGGGTCACCATCGCCCAGGTGATCTGGTTCGCGGCGGTGGCGGTCGCGGGCATCGTGCTGGCCACGGCTCCCGGACGTCGGCGGCTCCTGGCCGTGCTGCCGATCGCGGCCGGCCTCGCGGTGGCACTGCCGTTGATCCCGGCGACGCAGGACACGCGGTATGTCGCCGACGCGGCGGCGGCCGAACCGGTCTGCACCTCCGACGCGCCCCGCGTCTGCGTCACCAAGGCCCACGCCAACGCGCTCGGCGACCTCACCGGCCCCGCCAGGGACGCGCTGCGGTTGCTGGCACCGCTGGCCGCCGCGCCGGCCTCGGTCGCGGAGAGCCCGCGGGACAAGCTCCTGGACCGGCCGGTGAAACCCCAGCCGTCCGATGTGGACCTCATCCAGCTGTGGTCCTACGACCTGGACGACCAGTCACATCCGAAAAAGGCCGGGGAGGAACTGACGATCGAGCTTCTCCGGGGTGCCGGGACCACGCAGTGTGACTACCTTCCCTCGATGGCGAACGGGGTGGAGCTGGAGCGATATCACCGGGCGCGCGACGCACGGGATCTCGCGGCCGCGATGCTGGTCGGGAAGCCGCTCACCACCTTCGGGTCGCTCGCCAAGCAGGAATGGCCCACGCTGCACGCTCTTCCGGCCGACGAACAGCTGAGGCGGGTCAGCGCGTTCCGGGTGGCGAGCCTGTCCTGCGAAGGTGATCTGGTGGACATCCTCGCCCACGGCGGTGCCCGATGAGATGGCTGACGCTTTACCTGCGCTCTCGCCGTGTCCCCGCCGCCGGTGGTGCGATCCTGGTCGCGGTATGCGTCTTCTGGGGACTCAACGTCGTGACGAACTCCGCGCTGGCGCAGCTCTTCGGCGTGCTGGCCGTCGCGCTGTGCACGTCGGCGGCAGCGGCGAGTCTGGGAAGTGCCGACCCGGACCTGGACCGGACCGCCGCGATCGCGTGGCCACCCCGGCGCGCGGCGCACGTCGTTGCGATCGGCGTCGTGTCGGCACTTCTGGTACTGGTTACACAGGCGAGTGACAATCCACTCGGCTCGACCGAAACGGTGCTGCGCGCGGCGGCCGGGTTGACCGGGCTCACGGCGCTCGGCGTGACGCTCTTCGGTGCGCAACTGGGGTGGGTACTGCCCACGACGCAGGCTATCGTCGCGATGGCGGTGTTCTTCTCCAGCAAAGAGAAATCCGTTTCGCAGCAGGTGTTCTCGTGGCCGTTCCAGCCCGACGGCACCACCGCGGCCACGGTCACCGCCGTGGTGCTCGCCGTCGCCGGCCTCGTCGTGCACGCCGTGTTCGGGAGCAAACGAGTACGCACTCGTCAGTAGTACGCGACGGCGTTGCTTTTGCCGCCTGGCGAAAGTCCTTATACGCTCCGGAAATGGACGTTCTCGGCAGCAGAACCGCGCTCACTTGATCGGGTGATCACAGTCCGCGGACCACGAGGGAGCGCATGACGGGCACAGCAGGGAAGACCCGCCGAAGCATCGCACTCGCCGCCGCGATGGTGGTCGGTCCGGTCGTGACGCTCACGGCCGGACCGGTCTCCGCCGCACTACCGAAAAGCCAGGAAATCGCCGCGTCACTGCGTGCGGGAACCTTGGGCTCCTCCCACGGTGTCCACGACATCTGTCAGGCCGAAGTGGACGGTCGGACGATCGACCTCGGCTGTCACGCCCAGCTGGTCGGCTCGGGCCGGGCGGAGGCGGGCCCGTTGACCACGTCGGCGCCTGCCGGATACGGGCCCGCCGAGCTGAACGCGGCGTACCGTCTCCCGCCGCTGACCACCGGCCGCGCCGCCACCGTTGCGATCGTCGGCGTCGGGGCGTATCCGGCGCTGGAAGCCGACCTCGGCAAATACCGCGCCCAGTACGGACTACCGAAGTGCGACACCGCGAACGGCTGCCTCACGGTCACCGACTTCAAGGGTGGCCCACCGCTGCGGCCGTCCCCCGGCTACGCGCAGGTCGAGGAGAGTTACGCCGCGGAGACCGCGCTGGACATCGACATGGCCAGCGCCGCGTGCCCTACCTGCAAACTGGTGATGGTGCAGATCCCGCTCGACATCGGGCGCCTGCTCAGCGCGGCGGCGCTGGGCCTGCCCGCCGCGCTCGCCGACGATTTCGGCAGTGCGGTCACCCACGCGGCGAAGCTCGGCGCCGGTGCGGTGAGCATGAGCTACGGTCTGCCGACCGGGTTGCAGGCCGAGTACGTCGGCACCGGCGCCCCGGCGAAGGCACTGCACCATCCCGGGATGGCTGTCGTCGCGTCCTCGGGCGACAAGGGCTACAACGGGGACAAGCAGTTGTGGCCCGCCCAGCTGCCGTGGGTGACGGCCGCGGGCGGGGTCAGTCTCAAGACCGGTGACCACGGGGCCGTCACGATGTCCGCGTGGGGCGGGAAGTTCGTGCCCAAGGGCGCCAAGGAACCCAAGTGGGTCGGCGCCGGGAGCGGGTGCGCGCCGGGCCTGCCGCCCGCGATCGGGCAGCCCGCCTCGGTTTCGGTGCACTGCGGGAACCACCGCGCGGTCGCCGACATCTCGGCCGACGCCGATCCGCTGACGGGCGTCGCGGTCTACGACTCGTACACGCCGCATTCCGGTACCGGCGGTGGCTGGCTCACCGCCGGCGGCACGAGCGCCGCGGCGCCGTACCTCGCCGGGCTGCACGCGCGGGGCGGTCACCTGGCCGCCGTCGACGGTCCCAACACGCTCTACCGGGCGCCCGCGGGGACAATCCAGGACGTCGCGGGTGGCGGCAACGCTCAGGACGGTGCCGCCGCGTGCAAGGTCGCGAAGGAACTGTGCCTGGGCGGTACGGGCTGGGACGGGCCGACTGGGCTCGGCGTCCCGAACGGTCTCGGCGCCTTCTGAACCACGCGCTGCGATGAGCCTTCCTTGCCGCGCTCGAGGACTCGTAAGCCGTCTTCGGCCTCATCGGTCCCGCGCCGCCGCGTCTCGCAAGCGCAGTTGGTCGCGGCGGCGGATCAGAGAGGCGATCTCGGCGGTGTTGCCCGCCAGCTCGATGGCTTTGTCGTAGGCCGCGCACGATTCCTCGTCGCGCCCCAGTCTGCGCAGCAGGTCGGCGCGGGTGGCGTGGTAGGCGTGGTAACCGCCCAGCTCGTGCTCGACGCGGTCGACGTCCGCCAGCGCCACCTCCGGGCCGTCGAGCTCGGCGACCGCCACGGCCCGGTTGAGGGCGACGGTCGGCGAGGGATCGACGCGGACGAGCTGGTCGTAGAGGGCGAGGACCTGCGACCAGTCGGTGTTGCGGATGTCGCGGGCGGAGGTGTGCACGGCGTTGATGGCCGCGAGAATCTGGTAGCGGCCCGGAGCCGCCCCGGCGGCGGCAGCGGCCAGGCGCTCGCGCACCAGCCGGTGCCCCTCGGCGATCAGCGCCGCGTCCCAGGCTTCACGGTCCTGTTCGTCGAGGGCGACCAGTTCGCCGCCTGCCGAGACCCGGGCGGGGCGGCGGGCTTCGATGAGGAGCATCAGCGCCAGCAGCCCGGCCACCTCACCGTCGTCCGGCAGGAGGGCACGGATCAGCCGGGTGAGCCGGATCGCCTCGGCGGTCAGATCGTGACGGACCGGATCGGTCCCGGGACCGGTCGCCAGGTAGCCCTCGTTGAAGACGAGGAAGAGGACGGTGAGCACCCCGGAGACGCGGGCCGGGAGATCCTCGGCGGACGGCACGCGATACGGGATGCGAGCCGCCTTGATCTTGGCCTTCGCGCGGGTGATCCGTTGCCCCATGGCACTTTCGGCCACGAGGAACGCGCGGGCGATCTCGGGGACGGTCAGACCGCCGACCATGCGCAGTGTCAACGCCACGCGAGTTTCCATTGCCAGCGCCGGGTGACAGCAGGTGAAGATCAGCCGGAGCCGGTCGTCGTCGATGGCGCCGAGAGGCTCCGGCGGGGTGTCGTCATACGCTGCCTGAGCCGCCTTTTGCTTGTCGTCGCGCTTGTTCTCGCGCCGGATCCGGTCGATGGCCTTGCGGTTGGCGGTGGTGGTCAGCCAGGCGCCGGGGTTCGGGGGCACACCGTCGGACGGCCACCGCTCGACGGCGGTCGCGAACGCCTCCGCGGCCGCATCCTCGGCGATGTCGAGATCACCGAAGCGCCTGGTGAGGGCGGCCACCACCCGTGCCCACTCGTCGTGATGGGCCCGGGTGATCGCCGCATCGACGCCGCTCACCGGAATGGCCGCACCTCGATCTTCCGATCGCAGATCTTCGACGCCTCGGTGGCGAGCTTGAGCGCCACGTCCAGGTCGGGGGCCTCCCACACCCAGACACCGGCGAGGTATTCCTTCGACTCCACGAAAGGCCCGTCGCTGAACACCGGCCGCTCACCCCGGTTGTCGATGACCGTGGCCGCGTCGGTGTCCGCGAGCCCGCCCGCGAAAACCCAGTAGCCCCCGGCGATCAGCCGTTCGTTGAACGCGCTGATGGCGGGCTGCCTGTCCGTGCTGCCGGGATCGCTCTTGTCGTCGATCACGGAAACCAGGTACTGCATTCGAAGATCATCTCCTGTGGGTGTCAAGACAGCGTGGTTCGATGGCCGGCTTCATGATCGCGGTCCCCCAGGGTGCCGCTGACGTAGACGACGTCGCCCATGCGCAGGTCGTCGTCCTCGAGGGACAGCAGGCCGCCGGCGGCGAACAGGTCCCGGTTGCCGATCACGGTGAGCGCCCAGCCGCGGTCGGCGAGGTAGGGGGCCGCTTCGTTGCGTTCGCCGAAATAGCGCAGCCTCGCGTGGTCGAGATCGAAACAGTGTGCGCGCCAGCGTTCGGAGATGCGCCGCAGGCCTTCCTTCGTCCTGTCGTCGTCGCCCGGTTTCGGGTTGGGCCTGCTTTCGGTGGCCACCCGGCTGCCCGGCGCGCTGAGCTCGGTGATGGTGTCCAGCAAGTGGTCCTGTGCGTCGGGTGGCAGGTAGCCCAGCAGTCCTTCGGCGCTCCACGCGGTCGGCAGGGCCGGGTCGAATCCGGCGGTGCGCAGTGCGGCGGGCCAGTCGTCGCGCAGATCGGCGGCGGCCACGCGCCGGTCGGCGGTGGGCGCGGCGCCCAGCCCGGCCAGTGTGCGGGTCTTGAACTCGACGACCTGTGGCTGGTCGACCTCGTACACCACGGTCCCGGCAGGCCAGGGCAGCCGGTACGCGCGGGAGTCCAGTCCCGCGGCCAGGATCACGGCCTGCGTGATGCCCGCGTTCGCCGCGTCGAGGAAGAACTCGTCGTAGAACTTGGTGCGGACCTTGGCCCCGTCGATCGCCAGCTGCCCGACCAGGTCGTCGGGCGGCAGCTCGCCGGTCGCCAGCCGGGTGAGGACGTCGACGCCGACCGCCCGGACGAGTGGCTCGGCGAACGGGTCCTCGATGAGCCGGCGGTCCGCGCGAGTCGCGATCGCCCGGGTCATCGCGGCCATGGTGGCGGTCGCCCCGACGCTGGACGCCAGGCCCCAGGTGTCGCCGTCGTGCCGGGTGGAAGTCATGTGCTGCCCTGTCTTTCCGGGGGATTCTGCCGACGCACGCCCGACAGTAGACGAATCGGCCTGCGCGCGAAGCCACTTCGCGGCTATGGTCAGCGGCGCAGCTCGCGGGCGGCGTCGAACTCCGCCGCGCGTCCCGCGGATTGCCAGCGGTACCACCGGTCCCAGCCCCGCAGTGACCACGTCTGCCACCAGCGATCGACACGCGGGCTGAGGCGGCGCAGCAGTTCGAGCGTGAGGATCAGCGGGGCGCGCAGCAGCAGGAAGACGATCCCCGGCAACGGCGAGGGCATCCGGTAGCGGCGGCGGTGCCAGGGCAGCATGAACAGTCCGCTGTAGCCCGCCTGAACGCGGAAATGGTAGGCAGCGCGGAGTTTCTGGAACCCGCGATGCCGGGGGAGCGGCGCGAACGAGGGCACGAACGATTCCACGAGTTCCCGGCCGAGCGCCCCGGAATCATGGGCACGCGCGGCGTCGCAGAGGAACAGGATGCGCCAGGCTTCCAGTGCGGTTTCGGGGAAGTATCCGTCGGCGCGGACGCCGGCGAGATGGCCGCAGTACCGGTTGAAATGCAGGACCGCGCGCATTTCGCGGGGCGTGGTGACGTGCCCGACGACATGCAGCGCGAACGCGGGCGCGATACTGCCGCCGAGCAGCGTCAGCAGCATGTGCGACTGGCTGATCGGCAGCCCCCAGCGCTCGCGCTCCCATTCCGGATGCTCGGCGACGCGGGCCCGTACGCTGACGTGCATCACCCTGACCTTGAGCGAGATCTCGCGCGCGAGCGACCCCGGGGTCAGGATCGCGCCGGGCCGGCACACCTCGATCCACCAGTGCGTGGTCTCCAGATACCGGTGCAGCGCCCGGCTGCCCGCGTAACCGCCGGACAGCGACAGCGGCAGGGCGAGCGCCGCCTCGGTGTAGGTGTCCATGGTTCCGGCGTTGCCGACCGCGCCCAGTGCGTAGCCCCAGCGCCGCCACACCGCGGCGCCCTCCTCGACGAGGCCCGGGTCGACCCAGCCGGGCAGGCGCTCGAAATCCTCGAACAACGCCCGCATGGATTCCGGTGCTTCGGGGACGTCGTCGATCGACGACGTCAGTGCCCGCTCCAGCAGTTCGCGGGACTTCCGGGCGCCGAGTCCGCCGTGATAGGTCTCCCGCACGAAGCGTTCGGCGATCGGGTCCCCTGTGGACAGTCCGGCGGCGAACGCGTCCGTGATCGCGGGGGAGGGAAACAGATCCGTGCCGGTCAAGGCTTTGACGACCCGCCGGATCCGCGCGTGCGGACCGCGCTCGCGTGCCTGCCCGGCACGGAAGGCGGTCGGTGTCCGCGGTTCGGTGGTCGGCACGGCGTCCTCCGGAATCGGCGTCTCCGGCGCCGATTCCACCAGTTGACAACGGCCGTTGTCAACTGGTGGGGTCGCGGATCAGGCCGGGGTGGCCGCGTCGCGCAGCGTCCGGAAGTTGGCCCGGTACTGGTCGTGGATCGGGTTGGATTCGACCCGCAACAGCGCTTCGTCATTCTCGCGCAGGGCCGCGTTGGTGTAGTTGTGGCTGCCGGTCATGACCCACTTGGTGTCCTTCTGCCCGGCGTAGGTGCCCTCGATCAGCATGTACTTCGAGTGCACCTCGTGCTGCCCGGAGATCTGGTACAGCTTGATCCGGTCGTGCCCGGCGAGATGCCCCCTGCTGCCAGCGTCGAGGGTGGTGTAGACGACCTCGACCCAGCACTTCCGGTCGGCGAGCTGACGCAGCTTGCGGGCGATGTCGTCCCGGCTGAACGACCACATGGCGATCCGGATGATGGTCCGCCCGGTCTCGGTCCCGGTCGAGGTGTTGCCCTCGCAGGCGACGTTGTCGTCGAGCATGTTGTAGATCGTGTCGGTCTGCTCGTCGGTGCCCGCGCGCGGGAAGAAGTACGCCTTGGTGTTCCCGGCCGACACCGTCCGGTAGTAGTCGGTCGTCTTGCGCTTCGCGGCGAGGTCGTCGAAATAGCTGACATAGCCGTTGTACAGCCCGGTGTTCCCGACGATCGTCACCGCGTTGTTCCACAGCTTGGTGGTGTTGCCCGCGTTCAGGTTGGCCGAGGCCTGCACGACGACGTTCTTGCTGCCGGAGGTGTCGGAGAACAGGAAGAACTTGTTGTGCATGATCGGCGTGCCCTTGCTGCCGATGCAGGCGGCGTCCTTCGTGCACACCGTGAGCTTGCCGCCCAGCGCGTTCTTCAAGGTGGTGGACGGGCCGGTCGTCGAGTCGGAGTAGTCGAGCACCACGCGGACGTCGACGCCGCGGTTCTTGGCCGCGACGAGATCGGCGGCCACGGCGGCGTCGTCGAAGTGGTAGATGGCCATGTGGATGCTGGATCCCGCCGCCGCGCCCTTGATCAGGGACCGCAGGTGGTCGACGATCGTGCGCTGCTGGGCCGGAACGGTGGGGTTGTTGAAGACCGCGCCGGAAGACACCGCGGCGGAAGCGGCCGGTGTGGACAGTAGCGTGCCCACCAAGGCGAGCAGCCCGATCAGGGCAGCCGCCGCTCTCGTTCGTGTTCTGTTTTCGGACATCTTTCCGAAGATAGGAAAGGAATCCGCCGTCGTCGTCCCACTGTCGGCAGAGGCGGGGTAAACCTCAGGAGTAGGCGACGCTACTTCGCCGCGTTGACCAGTCCCGTTTCGTAGGCGACGACGACGGCCTGCGCGCGGCTGGTGAGATCGAGTTTCGCCATGACGCGGCTGAGGTGCGTCTTGACCGTGCCCTCGGTGATCATGAGCCGCCGCGCGATGTCGCCGTTGGTGCCACCGGTGGCGACCAGGCTGAGGACCTCGCGCTCCCGGGTGGTGAGCGGCGCGAGCCGGACGGCCTGCTCGGCAGGCGGCGCGGGCGGCCGGTAACGGTCGACGAAGGCGTCGATGAGCCGTCGCGTGACGGTCGGCGCGAAGAGCATGTCCCCGGCGGCCACCGCGCCGATGGCGGCGAGCAGGCTCGCCGGTTCGGCTTCCTTGAGCAGGAATCCGGACGCGCCGGCCTGGAGCGCTTCGTACACGTACTCGTCGAGGTCGAACGTGGTCAGGATGAGGATGCGGGGCATCGGTTCGAGGTCACTGCCCACGATGAGCCGGGTCGCGGTCACGCCGTCGGCCACCGGCATCCGGATGTCCATCAGGACGACGTCGGGGCGCTTCTCTCGCGCGCACTCCACCGCCCGCACACCGTCCCCGGCCTCGCCGACGACCTCGAACCCGGGTGCCGCGGTCAGCAACGCGGTGAGCCCGGCACGGACCAGCGGCTGATCGTCGACGACAAGGACTGTGGTCATGGATTCTTTCCCCCGAGCGAACCGGCGCTTCCTCAGGACACCGGAAGCACCAGCTCGACTGCGAAACCCCCATCAGGGCGGGGACCGGCCGTCACCCGCCCGCCGAAAATCTTGGCACGCTCGCGCATCCCCGGTAAACCGTAGCCGCTGACACCGCCGGGCGTGGCCGGTTCGGCCGACGGCGCGTCATTGGACACCGTCGCGACGATCCGGTGCGGCTCCCGGCGGACATCGACGACCGTGCGGACCGGGCCGGCATGGTTCACGACGTTGGTCAGTGCCTCCTGGACCACGCGGTAGACCGTGAGCTGCAGGCCCGACGGCAGCTCGTCCAGCGCCCCGCTGACCCGGAGCTCGACCGCCGGTCCCGTTGTCTCGACCCGGCTGACCAGTTCGGGCAGCTGGGCCAGGCCGGGCGCGGAGGTGAAGTCGGCCGTTCCCACCGGGGAAACCCGCAGCAGGTCGAGCACCCGGCGCAGATCGTCCAGCGTCTCCCTGCTCACCTCACCGACCGTTCGGACGGCGGCACGGGCGGTCGGCGGATCGGCGTCGAACACGTACCCGGCGAGGCCCGCCTGCATCGAGATCACCGACAGATGGTGGGCGATGACGTCGTGCAGTTCCCGCGCGATGCGGAGGCGTTCCTCGGTCATCATCCGTTCGATCCGCCGGTCGTGTTCCTGGCGTAGCGCGTCGGTCGCCTCGGCCAGCTGCCGGTTGCGTTCCGTCAGCTGGCGCGAGAGCCCGCCCAGCAGCACCGCGACACCGCAGACCACCAGCGACTGCGCGATTCCGGCCACCGGGGGAATCTTCAGCGCGACCGCCCCGGCGTAGAGCACCGGCGCGGTCACCAGCATTCCGGCGAGGCTCATGCGGAGCGACGTCACGGCCGCCAGGCTGTACACGGCGAGAACCGGCCCCCACAGATGCAATCCCGGCAGGTAGCCGCGCGACAGGTACAGCAGGTAGGCGGCCGAGGACACCAGCAGGACCGGCACCGGTGCCCAGCGACGTGCCGCCAGCGGAAGGCAGACGCCCGCGGTCAGCAGATAGGCCCAGAGGTCGAACCAGCGCCAGGGTTGTTCGCGGAAGCCGCCGCCCACCAGGCTCATCATCAGGAACACCAGGACGGCGACCACGACGTCGACCGCCCAGCGCGGCGTGCGGCCGACCCGGCGCATCAGGTTCCCGTCGTCGCCGCGCACCCGTCGGAGCCTAGCCAGCCGCACCCTCGATCGGCGTCGTACCGGCGGGGTAGTTCGCCTATCACCGAGGTTGACCCGGTGTTCGTGATCACCGTGTGCCCGCCTCGGACCGCGCGCAGACGGACGCTGGTGGAGGATGTCGACATCCTTCCCTTGAAAGCGAAAGGAACTCCGGCGGCATGCGCATCGACCGGCTGGACCACCTGGTCCTCACGGTGGCCGACCTCCAGGCCACGATCGACTTCTACACCCGGGCGCTCGGCATGGAGGTCGTCACCTTCCGCGGCGGCCGCAAGGCACTGACGTTCGGCACCAGCAAGATCAACCTGCACGAGGCCGGTCACGAGTTCGAGCCGAAGGCCGCCCGACCCACCCCGGGTAGCGCCGACCTGTGTTTCGTCGCGGCCGACCCGCTCGATCAGGTCGTCACCGCGTTCGAGGAACACGGGATCGCCATCGAGGAGGGCCCGGTCGAACGGACCGGCGCGACCGGGCCCATCCTCAGCGTCTACGTCCGCGATCCCGACGGCAACCTCATCGAGATCAGCAACTACCGCTGATCCCCGGCGGCGCCGCTCAGCCGTGCCGAAGACCGCGGACCGACTTCGTGGTGAGCGGGACGAGGAGCAGAACCACGCACACGATGCCCCCGGCCAGCGCGACGTGCGGGGCACCGAACGCCGCGGCGAACGGCGCCGCCGCCAGCTGGCCCGCCGGGATCGCGACGAACGAGCCCAGGTTGTCGTAGGAGGAGATCCGCGACAGCATTTCGCGGGGAACATGTTCCTGCAGCGAGGTTTCCCACGCGATGCCGTACACCCCGCTGCCCAGTCCCGCGACGAACGCGACGCCCGCGAGCCACGGAAAGTTCGCGTGCAGGCCGAGCGCGATCAGCGGGAACGCGAGCGCGACGACGCACAGCTGTCCGATGGGCAGCAGGCTTCGCAGCACGATCCGGTACATCGCGACCGACATGACGAGCACACCGGCCGCGTTGGCACCCAGCACCGCGCCCCAGGCCGTTTCGCCGATGGTGTCCCTGGCGATCAGCGGCCCGAGGACCCGCCAGATCCCCACCTGCAGGAAGTTGACGAAGCCGAAGCAGGCGACGGTCAGCCACACCCAGGTCCGGGACCGGAATTCGGCCCAGCCATCCCGGAGATCGGCGAGCGGGCTGCGTCTGCCGGACGGTGGCGGGGTGTCCAGCGACAGCCGGGCGAGACAGGCCGCCGCGAAGAAGTAGGTCGCCGCGTCGATGGCGATCGCCCATCCGCCGCCCGCCGTGGCGACCATCGTCCCGGCGGCCGCGGGCCCGAGGATCTTGGTCGCGTTGCGCACCGATCCGAGCAGGGAGTTGGCCTTCTGGAGCCGGGAAGGGCCGACCAGATCGGGCACGATCCCGCGCAGCGCGGGCGTGGTGAACGCGGTGAGCGTGCCGTTGACCGCCTCCAGCAGGATCAGCGTCCAGAGGTGATACGGGCCCGCCACGAGCAGGAACGCCACGACAGCCTGCGAAAGCCCGGCGCCGAGATTCGAGACCAGGAGCACGAGCCGTCGCGAGAACCGGTCGCCGACCACGCCGCCCGCCAGCGTGAACACGATGAGCGGAATGGTGTTGGCCGCGAGCACCGCGCCCATGTCGCCCGCGCTGTTCGACGCCTCCAGCACCGCGAAGGACAACGCGACCGGCGCCATCGAACTGCCCAGCAGCGAGACGAGCCGTCCGGTGAAGAACCAGCGGAAGGCCGGGGTCCGGAGCAACGGGCCGTCGGCGATCTGCGCCCGCAATGCCCCTCCAGTCCAGATCCGAAAGCCGGGTCGGCCTCACATTAACCGGATCCTTCCCTTTCTCGCGAAGAGTTTTCGGGGATTCGCGGCATGGCGAAGTGCCGGTAAGGCCACCTTGCAGGCGTCTGACGCCCGTAAGGTGGCCTTACCGGCACTGAGTCCTCTGTGGACACGTGTGCCCGCGGCCGTTCGTCTGAGGTCAACGCTGTGAAGGAGGCCTTCAGCGCATCCGGCGGCGCCCAGGCTCAGCTCGTCGCGGCTCCATCGGAGAAGACGACCTCGCGGACCTCGATGCCCAGGCCCTCGACCTTCGCGTCGGGAATCATCGCCGCGAGTTCGAGTGCGCGCTCCTTGTTCGCGCACTCGATCAGGTAGAAGCCGCCGAGGTACTCCTTCGCCTCCAGGTAGGGGCCGTCGGTGACGACCGGCTGCCCGCCGCGGACACGGACGACCGCGCTCTGCGAGGGATCGGCCAGCGCCTGGGTCGTGATCATCTCGCCGGAGTTCTTGATCGTGTCCATGAACGCGCCGTGCCCCTCCATGACCTCGGTGCGCTCCTCCTCGGTCAGCGCGTTCCACACGGCGGGGTTCATGTGCATGATCAGCAGGAACTGCATGACTACTCCTTGGTAGTTCTCGGTGGCCGTCTGGCCTTTCGCTCAGTGGTCGAAGCCGCGGGCACGGCCTTGACATCCCCCTGCGGGAAATTTCCGCCCGACTTTCGCACGGCCCGATGTCAAGAACGCGGCGGCGGCCACGACCAGGCGGTGAAGGTACCCGACGGAGTGAGGAAGCCGAGATGAGCAACACGCGAGCGGCCGGCCGGCGCGAATGGCTGGGACTGCTGGTGCTGGTCCTGCCGACGCTGGTGGTGGCGATGGACATGACCGCGCTGTTCCTTGCGCTCCCGCGCGTGAGCGCGGACCTGGGCGCCGACAGCACCCAGCAACTCTGGATCACCGACAGCTACGGCTTTCTGGTCGCCGGATTCGTGATCACCATGGGCACCCTCGGCGACCGGATCGGCCGCCGTCGCCTGCTGCTGATCGGCGCGGCGGCCTTCGCGGCCGTGTCGATCGCGGCGGCGTGGTCGCCGAATCCGCAGATGCTGATCATCATGCGGGGGCTGCTGGGGATCGCGGGCGCCACCCTGACGCCGTCGACGCTCGCGCTGATCAGCAGCATGTTCCGCGACGAACGGCAGCGCGGCAAGGCGATCGCGGTGTGGGCGACCAGCCAGTTCGCCGGTGGCGCGCTCGGCCCGGTCCTCGCCGGGTTCCTGCTGCAGTACTTCTGGTGGGGCTCGGTGTTCCTGATCGCGGTCCCGGTGATGGTGCTGCTGCTGATCGTCGGCCCGATGGTGCTGCCCGAGTACCGCGCTCCGGCGCCAGGGCGGCTGGACCTCGCGAGCGTGGGGCTGTCGCTGGTGGCGGTGCTGCTGACGGTCTACGGTCTCAAGCGGCTGACCGTCGAGGGCCCGCACGACCTTGCCGTGCCGCTCGGGACGATCGTGGTCGGCCTGGCGGTGGGCGCCGTGTTCGTCCGGCGTCAGCTCAAGCTCGAGACGCCGCTGCTGGACCTGCGGCTCTTCCGCAACCGGCCGTTCGCGGCCGTCCTGGTCGCGTTGGTGCTCGCGGGTGTCGCGATGGCGGGGACGGGCCTGATGGTGACCCAGTACCTGCAGAGTGTGCTGGGCTTCTCGCCGCTCGCCTCGGCCGTGCTGTTCGCGCCGATGGGGCTGGCGGTCGCCGTGGGCACGATGGCCGCGCCCGGCCTGACACGGTGGCTGAAGCCGTCGACCGCGATCGCCGCCGGGCTCGCGGTGTCCGTGCTGGGTTCGGTCCTGCTGATCCTGGCCGACAGTGTGCACGGGCTGCCGCTGGTCATGGTCGGCATCGCCGTCCTCGCGCTGGGCACCGGCCCGCTGTTCGCCCTCGGTACCGGGCTGGTCGTGGGCTCCGTGCCGGTCGAGCGGGCGGGTTCGGCGGCGTCCATGTCCGAGACAGGCAACTATTTCGGCGGGTCACTGGGCTTGGCGCTGCTCGGGGTCCTCGGGGCGAGCGTCTACAGCGGCCGGATGACCGACGTCGTCGCGGCGGGTGTGCCGACGGTCGCGGGGGAGACCCTCGCCGGGGCCACCGCCGTGGCTGAGCAACTCCCGCCCGCGGAAGCCGCCGAGCTCCTGCGCACCGCGAAGGACGCCTTCACCAGCGGCTTGAACGTCGTCGGTGTCGTCGCCGCGGTGCTGTTCAGCGCGCTTGCCGTACTTGTCGTGAAAGCCCGTTCGACGGGGACCGCCACGGATTCCCGGGCCGAGATCCAGCCCGCGGCCGCATGAGCCCGGCGAAATCGCCGCCCGAATCGACAAACAGGTCGATATGGCACGAAAAGCCCGGTGCGCCCTTCCGGAAGCCGAGGCGGATGCGGAGCCGCAGGTGAAAGGAAGAACGAGGCCGATATGTTCATTCTCGTTGCTCGTGACGAAAAGAAATCACCGCCGGACACGGCGAAGATCGCACTCGAGGTCACGGAGCGCGTATCCGCGGGCGCGAACGGAGACCTCGGCCAGATGGCGCAATGCCCCCGGGATCCGTTGGCGCACACCCCACCGACGACGACCGGCTACCGTGGCGCGCAGCCCGGAAAACCGGAAGTCGCTACCCGTGCGAAGCCGAAATATCGGCGGAAAAATCGACCCGGAATCCCTGGATTGACCGCCTGAATCTCCTTGCTGGCGTGCAGGGTTCCGGCCCGGAGGATCTTTGTGCGAATGCCCGCATCCGAGGTTGGAAATAAGGGGGAGACGCGAGCGAAGTAGCGCGGTAACGTGTCGACTGGATTCGGCTCAGGGGGTCACCGAAATGTCGAACATCATTTCCGAGCGAGATCGTTTTTCGACATCCACCACCAAGAAGGTCACCATTATCGGCGCCGGGGTCGCCGGGCTGGTCGCGGCGTGCGAGCTGGAAGACCTGGGACATCACGTCGAGATCCTGGAAGGCAGCGGCCGCGTCGGCGGGCGGGTACGCACCCACCGGTTTCGGGCGGGCCCCGCCGCTCCGCTGGTCGAGCTGGGGGCCATGCGCGTTCCGACCAAGCACCGGCTCGCGATGGCCTACATCACCAAGCTCGGCCTGACCGACAAGGTCCGCGACTTCAGCACGCTGTTCTCGGAGGACGAGACCTACTACACCACCGGCGACGGCTACGTCCGGGTCGGGGACGCGGCCACCACGCTGGTGGACGAGTTCCGCCACAGCCTGGCCGAGCATCGCTACCGCGACCACACCATCCTGTTCGGTGCCTGGCTGATGGCGGTCGGCACCGCGATCGCCCCGCGCGACTTCCGGGGCGGGCTGCGGGAGGAGTTCAGCCTGGAACTGCTCGACCAGGTCGATCGGATCGATCTGAGCCCGTTCCTGCGCGGCAGAGCCAAGAACCAGGTCGATCTCTCCGCGTTCTTCGCCGCGCATCCCGAGGTCCGGCCAGGCCGGAACGGGGAGCTCAACCGGTTCGTCGACGACATCCTGTGCGAGATCAGCCCGGAGCTGGTCCGTCTGGAAGGCGGGATGGACCAGTTCACCCGGCGGCTGGCCGAGCGGATCCAGGGGCCGGTCAGCCTCGGCCAGGAGGTCGTCGGGCTGCACGTCAGGGACGACGACGTCCTGATCGACATCCGGGAGGGCGACCGCCTTGACACCCGGCGGTGCGACTACGTGCTGTGCACCATCCCGTTCCCGGTCCTGCGCCGGTTCGCGTTGAGCGGCTTCAGCGCGAGCAAGCTCGCCGCGATCCACGAGATGAAGTACTGGTCGGCGACGAAGGTCGCCTTTCGCTGCCGGGAAGCGTTCTGGGAACGGCACGGGATCACCGGCGGCGCGTCGTTCGGCGGCGGCCGGATCCGGCAGACCTACTACCCGCCGGTCGAGGGCGATCCGGCGAACGGGGCCGCGCTGCTCGCCAGTTACACGATCGGCGACGACGCGGACGTGCTCGGCCGGATGCCCGCCGCGGTGCGGCATGCCGCCGTGCTCACCGAACTCGGCCGCATGCATCCCGAACTGCTGCGCCCGGACATGGTGGTGGACGCGGCGAGCCTCGCCTGGGGACAGCACAGGTGGAGCGAGGGTGCCGCCGCGGTGCGCTGGGGTAAGGACGCGGACGAATGCGAGCGGGAACGCGTCCGCGCGGCCCGGCCGGAGCACCGGCTGTTCTTCGCCGGTGAGCACTGCTCGTCGACCACGGCGTGGATCGAGGGCGCGATCGAGTCGGCGATCAACGCGGTCGGCGAGATCCATTTCCACCGGCCACGAGCACGGCTGATGCCGGTCGGTGGTGCGGCGGCGAAAGGGGACCACCGATGAGCGTGTTCGACCTGCCGCGTCTGCATTTCGCGGGCGTGGCGACGACGAGGCTGCCGACCGGACCGCGCGGCGGACTGCTCGACCTGGCCACGAACACCGCGCTCACCGAGGAGGGACCGTATCCGGCGGACCAGCCGGTCGGCGAGTACCACGACTACCTCGAGCGACGCGGCGTCAAGGGCACCAACTTCGGCGGCAACGGCCATTTCTTCATCGACGCGCGGATCACCGGTGCCGAACCGGAAGCCGGGGTGATCGCTCGCACGGATCCGGTCGCCGGGCGTGCGGTCGACCTGTGGGGGCACTACAACCCGTACCTCGCGACCACGTTCAACCGGGCCAGGGTGTTCGACCTCGACCCGTCGTCGGCGTGGACCACCACGCTGATGGTCGGCCAGTTCTGTTTCGGCAGGGAGGGCCGGTCCCACGACGTGGGGTACCTGTGCACCGGCGAGGTGAGCGGGTTCTGCCCGCCGCGCTGGCATCGGCGGGGCAGGTCGACGGTGTACCAGTTCGTGGTCCGGCGGGCCGACGGTCTGAGCTGGCTCGACGACGCGGCGAAATCGCCCGCCGTCACCGCGCTCCGGTCCACTGTGGAGGGTTCGGGGTTCGACGGCCTGGTGGTCCAGTTCGGGCTGAGTGACCCGGTGGTGCCCGCCCCGGATTCGCCGACCCGGTGGGCGCTGGCCGGGACGATCGCCCCTTGGAGGGACTGGGAGCCACGGACCTGCCCGGCCGGGCGGTTGCTCGTCCCGCGCCAGCCGGGGTGGTCTCCGCTCACCGTCGCGGTCACCGAAGACCACGCCACGGTCAATCTGGTCGGCCTGCCCGAGGCGGGGGCGCTCCAGCTGCGTACTACGGACGACCGGCTCGTCGCCCGGTTGCCCGCGCCGGGGAAGTCCGGCTGCCTGGTCTCGGCCGAAGTGGTCGCCCAGCCCGGCACGGCCGCGCTGTGTCTGTCCGATGAGGACGGTGAGGTGCTCTGCACCGAGCGCGAGATCACCCTCCAGGTCGACGACGCCTGCCTGTTCGTGGAACATCCGAGGAACGACGCGGACGCAGGCCAGGACGTCGAGGTGCCGGTGCGGTCGTTCGTCCGTGGCCGACCCGGCGCGGTGGACACGGTCCAGGTCCGGCAGTTCTTCAATCCCCGCGCGCTGCCACGCGACCCGGTGGCGTGCGCCCCGGACACGGCTTCCGCCGCCGTCGACATCCTGCGGTTGCGGCCAGGGCGGCTGGACGAACCGGGGCACTGGTCGTCGAGTTGTTCGCTGCGTACCGATCCGCAGGGACTCGGCTGGTTCACCGTCCGGGGCGCGCGGGCCGGCTCTGCCCGGCTCGGACTGTCGGCGCACGCCGACGACGTACCGTCGGATCCGGAGCAGCCGGGTTCTGCCGCGGTCTGCTACGACAACGACGATGTCCTCGGCTACTGGGCGGGCGCGGGCGGGCTGTCCGTGCGCGTGCTGCCCGACGACTGGCGGCTCGACGACCTGTCCGAGGACGAGGTCGACTACGACCTGGTGTACCGGGAGATCTTCGCGCCGTACGAACTGCTCTCCTCCTTCATGGCGGACGAGGTGTTCAGTCTCGCTGACCGGTGCCGGGTGCGGACCTACGCCGATCTCATCTGGCAGATGTCCGATCCGGCGAACAAGGCGAAGACCTACTACATGCCGCCGACCAGGGATCTGACCGAACCGAAGGCGCGGCTGCTGCTGAAGTTCCTCCGTGCCGGGCAGAAGGCGGGCGAGGTGCCCCTGATCGTTCCGGCGGCCGAGCGGTCCGGGCCGAAGATCACCACGCGCCGCGCGCTGCTCACCGCGTTGCGGCACGGCGCGTCGATCGAACTGGCGGTGATGCTGCAATACCTGTACGCCGCGTTTTCCATCCCGGCCTACGGCGCGGGCACCGAGTACGTGCGCCGTGGTGAATGGACGCCCGAACAGCTGCGGCTCGCGTGTGGCCGCGGCGGCGAGGACCGTGACGACGGGATGCGCGGCGCCCTGCTCACCGTGGCGCGCGAAGAGATGATCCACTTCCTGCTGGTCAACAACATCATCATGGCCACCGGCGAGACGTTCTACGTTCCGTCCATCGATTTCGGGACGATCAACAACGAACTGCCGGTGCCACTGGATTTCTCCCTCGAGCCGTTCGGGATCGGCAGCGTCCAGCGGTTCATCGCGATCGAGCAGCCCGCGGGCCTGGCCGGGGAGATCCGGCGCGGCGACATCCGGGGCGACGACGCGCGAGGTCCCCGGCACCCGTACGGCTCACTCAGCGAGCTCTACGCGAGCATCCGGGAAGGCCTGTCCCGGGTTCCGGGGCTCTTCCTGGTGGACAAGGGACGTGGCGGCGGCGAGCACCACCTGTTCCTGCGGGAGTCGATCAACGAGGTGTATCCCGACTACCAGCTGGAGGTGGACGACCTGTCCAGCGCGTTGTTCGCGATCGACGTGCTCACCGAGCAGGGCGAAGGCGGCGTGCTCCGCGGGACGGAAACCGGGGAACCGGCCCATTTCGACACGTTCCTGAAGATGTCCGAGCTGCTGATGACCGAGCAGGTGACGAACTCGCGCGGCCGCCGCGCCCCGTGGAGCCCGGCGTATCCAGTGGTGCGCAACCCGAGCCTGCACGACGACGACCCGGCGAAGGAGCAGATCACCGATCCGCGGGCCAGGGAGGTCCTGGTGCTGTTCAACCGGGCCTACTTCATGATGCTGCAGCTCATGGTCCAGCACTTCGGCCAGCGGCCGGACTCCAGCCTGCGCCGGTCCGAGGTGATGAACATGGCGATCGAGGTGATGACCGGGGTGCTGCGGCCGCTGGGCGAACTGCTGGTCACGATGCCCTCGGGCAGGCGGGGGCGGACCGCCGGGCCGTCGTTCGAACTCGAGGAGCCCCCGGGCTACACGGCCCGTCCGGACGTCGCGATGCGCGCCATCACGCTGCGGTTCCGGCATCTCGCGTCGGCCGCCCGCGCCTGCGAACTGGTACCGGAAAGCACGGCGGAGACGCTGGAATTCCTCGCCGAGCGGTTCCGGACCTCGAAGCGATTCGTGGTCTGAGGAGGAGACGTGGCGCTGCAGACCGATGTGCTGATCGTGGGCGGCGGTCCGGTCGGCCTCGCACTGGCCCTTGACCTGAGGTACCGGGGCGTGTCGGTCGTCCTCGTCGAGGCGAGCGACGGCAAGGTGTCCCATCCGAAGGTGAGCACCGTCGGCCCGCGGTCGATGGAACTGTTCCGCCGCTGGGGTGTGGCGAAGAAGATCCGGGCCGCGGGCTGGCCGGGCGACTACCCGCTGGACATCGCCTGGGTGACCAGGGTCGGCGGGCACGAGATCTACCGGCTGGACCGGGGCACCGCGGACGGCCGTCCGTTGCCCGCGCACACCCCGGAACCGGACCAGATCTGCCCGGCGCACTGGCTGACCCCGCTGCTCATGCGGGAAGCGGGCCCGGTGCGGACGCGGTGCCGTCTCGACGGGTTCTCGCAGGACGACGACCGCGTGCTCGCCGCCGTCACCGATCTCGCGACCGAGACACCGCTGCGGATCGAGACGCGGTTCATGGTCGCCTGCGACGGCGCGTCTTCGCGGGTACGCACGGCCTGCGGGATCGACGCGCCGTCGCGGTACGAGACCCAGGTGTTCCGCAACATCCTGTTCCGCGCACCCCGGCTGCGTGAGCAGCTCGGGCCGCGCAACGCCATGGTGTACTTCCTGCTGCGGTCCTCGGCGCTGCGTTTCCCGTTGCGCTGTCTCGACGGCCGGGACCTGTACAACCTGGTCGTCTCCGGGGAGACCGATCTCGACGCGTCTTCGCTGGTCACCAGCGCGATCGCGGTCGACACCCCGGTGGAGACGCTGTCCGACGGCGAATGGCACCTGACCCACCGGGTCGCCGATCGCTTCCGCGCGGGCAGGGTCTTCCTGGTCGGCGACGCGGCGCACACGCTGTCGCCCTCCGGCGGATTCGGGATGAGCACCGGGATCTGCGGGGCCGCGGATCTGGGCTGGAAGCTCGCGGCCGAGCTCGGCGGCTGGGCGGGTCCGCGGCTGCTGGACAGCTACCACGACGAACGGCGTCCCGTCGCGGTCGACAGTCTGGAGGAGGCCCGGGTCAACCTGCGCCGCACCATGGCCAGGGAGCTGCCTGCCGAGCTGGACCAGGACACGCCCGAGGGCGAGCGCGCCAGGGCGGAGATGGCGCGACGCCTGGAGCACAGCGGTGTCCGCCACGAGTTCGACGCGCCGAAGGTCCACTTCGGATACCGGTACACCTCGCCGCTCGTGGTGCCCGACGGGGAACCGCCGGCGGACGGGCAATGGCGGCAGACCACACTGCCGGGCTCGCGCGCTCCGCACGCCTGGCTCGCTCCCGGGGTGTCCACTTTGGACCTCTTCGGGGCGGGTTTCACGTTGCTGCACTTCGCCGGATCGGACCGGCTGTCCGGGTTCGAGCGCGCGTTCGCCGAGCGCCGCGTCCCGCTGGCCGTGTCCCGCTGCGCCGACCCGGCGGTCGCCGCGCTGTACGAGCGTCCGTTCGTCCTCGTCCGCCCGGACGGGCACGTCGCGTGGCGCGGTACCGCGCTGCCTGCCGATCCCGCCGCGCTCGCCGATCGGGTCCGGGGCGCGAGATGGTGACGGATCCCTTGCCTCCCTTCGGCTTCACCGGCTGGACGGGGGAGCGGCTGGCGAATCCCTACCCCGCCTACCGGCGATACCGGGACCACGATCCGGTGCACCACAGCGATGCCTGGTACGTGTTCCGGTACGACGACGTGGTGTCCGTGCTGTCCAGCCGGGACTTCGGCAGGCGTTCGGTGGACGGCGCGCCGATCGTGCCGGAACGTCACGAAACCCTGCGGGCCATCGTGGAGAACTGGCTGGTGTTCCTCGACCCGCCGCGGCACGGCAGGCTCCGCACGCTGCTCGCCAGGGAGTTCTCGCTCGACGTCGTGCAGGATCTCCGCGGCCGTATCCGGGAACTCACCTGGGATCTTCTGCTGTCCATTCGGGACAAGCCGGTGGTGGAGCTGATCGGCGACTTCGCCGCGCCCCTGCCGATCCTGGTCGTCTCCGAACTGCTCGGCGTTCCGGAGGACCATCGCACCTGGTTCCGCGCATGCGCGCTGGAGCTGGAGGAGGCCACGTCGGCACGAGCCCGCAGGCTGCCGGACGGCTATGTGAGGGCGGACGACGCCGCACAGCGGCTCGCCGAGTACTTCGCGCGGGCGGCGCGGTCCCGGCGTGGCGGGGAACAGCGGGATCTGATCACGCTGCTGGCCACGAACCCGGAACTGACCGAGACGGAGGTCGTGGCCACCTGCGTCCACCTGCTGACCGCGGGACACGAGACCACCACGAACCTGATCGGCAAATCGGTGCTGGCGCTGCTGGCCCATCCGGACCTGCTGCGATGGCTGCGCGCGCATCCCGAGTTCCTGCCGGACATGGTCGACGAGCTGATCCGGTACGACTGCCCGGTGCAGTTCGTGACGCGCTGGGCGTACCGGGACGTGGTGCTCCGCGGGCGCGACATCCGGCGCGGCGACAAGGTGCTGCTCGCGCTCGGCTCGGCGAACCGTGATCCGCTGCGGTTCCCGGACCCGGATCTGCTGCGGCTGAACCGAACCGGCGGCAGGCACACCGGTTTCGGCTTCGGTATCCACTACTGCCTCGGCGCCGCGCTGGCGCGGACCGAGGCCGAGATCGGGCTGGCCGCCCTGCTCGCCGGCCTGCCCGGGTTCGAGCTGACCGGCGAGCCCGTCCCGTACGCCGACGACCTGGTCTTCCACGGGCCGCGGCGGCTGACGCTGGAGATCCGATGACGAACCCGAAGTCCGCGCCGATCGTCCGGCTTTCGCTCGCCAGGGGCGCCCACGATCTGGTGCGTGCGCTGCTCGAGCTGTCCAGGCAGGGCCCGGTGGTGCGGATTCCGCACGGCGACGGCCATGCCTGGATCGTGTCCGAGCCCGAGCTGGTGTGCGAGGTGCTGCGCGACACCGAATCGTTCAGCAAGGAGGGACGCCACGCGCCGCCCTATTTCGTCGACGAGAGCGGGCTCATCGGTTCGGCGGAGACCTCGGTGGCGTCCGACATCGTGACCAGCGAGGGCGCGGAACACCTGCGGCTGCGCAAACTGCATCTGCTCGCGCTGAGCCCGGCACGGGTGCGGTCGTGGGAACCGACCGTGGCCTCGGTGACCGCCCAGCTGCTCGATGTTCTGGCGGAGCAGGGCGGCAAACCGGTCGATCTGGTCGCCGGGTTGGCGTACCCCCTGCCGCTCGACATCATCTGTGTCCTGCTCGGCCTGCCCCGGGAGCTGCACGCGACGATCCGCGCGGCGAGTGAGGACATCTTCTACGGCGGCAGCGCGGCCGTGCGGGATCGGGGCCGCGGCCGGCTGTACGGCACCATCGGCGAGCTGATCGACCGGTGGCCGGACCGGATCGGCGCCGGGCTGATCACCGATCTGCTCGCCCTGACCAGGACGGATCCGCCGCGAGCCAGCCTGACCGAGGTCAAGGCGTGGATCCCGAGCCTGGTGCTGCCGGGGCATGAATCGACCGCGAGCCTGCTCTCCTCGGCGCTCTACGAACTGCTTCGGGTACCGCGGCGGACGGCCGACGTGGACGCGATCGTGGAGGAAACGCTCCGGCTGCATCCGCCGTTCCCGCTGGCCACCTGGCGGTTCGCCACCCGCGCGGGCACCCTGTCCGATGTGGACATTCCGGCCGGTGCGCCGGTGCTGGTCAACCTCGCCACTGTCGGCCACGACCCGCGTGTCCATCCCGATCCCGGCGAGTTCCGGCCGGACCGGGACCCGATCGACCACGTCACGTTCGGGCTCGGGGCGCACTACTGCGTCGGCGCCGGGCTGGCCAGGCTGGAGGCCCGGACGGCGATCGCGGCGTTCCTCGACCGTTTCCCGGACGCGCGGCTCGCCGATCCGGACGCGCCACCGGACTGGCAGAGCGATCTCCTCAGCCGGAGACTCGCCACCCTGCCGGTGCGGCTCAGCCGCTGAAGCCATCGGTTCCGGGATTTCGGCGCGGTCGACGGGTGGAGGGCGACACCGAGGTTCACCCTCCACCCGAGAGCAGGCCGCCCCCTACCGCCGACCGCTCTGACCCGCGAAATTCACCGAACGATGATCGTGGAGTACCGAACGTTTCTTTCGGTGGCCTTGTACTGCCATGTCGCTGTTCCCTGTGCGGGAACCGTGACGACATTTCCTCCCCCGAAGACCGTGATCTGACCAGCACTGTTCTGGTATCCGGTCGTCACCGTAATGGCGTATCCGTTGCAGTTCTTGTAGAAATGATCCATGGCACCACCCTGCGGTGACGGTGGTACGAATGTGGTCCAGCAGTCAACCCGAGGCGACAGGGCATCCGCATGCGGGACAACGGTCGGAGTTGCCTTCGAGGGCGCAGACGCCGCGGAATTCGTCGAGATCGCCGATGACGGCTCCGCAGCGCCGGCCGAAGCGAGAGGAAGCCCGACCATCAACAAGGCTCCTGTGCATGCGCCCACCGCGCGATATTTGATTCGCATCTTTGCCATCCTCCGTTGATGAATTGTTATTCGTGGTGCGTGAGCACCACCGCACAACGTCAGTCAGCTGAATCGTTGTACGCCGGCTCTTCGGCCGGAAACAGCACCCGTCGCCGGGCAGGTGAAATCACCGTTCCAGTGATGTCCCGCAGTCACTGCGATCTCCCCTTGGCAGCCGTCGTTCAGTACGAGACCGCCCGGCGATACCCCTCGTCGTCGGGCACTCTCGACTCGTACCTCGTGATCGGCTAACTCCCAGGCCGCGAGACCTGCGGGTCCCTGGCTGCCCCGACGTGCTGGGGTCGTGGTTCAGTTTGCCGCTGGGCCGCCAGGGTGACCAGGTCAGAAACCCGCCATCCGTGTCCGGCCGGTGCGTTACCGTTGGTTCACGGGGTGAACGTGGCCGACGGGGAGGTCGGCATGGGCGATCGGTTGTCGGCCGCGGTGCGGCGGTTGCGGGAACAGGCGGGGCTGACTCAGGAGGAGCTGGCTGAGCGGTCCGGGGTCTCGGTGCGCACGCTGTGCCGTCTGGAGACCGACAGCTGTGAGCGGCCTCGCCTGGTGTCGCTGCGTCGGGTGGCCGGCGCACTCGACCTGGAGCCCCACGAGTTCGACGGACTGATGGCGCTCGCACTGGGCACCGGTGCCGAGCACCAGTACCACCGGGCCCCGTCGGTGGTGGTGCCCCGGCAACTGCCTGCGGCGCCGCGGGGCTTCACCGGTCGTGCGCGGGAGCTCGCGGCACTGACGCGGTGGGCACGGGACGCCTCCGGATCGGCGCCGACGGTGGTGATCACCGCGATCGGTGGTGCGGGCGGGATCGGCAAGACCTGGCTGGCCCTGCACTGGGCGCATCAGCACGTGGACCGCTTTCCCGACGGGCAGCTGTACGTCGACCTGCGGGGGTTCTCGCCCGAGGTCACGCCGCTGCCACCGGCGGCGGCCGTACGCGGTTTCCTCGACGCCCTGGGGGTCGCTCCGGCGGCGGTGCCCGCCGGTATCGACGCTCAGGTGAGCCTGTACCGGAGCCTGACCGCCGCCCAGCGGATGCTCGTAATGCTGGACAACGCCGCCGACGCCGTGCAGGTGGCCCCACTGCTGCCCGGAGGTGCCACCTGCACGGTGGTGATCACCAGCCGTGTCCCGCTGACAGGGCTGGACGCCTCCCATGGCCTGAACCTTCTCGCGCTCGATGTCCTGCCCGACACCGACGCGCACGCCTTGCTCGTCTCTCGCCTGGGCACCGAGCGGCTGGCGGCCGAACCCGACGCGAGCCGGCGCGTGCTGGCCTGCTGCGGCGGACTCCCTCTGGCACTGGGCGTGGTGGCCGCACGGGCGCGGACCCGCGGCCTCACGCTGACCGCGCTGGCCGCCGAGCTGGCCGATGCGACCACCCGGTTGTCCGCGCTGGACTGCGGCGCGGGATCGGTCGGCATCGCCTCGGTCCTGTCCTGGTCCTACGCGAGACTGACGTCCGTTCAGGCCGAGGTGTTCGGTTTGCTCGGTCTCGCGCCCGGCCCCGACATCGGCCTGCCCGCCGCGGCCGCGCTCGCCGGGCTGTCCCCGGCGCGGGCCCGGGAGATCCTCGACGCGCTGGAGCAGGTGTGCCTGCTGCGGCAGGACACACCCGGCCGCTACCGGATGCACGACCTGGTCCGTCTCTACGCCGCCGACACCGCTCGTACCAGCATGGACCACCGAAGACGCGAAACCGCGCTGCACCGGATCGGCGAGTTCTACCTGCGCACCGCACACCATGCCGCCGCCATGCTGGCCTGTGACCAGCACCGCGCCGACCCGGTGGCGGATACCTCGCTCGCGGCGGTGACCGGCTACGCGCAGGCCCAGTCCTGGCTGGAAACCGAACGGCTCAACCTGCTCGCGCTCGCCCGAGCCACGACCGGACCGCGGTCGAACGTGTGGGTAGGCGCCCTGGCCACCGCGCTCTGGCATTTCCTGGACATCCGCGCCTACTACGACGACGCGTGGGACCTGCACACCCTTGCCCTGTCGGCCGCCCGCGACACCAGCGATCACGACGGCGAGGCGCGCGCCCTGATCGGCCTCGGCCTGAGCCGCTGGCGCCGGGGCGACTATCCCCAGGCCGCGCGGCATTTCGAGCAGGCGTGCTCGGCGGCGAAGATGTCCGGCAACCGCGCCACCACCAGCTACGCCCTGCACAATCTCGCGTCGGCCCGCGGCAGGGTCGGCCGTTATCGCGACGCGCTCGCGCACTTCCACGACGGTCTGGTCCTGGCCCGCCTGTGCGACGACCAGGCCTTGCAAGGCCAACATCTGTGCGGGCTGGCGATGGTCCACTGGTTGCTGGGCCGGCACAGCACCACGCTCAACCTCGCCACCACCGCACACGAGTTGGGGCGGCGTAGCGGGAACCGGTACGTCGAACGTCACGCCCTGATCCCGCTGGGACTGGCCCACTGGCGGCTGGGGCAGCCCCAGCTGATGCTCGACTGCTTCCACCAGGGGGTCGAGCAGGCACGCGCGAGCGGAGACCGGTGGGTCGAGTGCAACTGCCTCAACGGCGTGGGGTTGGCTCATCTGCAGCGGGCAGATGAACAACGCGCCGCGGAGTACTTCCGGCAGGCCCTCAGGATCGCCCAGGACATCGGCAGCTGCAGCCTGCAGGCCGAATCCCTCAACAACCTGGGACAGATCGCCCGCTTGACCGGGAATCTCCGGGACGCTCTGGGTTGTCACCGCGACGCGCTCACGCTGAGCCGTCAGTCCGGTGAACCCGCTGAGCAGGCCCACGCCCACCACCAGCTGGGCTTGGTCCACCACGCCCTTGGCCAACCCGAGCAGGCCCGCGAGTCCTGGTGCGCGGCGCTGACGATCTACGTCGAACTCGACGTCCCCGAAGCGGCGATGATGCGAGCGCTGCTCAGAAACCAGTCGGGCATCCCGCCAGTTTCGTCCCGAGTGGACGGTGACCACTCGGGGTGACACCGCGCACCACTGGCGTCTCCTGGCCGCATCGACCTCCCTCGAAGAGGAGTCCGGCGGGGCCACTCGCTTCACGCTTCTGACTTGCGATATGAGACCTTATCCCAAATTAGATGGCTGCATGAGGTATGAATTCCAGTAGAAGATACCCAGATATTTCTAAAATATTCGTGATGATAGAGTTGCGACATGGAAAAGCGCAGGTCAGAGACGGTGCTCGGCGAGCAGGGATCACGAGAGGGCGGCGCGGATCAGCCGGGCCCATCACCCTCGGGAAAAACAGGGCCTGACGAAAAGCGTGACGAATCGGTGCGGGTGTGCGGCTACCGGCGATGTGGTGCCGCGCTCCCGCAGGTCAGCGGCCGAGGGAACCGGCCACGGTTCTGTCAGGACGGCAAGACCTGGGGGAGCCGCGGCCTGAACTGTCGCGACGCCGAGGCCGCGCTGGTCGACGCCGATTCCTTGCGTGAGGCGGACACCGAGCTGGACGACACCGCCGTCGCCGCGCTCGCCGGCGAGATCGATCGTGTGCTCGACCCGGCGCGTGGGCTGGTCGAGGTGCTCGCGACCATCAGGCAACAGCTCGACGCGACCGTCGCGGCGGCACTCGCCGAACGGGACAGCGCCCACGAGGAGGCGGACGAGCACCGGCGTCAGCGCGGCCTCGCCGAGGCCGACGCCACGCTGGCGCGTCAGCAGGCGGAGAAGGACCGCGCGCGTGCGGCGGAGGCGGAGCGGGAGCAGGCCAAGGCCGTCAAGGAACGCGATGACCAGCGTGCCGCGCGCAAGGCGGCGGCGCAGGAGCAGCAGCGCACGTCCGGGCAACTCGCCGCCGTGCGGGACGAACTCGTCCGGGCTAACCAGCGCGCCGAAGCGGCCGCCGCGCTCGCGGGGGATCGGGCGACGGCGTTGGCTTCGGCGACCGCCGAACTCGCCGCGTCCCAGTCGGCCCTCGTCGACGAGCGTGCCCGGAGTCAGGCCGCCGCGGCGCGCGCCGAGGTGGCCGAACTTCAGGCCGCTTCCGCGCGGGATCGGATCGACGCGCTACACGAACAGCTTTCCGCAGCCACCGCGGCCCACGAAACCGCTTTGGCCTCCGCGCGGGCCGACGCCGACCGTCTTCGTACGGAGTTCGACGAGCGGGTCACCACGATCCGCGCGGAGCACGACCGGTCGGTGCGGACGATGCACGACACCACGCTCGCGCTGGGCGCGGAGTTGCGGACGCTGACCGAGCGGAACACCGCGGCCGAGCGGGATCTCGGACGGCTGCTCGATGTCCTCGCGGCGCGCCCGGACGACGAGGCGCTGCCGGACGGCGTCCGCAAGCTGCTCGCCGAGCATGTGCGGTGATGCGTCCCCTGCCCCGGAGTGTGCCCGTCCCCGGCAACGGATACTGTCCCGGTGAGCTGGTCGATCTACTACACCGCCCGACGGGACCGTCCGCTTGACGAGACGGAGCAGGGTCTTGTCGCGATGCTGGTCCGCAGGTCCCGATCCGACGTGATCGACAACGCAGGCGGTGAGGGCGGCCTCACCTTCTACGACAGCGACCGGCTGACCGGCACCACTGTGCTCGAGGGCGCGACCAAGCTTCCCCGCCGGCGACCGAACGACCTGTGGGTCGCGATCCAGTACTGGTCGGAGGTACTGAGCAAGCTTCGCCTGCTGCTGCCCGACGCGGAGTGGACCGTCAAGGTCGACGATCACGAACTTCCCTGGGACGCGCAGAACGCGCGATACGACCCGACCCGCTAGGTGCGCCGGGTGTGTGCGACGAGGTATCGGCAGGTTTCCGTGGTGGGGTTGATGAACGCGCAGGGCGCGGGCGGGCCGAGCTGGAGGCAGTCGCCGGCGTCGAGTTCGTGCTCGGTCTCGCCCTCGCGGAACCGCAAGTGGCCGTCGAGCACCCAGATCTGCTGGTGGCGGAAGGTGTAGGTCTCGGCGGGGAAGGGAATCTCGGCGCCCGGCGGCAGTTCGACCTCGACCAGTTCCAGCGGGCCGCCGGTCGTCGGCGAGATCGCGCGGCGCCGGTAGCCGCTGGCGGGATCGGTCCACCTCGGCTGATCCGCGGCGCGCACGAGCCGCCGATCACCGCCCTCGGCGCGGGCCACGAGTTCGGACAGTGTCATGCCGAGGGCGCCCGAAAGACGCCCGAGCAGCACCGCGGTCGGCTGGGCTTCGCCGCGTTCGATCTTGCCGATCATGGCGCGCGAGACGCCGGAGCGCTCGGCGAGTGCGCTGGCCGAGAGAGCGCGTTCGAGGCGAGCGGCATGGAGGGTCGCAGCGAGTGACACGGAGAGCGGGTCCGACATAGTTGTTCACTATAAGACCACTGATGGCTACGATAGTAGTCATGCCTGCTGGGAACCTGAAGATCCGTGACGCCGCCGAGTCGGATGCCGAGGCGTGCGCCGCGATCTACGCGCCGTACGTCACCGATACCGCGATCACCTTCGAGTCCGACCCGCCGTCGCCGCCGGAGATGGCCCGGCGCATCGCCGCGGCGAACGAACGGCACGCCTGGCTGGTCCTGGAGGACGACGGCGACGTCATCGGGTACGCCTACGGCGGGCCGTTCAAGGAACGCGCCGCGTATCGATGGTCCTGTGAGGTCAGTGTCTACCTCGAACGCGGGCGACGCCGGACGGGCGGTGGGCGCGCGCTGTACACCGCCTTGTTCGACAGGCTCGCCGAGCGCGGCTTCCGTACCGCCGTCGCGGGCATGACGCTGCCGAACGACGCGAGTGCGGGGCTCCACCGGGCAATGGGTTTCGAACCGGTGGGGACGTACCGGCGCATCGGCTGGAAGCACGGCGCTTGGCGGGACGTCGCCTGGATGCAGCGGACGCTCCTGATCGACGAGGATCCGCCCACCGAGCCCCGCTGACAAAACTTAAGTAACTACTTGACTTTCCGTCCTCGGATACATTAACTTAAGTATATGCTTAAGTATGACCTCGACCAGGTGTTCAAGGCGCTGGCGGATCCGACGCGGCGAGCACTGGTGGAGCGGCTGGTGCGCGGGCCTGCTTCAGTGAGCGAGCTGGCCGCGCCGCTGACGATGTCGCTCGCGGCGGTCGTCCAGCATCTGCAGGTTCTCGAGGCGTCGGGGGTCATCCGGTCCGAGAAGGCCGGCCGGGTGCGCACCTGTCAGGTCGAACCGGCCGCGCTGCGCGTCGCCGAAGGCTGGCTCGGACGGCAGCGCACGCCTTGGGAGCACCGTCTCGACCGGCTCGGCGAGGTCGTCGCCGAGCCGGAAATCCCGGAGGACAGGAGTTCGTCATGACCCGTTCGGTCAAGCACGCCACGTTCAGTCTCGAACGCCGGTACCCCGTCGCACCCGCCCGGGTCTTCGCGGCGTGGTCCGATCCGTCGGCCAAGGCTCGCTGGTTCGGCGCGGACGTCGGCCACGAGCTGGATTTCCGGATCGGTGGCCGGGAAATCAACCGCGGCCGGCACACCGGAGACGGCCCGCTGCTGACGTTCGAGGCGACCTATCACGACATCGTCGACGGAGAGCGCATCGCCTACGCCGGAACGTTGAGCTTCGATGGCACCCTCGCGACGATTTCGATCACCACCGTCGAGTTCGTCCCGGACGGGGAGGGCACCCGGCTGGTCCTGACCGAACAGGGGACGTTCCTCGACGGCGCGGAGGAACCGGCCTGGCGCGAACAGGGCACCGGCGAGTGGCTGGACAAGCTCGACGCGGAACTCCGGCGCGCCCAGCCGTCTCGGTGACGGGCCCGGTGTCAGCCGACGGTTACTCCGCCCTCGGTGGAGTCGGTGGAGCGGCTGAGTTCCTCCCAGGCGTCGAAGTCGTCCTGGACCCGCTGGCGCCCGGCGGTGACCAGGCGTAGCGCGTCCGACCCGAGCAGGACATGCACGGGAGGCTTCTCCGCGCCCAGGAGGGTGAGGATGGCGTCGCCCGCGCGATCGGGGTCACCGATGCCCTGGCCCGCGAGGGCCAGGCGGCGGGTCCGGATCGGGTCGAACAGGGCGTCGTAGTCGGCGATGCTGCGTGGTGCGCGCACCAGTGACCGGCCTGCCCAGTCGGTTTTGAACGCGCCGGGAGCCACGGCGGTGACCCGCACGCCGAACTGGGTGACCTCCTGGGCGAGGGTGTCGGTGATGCCTTCCAGTGCGTGTTTGCTGCCTTCGTAGAACGCCAGTCCGGGGAAGGTGGTGTGCCCGCCCATCGAGGTGATGACGAAGATGTGGCCACCACGCCGTTCCCGCATGCCGGGCAGGACCGCTTTCACGGTCGCCACCGTGCCGAACACGTTGACTTCGAACTGGCGGCGCAGATCGGCCATCGACGACTCTTCGAAGGTACCTTCGAGCCCGTAGCCGGCGTTGGCCACGAGCACTTCGATCGGGCCCAGCTCCGCTTCGGCGGCCCGCACCGTGGGGTCGATCCGGTCCTCGTCGGACAGGTCGAGGATGAAGGCACGGGCCCGGTCGGGGTCCAGTGCCCGGAAGGCCGCCGCGTGCCGCTCGGTGCGCACGGTGCCTGCGACACGGTGCCCGGCCGCCAGGGCTCGCCGGGCGATGGCCAGCCCGAGGCCGGTGCTGACGCCGGTGATCAGGAATGTGTTGCTCACTACGGATGTCCTTTCATGGATGAGTGTCCGGCCGCGGCGTGCGTGGGCACGGCGGCATGGACCCCGCGGGGATGCCGGGGTCGTGTCTGGGTGGTACCGGTGCTGGATCGCCCGGTTCGGGCGGTGGTCAGGACTCGGCGGCGGTGTCCTGGGCGGTCGTGGCGGCGGGTTCGCTGCCCCAGCTGGCCAGCAGTCGCAGGCGCTCCTCGGACGGCGAGCCGGACGGCGCGCAGTAGACGACGAGCGATTGGCCAGGGTCGGCGACCGAGGTGAAGATCTCGTACTGCAGTTCCAGGTCACCGGCGACAGGGTGGTGAAGGCGTTTGAGGCCGGTGCTGCGTTCCTGGACGCGGTGTTCCGACCACCACGCCGGGAACTCGGGTGAGCGCATCATCAGCTCACCGATCAGGTTGGCGATGTGCTGGTTTCGCGGATGGGTGGCGGCGGCCCGGCGCAACCCGTGCACGTAGTCGCGGGCGACGCGTTCCCAGTCGCGCCACACGAGGCGAGCACGCGGATCCAATAGCGTCCAGCGCGCCATGCTGCGTTCCCGGCGCGGCAGCGCGGCCACATCGGGAAACAGCAACGCCCACAACGTGTTCCCGCCGACGACAGTGAGGTTCCGGTCGCTGACGAAAGCAGAAGCCAGATCCATCGACTCCAGCACCTGACGCAGCCCCGGTCGTAGCCGTGACGGGTGCTCGGCCCGGTCCTCGTGCCCGGCTGGGGTACCCGCGAGGGCGAACAGGTGCCGCCGCTCGATGTCATCGAACCGCAGCGCGTCGCAGAGGGCATGCAGTACCTGTTCGGACGGCTGCCGGGCGCGGCCTTGTTCCAGCCGGGTGTAGTACTCGATACTCACCCCGGCCAGCTGCGCGACCTCACCGCGCCGCAGACCGGCGACCCGGCGACCGGCGCCGAACTCGACCGGCAGACCGATCTTCTCCGGCGTGAGTCCGGCACGGCGGGCCCGCAGGAAGTCGCCAAGGTCGTTGTTGCCCATGCCCTGAGTCTGCTCTTCGCCCAGTCGATCACCAAGGACATGGCTGGCCCTGCCAGTACTACGTTGCGCGACCCGGTACGACGTGCCCGGGTTCGAGTACGAAGACCGGGAGGGAGCCCGCCGTGGCGGGTTCAGCTCGCGCGGTAGTGCTGGGGGCTCTGGCCGTACTCGCGTTTGAAGGCGGAGCTGAGCGCGAACGAACTTCCGTAGCCGACTTTGCGCGCCACCGCGCCGAGTGTGGAGTCGGGCTGCTGGCGCAGCAGGTCGGCGGCGAGGGCGAGCCGCCAGCCGGCGAGGTAGGACATCGGCGGTTCGCCGACGGCGGCGGTGAAGCGGCGGGCGAGCGCCGCGCGGGAGACGCCGGTGTTCGCGGCCAGCTCGGCGATCGTCCAGGGGCGGTCCGGGTGGTCTTGCAGCAAGCGCAGTGCCTGGCCGACGACGGGGTCGTCGTGGGCGCGGTACCAGGCGGGGGCGCGGTCGCGGGACTGGGCGAACCAGGTGCGGAGCGCGGCGATCAGCAGCAGGTCGAGGAGCCGGTCGAGAACGGCTTCCTGGCCGGGGACGTCCTTGCCGATTTCCTCGGCGAGCAGTGGGATCAGCGGGCTCTGCCAGTCCTGGGCCCGCAGGACGAGCAGGGGCGGGAGCGCGGCGAGCAGGCGGCGGCTGACCTCGCCCGCGACCGGGTAGGTGCCGGTGAGCATGTCCAGCGGGCCGTCGGTGCCCGAGCCCCAGGTGCGCACGCCGACGTCGCCGAGGTCGGTGAGGTGTTCGCCCTCGGGTGTCCGGCATTCCTGGCCGGGGTGGATGACGGCCTGCGGCGGGGTGGCCGGGTGGTCGGCGACGAGATACGGGTCGGGTCCCCGCGCGATCGCGAGATCACCGGGGCCGAGCCGGACGCCGTCGTCCTCGTCGGGCACGACCCACGCTTCGCCGCGGACGACGGCGATGACGGTCAGCGGTGCGCGGTCTTCGATCCGCAGGCACCAGGGCGGGGTCAGGAGGGACCGGAGCAGGAACGCGCCGTGGGCGCGGGGGCCGTCGAGGAGGGCGGCGAGCGGGTCCATGCCGGAATGGTAGACGCTGGAGCATGGATGTGAGCAGCTGAACGATGGAGCGTCTCACTCGCTGCCGCTTGACTAGTGGTCATGCCTGGGGAAAGGAAGGGTGCCATGGATACGGTGGCGGTCATCGCGCTGGTCGCGGCGACGATCACGGCGGGTCTGTCCGCGGGGTTGTTCTACGCCTACGCGTGTTCGGTGATGCCAGGGCTGGCCCGTGGCGACGCGAAGACGTTCGTCGAGGGGATGCGCGGGATCAACGTCGCGATCCTCAACGGCTGGTTCATGGCGACGTTCCTGGGCGCGCCGCTGCTGGCGGCGGTGGCCGGGGCGTTGCACCTGCGCTCGGACCTGCGGGGAGCGTTGCCGTGGGTGGTGGCGGGTTTCGTGCTGCTGATGGTGACGCTGATCGTGACCGGGGTGGTCAACGTGCCGTTGAACAACGCGCTCGAGGCACAGGCGGCCGATGGTTCGGCGACGCTGGAGGAAGTGCGGGCGCGGTTCGAGACGGTCTGGGTGCGGTGGAATGTCGTGCGCGCGGTCTCCTCGACGGCGGGTTTCGGTTGTCTGGTCGGCGCTCTGCTGACCCGTCGCTGACGTTCCCTTAAGGCCACCTTACGGGCGTCAGACGCCCGTAAGGTGGCCTTAACGGCATGGGGTCAGCCGGCGACGCGGAAGAGCAGGTCGGTCGACCATTTCGTGGGGTCGGGCTGTTCGAGCGGGTTGGTGTTGAGGACTTCGAGACGTCCGCCCCACTGCTCGCCGTCCTCGGTTTCGGTGCTGTCCCAGCGCACGCCCTCGGCGGCGCCCCAGTCCAGAACCGCTTTGGTGGCGCCGAAAAGCCCGTCCGGGGCACCGACGTAGTTGCTGAAGACGTACTTGCCCGCGGGGACGACACCGGTGATCAGCGGAGCCTCGGGGATGAAGTCGCCGTCGACCGGTACGCAGGCCTCGGCGGTGAAGCGCATGCCGGGATGGATGACGAGGTACCGGAAGAACGGCGCGCCCGCCGGGGCGAGGCCGTGCTGTGCGAGCAGGCCGATGATCCGCGGGATCTGGTCGGCGATGGTGTCGAACTCAGTGACGCCGATGGTGGCGCGGGCGCCGACGTAGCGCTGGGCTGGACGGTCCGCAAAGGACGGCATGGGATCGGCTCCTCGGTCAGGGGTGTTCGGGGGTGAGGACGGGGCGGACCTCGATGGTTCCGTACGCGGCGGCGGGATGGCGGGAGGCGATGTCGATCGCTTCGTCGAGGTCGCCGCACTCGATGAGGCAGTAGCCGCCGATCTGTTCCTTGGTCTCCGCGAACGGGCCGTCGCTGAGCAGGACTTCGCCGTCGCGGACCCGGATGGTGGTGGCGTCGCCCGGCGGGTGGAGCCCGGCGCCGTCGAGGATGACGCCACGGCGCTGCATTTCCTCGCCCCAGTCGCCACAGCCGTCGTTCCGGTGCTCGGCGGCGGTTTCGTCGCCGCAGATCATGAGCAGGTACCGCATGGTCCGATCCTTTCAGTGCTGGTCGAGGAGGTCACGCAGGCGCGCGCCCGGCATGCTCAAGGTCTTGGCGGTCATCTCGGTCCGTCCGTTTTCGCGCGGTCATCCACCCGACGTGCGGGATCGGCCGGGACCGACACCTCGGCGGAGGAATTTTCCGTGAGCCGCAGTTCGGTGCGGCGGCGGGTGAGGTAGCTGCGTTCGGCAGCGGTCGGGGCCAGCGCGAGCGCGTCGCGGTAGGCCTCGGCGGCTTCGGTGTCGCGGCCGAGCCTGCGGAGGAAGTCCGCGCGGGTGGCCGGGAGCAGGTGGTACCCCGCCAGTGCCCCGCTCTCGGCGAGCCGGTCGACGAGGACGAGGCCGGTGGCCGGACCGGCGGACATGCCGACGGCGACGGCGTGGTTGAGGGCGACGACCGGGGTCGGGGTGTGCTTGCGGAGTTCGCCGTAGAGGCCGGCGATCTGCGCCCAGTCGGTGTCGGCGGGGCGTGCCGCGGTCGCGTGGCAGGCCGCGATGGCCGCTTGGATCTGGTACGGGCCGGGTCGGTGGCGTCGCAACGCGGTTTCCAGGACGGTGGTGCCCTCGGCGATCTCGGCGGTGTCCCACCGTTCGCGGTCCTGTTCTTCGAGCGGGACGAGTTCGCCGCCGGGGCCGACGCGGGTGTCGCGCCGGGCGTGCTGCAGGAGCATCAGCGCGAGCAGGCCGAGTGCCTCGGGTTCGTCGGGCATGAGCCGGGCCAGGACGTGGGCGAGGCGGAGGGCTTCGCCTGCGAGGTCCGGGCGGAGCAGGTCCGGTCCGGCGCTGGCCGAGTAGCCCTCGTTGAACAGCAGGTACAGCACGCGGAGGACGGCGGTGGTGCGTTCGGGCAGCAGGTGTGCGGGCGGGACGCGGTAGGGGATGCCGGCGTTGCGGATCTTGCGTTTCACCCGGACCAGGCGCTGGGACATGGTGGGTTCGGGGACGAGGAAGGCGCGGGCGATCTCGGCGGTGGTCAGCCCGGCCAGCGTGCGCAGTGCGAGCGCGACCTGGGCTTCGACGGCGAGGGCGGGATGGCAGCAGGTGAAGATCAGCCGCAGCAGATCGTCGTGGACGCCGCTGTCGTCGCCGTCGTCGGGGTAGGAGTCGAGCATCTGGGCGGCCTCCCGGAGCTTCCCGGCGCCGAGCGTTTCGCGCCGGAGCCGGTCGATGGCGCGGTTGCGGGCGGCAGTGGTGAGCCAGGCGCCGGGACGGTCCGGGACGCCGTCGCGGCGCCAGGTGCGCAGGGCGAGCGCGAAGGCGTCCTGCGCGCACTCCTCGGCGAGGTCCCAGTCGCCGGTCACCCGGATCAGGGTGGCGACGACCTGGCCCCATTCCTCGCGAAAGGCCTCCGCGACCGCGGTTTCGACGTCCGGTGCCATCTGCTCCCCTCCGTGCCGGTGCGGTTCGGTCGATGGACCGACGAACGGCGCCCCGGCGGACCGACAGCGGAGCCGAAACTATCTCGCGGCGAGGAGTCCTTCCAGCCAGGACACGGTTTCCTCGGCCGGTGGCTGTGCCGCGAGTTCGGCGGCGAAACGCGCGGCATTGCGGCGGTAGCGGTCGTCGTCGAGGACGGCGGTGACGGCGTCGCGGATTTCGGCGGGGGTGACGGTGATCGGGTCGAGGACCTTGCCGAGGCGGAGCGCGGTGACGCGGTCGCCGTTGTTCGGCTGGTCGGCGCCCATCGGCACGAGGACCTGAGGCAGGCCGTGGGCGAGCGCGCCGAGGACGCTGCCGGAGCCGCCGTGGGTGAGGACGGCGTCGCAGTGCGGGAGGACGTCGTGCTGGGGCAGGTAACGGGCGAGGTGGATGTGGCCGGGCTGGGGGCCGAACTCGGCGGGGTCGATGACCGGGCCGACGGTGACCACTGCGGTGACCGGCAGTTCGGCGAGGCCGTCGAGGACGCGGGTGAACAGATCGCCGGATTCGGTGTTGAAGATGGTGCCGAGGGTGAAGTAGACCGTCGGGCGGCCCTCGATCCGCCAGTGCGGTGCCTCGGTGACCGGGGTGGTTTCCGCACGGAAAGTCCGTGCGGTCGGCGGAAGCGGGAAGTCCGGGTCGCGGAAGGCAGGCGGGAAGGGGTTGAGCACGAGGTGTCGTGCGCTCATCCCGGGCGGGGCGTCGGCGGGCAGGGTGTGCGCGGCGCGGACCTCGTCGAGTGCCGGGCCGACGATCTCGGGACGGACGAACGAGCCGGACGCCATGACGAGCACGGTCGCGCAGGGCAGGCCGAGGTGTTCGGCGGCGATCATGGCCCCGAAATCGGCCTCGTCGCACAGGATCAGGTCCGGAGTCCAGTCGGCGCACAGCCGCAGGAGGTCGTCGGCGCGCTGGGTGGCCGCGCGGCGCGCGAAGCCCTCGCGGAGGTCGTTCGCTTCGCGTTCGCGGTCGACCGGGAGCAGCGGCTTGCGCTCACCCGTGCTCCCGTAGTCGGGTCCGGAGGCGAACGCCGGGAATCCCGCCGCTTCGATCGTCGGGACCATGAGTGATTCGCCGGAGAAGGCGACGGTGTGCCCGGCGTCGGCCGCGGCGCGTGCGACCGGTACCAGTGGTTGGAAGTGGCCGTTTCCCCCGACGAACGTGCACAGCAGGCGCATGGGCTCAATCTAGCGAGCGGTGCGGCTCGCGATGAGCGTTTCGATGCTGTCGAGGATGCGGGCGAGGCTGAAGTGGAAGGCGTGGCCGGGGCTGGCCGCCGCACCGTGGGCCTGCCCGGCGGTGGTGCCGACGCGGGAGGCGAGGGGGTAGTTCGCGGGGTCGGCGGCCGGGATCTCCGCGAGCACGGGCGCGCTGGCGTCCCACCACTGCTGGTCGGTCATCCCGCTGTGGCTGACCAGCCGGGCGGCCTCGACCGAGCCGCGCGCGAACCCCTGGACGACGCCGTTGAGCAGGGTGGTCAGGGCGTCCATTTCGAGGTCGTCGAGGCCGATGCCGTCGAGGGCGGCGAGTTCGCGTTCGTATTTGGCGAAAGTGTGCGGGCCCAGGGTCGGGCGGCCGGTGACGACCTGCAGCATCCACGGATGGCGGTGGTACATCCGCCAGCTGTCCTCGGCGATCGCGGTGAGCGCGGCGCGCCATCCGGTGCCGGGTTCGACGGCCGCCAGTTCGGCGTGGACGTGGTCGAGCATGAGGTCGACCAGTTCGGCGCGGCTGGGAACGTAGGTGTAGAGCGACATGGGGGAGACGCCGAGTTCGTCGGCGACGCGGCGCATGGACACACCCGCGATGCCGTCGGTGTCGGCGAGCTTGATGGCCGCGCGGACGACGTCGGTCACCGACAGCTTGGGTTTCGGGCCGCGCCGCGGCGGCCCGTCGACACCCCAGAGCAGCTCGATGGTGCGTCGCGGATCGCCACTGCCGCTGTACTCCGTGCTCACGTCCGTCATTCTGCCCATCACTTTTTTGTACGCCGTACAGAGTTACGGTATACTGTCTCGCGTACGACGTACAGAGAATGGGGTGGGATGATTCTGCGGGAATCCGCGCTGTTCGAACCCGCCGATCCTCCTCGACTGGGGAAGATCGTGTTCTGGGATCTCGACACGAATCCGTCCGAAGACGCCGAGCTGCTGCGCGTGGCAGCGCCGGAAATCCGCGCGGTGGCCGCCCGCCGGGTGCCGGTCGTCGAGGCATTGCCGGCACTGCTGGCCGCGATGGACGCGTCCCCCGCGGTGACGTTCTGGGCGACCGCCGCACGGGCGGCGCTCCGGCTCGTCTCGGCAGGGCGGATGCTGCCCGGGGTGTCCGAGGCGGGGCACGACGCATGGCGGGCCGGTCCGCTGGAACCGGCCGAAGTGGCGTGGTTGCGCGAGCTGGCCGACGCGATGCCCCCGGAGGCACACGCCGCGCCGATTTCGGCGGACGAGACCCGGCTGCCCGCACGGTATCCGCTGTTGCGGGCGTTTCTCGACGCCGTCGTCGACGCGCTGCCCCGCACGCCGGCGGCGGCCGCGGCGACCGGTCAGCGGCTGTACGCCGCGGCCTCCGCGCAGGACGCGACCGGGCTGCGGGACTGGGCGGACGAGGTCTCGGCCGGGCTGGACTCCGGCGTCCGGGTGTCGCTGCGGGTCGAGGTCCCTGGCGGCGATCCGGCGGCCGGACGGTATCGCCTGGTGGTGCAGGCGCACAACCTCGCCGATCCGTCGCAGATCGTCGACGCGGGACAGTTGTGGTCGGGCGCCGGGGATCTGGGGCCGCGGGCGCGGATCGACGTCATGCTCGCACTGCGCCGGGGTGTGCGGGTGTGGCCGGCGCTGGGCCCGCTGCTCGCCGCCGCCGTCCCGGACGAGCTCGACCTGGGCGACGAGGAGATCGGCGAACTGATCGCGGCGGCCGCGCCGCGGCTCGGCGCCGCCGGGATCGACGTCCACTGGCCCGCCGAGCTGGCCGGTGATCTCACGGCTCGCGCTGTCCTTACTTCCGAGGGCGCGCCGCCGGACGATCTGCCGTCGTTCTTCGGCGGTGGCCGGGCGCTGGCCTTCGACTGGCAGCTCGCGCTCGGCGGCGATGTGCTGACCGCGGCGGAGCTGGATGTGCTCGCCGAGGCGCGGCGGCCGGTGGTCCGGCTGCGAGACCGGTGGGTGCTGGTCGATCCGGCGCTCGCGGCGAAGGCACGCGACCGGATGCTCAAGCCGCTGACCCCGGTCGACGCGCTCGGTGTGGCGCTGAGCGGGACCGCGGAGATCGACGGCGAACACGTCGAGGTCGTCACCGAAGGCTGGCTGGATCGGTTGCGGGAACGGCTTTCCGCGGCACCCGAACCACTTCCGCAACCGGCGGGTCTCGCCGCGTCGCTGCGGGACTACCAGCTGCGGGGGCTGCGCTGGCTGGCAACGCAGACCGAGCTCGGGCTCGGCGGGTGTCTCGCCGACGACATGGGGCTGGGCAAGACGATCACGCTCATCGCGCTGCATCTGCACCGCGCGGCGGAGGTGCCAGAAGCCGGACCGACGCTGGTGGTCTGCCCGGCGTCGTTGCTGGGCAACTGGGAGCGGGAGATCGAGCGGTTCGCGCCCGGCACGCCGGTACGTCGCTTCCACGGCGGCGCGCGGTCGCTGGCCGGGCTCGACGGCGGGTTCGTGCTCACCACGTACGGCACGCTGCGCGCCGACCCGGCGCCGCTGGCCGGGGTCGAGTGGGGGCTGCTGGTCGCCGACGAGGCGCAGCACGTCAAGAACCATCGCTCGGGCACGGCGAAGGCCTTGCGGACGCTGCCCGCGTCGGCGCGTATCGCGCTCACCGGTACCCCGGTGGAGAACACGCTGTCGGAGCTGTGGGCGATCCTGGACTGGACGACGCCGGGGCTGCTCGGCGCGCTGCCCGAGTTCCGGCGTCAGTGGGCCAAGCCCATCGAGTCCGGCGATCCCGTCGCGGCGGAGCGGTTCGCGCGACTGCTGCGCCCGTTCCTGTTGCGGCGGCGGAAGTCCGACCCGGGTATCGCGCCGGAGCTGCCCGCGAAGACCGAGACCGACCGCCCGGTCACGCTCACCACCGAGCAGGCGGCGCTGTACGAGGCGACGGTGCGCGAGATGCTGGCGGAGATCTCGGGCAGCGAGGGTATGGCGCGGCGCGGGCGGATCGTCAAGCTGCTCACCGGGCTCAAGCAGATCTGCAACCATCCGGCGCAGTTCCTCAAGGAGACTTCTGGGGAGTCCATTGTGGAGGGACGGTCGGGCAAGCTCGAACTGCTCGACGAGCTGCTGGGCACCATCCTCGCCGAGGACGGCGCGGTGCTGGTGTTCACCCAGTACGTCGCGATGGCGCGGCTGCTGGAACGGCATCTCGCCGAGCGCGGCATCGGGACGCAGCTGCTGCACGGCGGCACGCCGGTCGCGCGCCGCGAGGAGCTGGTCCGCCGGTTCCAGGCGGGCGAGGTCCCGGTGTTCCTGCTGTCGCTCAAGGCGGCGGGCACCGGGTTGAACCTGACCCGCGCCGATCACGTCGTGCACTACGACCGGTGGTGGAATCCGGCGGTCGAGGACCAGGCGACCGACCGCGCGTACCGGATCGGGCAGACGCGGCCGGTGCAGGTCCACCGGCTGGTCGCGGAGGGGACGGTGGAGGACCGGATCGCCGGGATGCTGCGGGAGAAACGCGCGCTGGCCGAGGCGGTGCTGACCGGTGGCGAGGCCGCGCTGACCGAGCTGAGCGACGGGGAACTGACCGAACTGGTCGAGCTGAGGAGGCCTCGATGACCGACGACGTACGCGGATTCCCGGCGTTCGGCGCGCAGCCGGGCCGTGGTCCGTTCGCGCGCTCGTGGTGGGGCCGGGCGTGGATCTCGGCGATGGAGGACACCGCGCTCGACCTGCGTCAGCTCAAACAGGGCCGGAAGTACGCCACGGCGGGGCTGGTCGGGCCGATCGCCGTCGGCCCCGGCCGGATCGCCGCGCAGGTCGACGACGTGGACGGCGGTCCGTACCAGACCCGGCTGCGGCTGGCCGAACTGTCCGATGTGGACTGGGAACGGTTCCTGGACCGGGTGGCCTCCCGCGCCGGGCATCTGGCCGCGCTGCTGGACCGCGACATGCCGCACGACCTGGTCGAGGCCGCCGACGACGCCGGGGTGCACCTGCTGCCCGGGATCGGCGATCTCGATCCGGAATGCGACTGCCCCGGCTGGGAACTGCCGTGCCGGCACGCGGCGGCGTTGTCGTTCCAGGTGTCGTGGCTGCTCGACGCCGATCCGTTCGTCCTGCTGCTCATCCGGGGCAAGGGGGAGCGGGAGGTGCTCGAGGAGTTGCAGCGCCGCAACGCGCCCCGGTTCGTCCGCGCCACCGGTGCAGACGAGGACGTCCCCGTCTCGGACGCCTTCGCCAGGACGGCCCCGGTGATGCCGGACCTCGACGCGTTCACGCCGCGAGGACGGCCCGAAGTGCCCGCGGCGCCGGGTATTCCGGCGGAGACCTTCGCCGTCCTGGCGGACAACGCCGCCGCGGTCGCCGAGGCGATGCTGTCCGGCGCGCCGAAGCTGAACCGGCGCCAGGACGCGGTGCGGCTGGCCGCGACGTTCCCCGGCACCGAGGCCGCGGCGCGGCTGCGGGAGGACGCGGGCGAGGACTTCGCTCGCGCCGTTGCCGCCTGGACGTATGGCGGGCGCGGCGGGCTCGACGTCTTGGAGTCGACCTGGTCGCCGCCGAAGCCGGTGCTCGCGCGGGCGCGGGCGGCACTGGCCGAAGCGGTCGAGGACCGCGGCGTCGTGCTGGAGTTCGACCGCAACCGCGGCACCGTGGCAGGGACGGACGTCCAGCTGCGGGCGGGCCGCGACGGCCGCTGGTACCCCTACCGCGCCGAGGCCGGCGTGTGGTGGCCGTCCGGTTCGCCGGAAACCGACCCCGGTGTCGCCTTCGCTGCCCTGCTCGCCTGACCGGCACCCCGTGCAACAGGGGTAGTCGTCCGATCGCTCAGCGTGTAGAGAAGGGAGCAGGCACGACGAGCGGCGGACATGGGGGTCCGGAATGGCTGCGCTGAATCGACGGGGTTTCATCGCGGGTGTGGCCGGGACGGCCGCGGTACCCGGAATCGGGGTGGTCGCCGCTTCCGGCGCGGCGGCCGCCCCGTCCGGAGAGGAAGCGTCCGCCGGGACCCCGGTGACGCTGACCCAGGGCACGGGCATGGCCGCGCGGATCTCCCCGGACGGCCGTCTCGTCGCCTTCGACGCGGTCGGGGTGCTGTGGGTGATGCCCGCCGAGGGCGGCGCCGCGCACCGGTTGACCGACGATCTGGGCGACGTCGCGTTGCCGGACTGGGCGCCGGACAGCGCGACGCTGGTGTTCCAGTCCTATCGGGACGGTGTCTTCAACCTGTGGACGATCCGGGCCGACGGCACCGGCCTGCGGCAGCTCACTCACGGCCCCTACGACCATCGTGAGCCACGATTCTCCCCGGACGGCAAGAAAATCGCCTGCTCCTCGGACGCGGAGAACGGCTCCTACGGGATCCACCTGCTCGAAGTCGCGAGCGGCACGTCTTCGGTGTTGACCCGCACCGGCGAGCAGGAGTGCGAACCGGCCTGGTCGCCGGACGGCACCAAGGTCGCGATCGTCGTCGGGTACAGCCGCGTCGACGTCGTCACCATCGCCGACGGCTCGCGCACCACGGTGGTGCGGGCGCCCGCCGGGCACACCCTGCACGCGCCGTCATGGACCCCGGACGGTGCGGACCTGGTCTTCCAGCGGCAGCTGCCGAACGGGGACACGCAGCTGGTGCGCGCGGGGAAACCGTTGTTCGCCGGCGAGGAGGTCTTCCCGTTCCCGGTGTCCTGGGCCGGGCCCCGCGAGTACGTCTACACCGCCGACGGGGTGATCCGGCGTCGCTCACTGGACCGTACGACTGTGCGGGACATCGCCTTCACCGCGACCGTGACGGTGACCCGCCCCCGCTACCGCAAGCGGCGACGGGACTTCGACTCCGTCCGGCCGCACCCGGTGATCGGGATCGGCAGCCCTGTCCTGTCACCGGACGGCACGCGGATCGCCTTCCGCGCACTCAACGACGTCTACACGATGCGGATCGGCTCGGCGCCGCGACCGCTGACCGGCGATCACTGGTGGAAATGCGATCCCGCGTGGTCGCCGGACGGGAAATACCTGTCCTACTCGACCGATCGTGGCGGGAAGCTCGACCTCTGGCTGCGCGACCTCGCCACCGGCGAGGACCGGCAGCTGACACACCTGCCCGGCGCGGCGGCGGTGTCGGGTTCGTGGTCGCCGGACAGCGCGCGGCTGGCGTTCCTGAACCAGGACGGCGCGCTGCACGTCGTCGAGGTCGCCACCGGCGCGGTGCGGAAGGTCTACCCCGCGACGTTCGAGCCGGGCAGGCCGAGCTGGTCGGCCGACGGGCGGGTGATCGCGATGGCGGCGATCAAGCCGTACTCGGCGCGGTTCCGGGAAGGGCTCAGCAAGATCCTGCTCGTCGACGTGGCGACCGGGGAGGGCCGGTACGCCGACCCGATCCCGGACCGGTCGATCCAGACCCGCGGCGACGACGGCCCGGTGTTCTCGCCGGACGGCCGCCGGATGGCGTTCGCGATGGCCAGCGTGCTGTGGGTACTCGACGTCCACGCCGACGGCACCCCGGCCGGCGTCCCTCGCCGGATCACCGACGAACTCACCGACGCGCCCAGCTGGAGCGGCGATTCCCGGGAACTGCTCTACCTTTCCGGTGGCAGGCTGCGGATCGTGCCCGCCGAGGGCGGCACCCCGCGTACCGTGCCGGTGCGGCTGAGCTGGACGAACGTGCGTCCCCGGGGTCGCACGCTGATCCGCGCGGGCGCGATGTGGGACGGCGAAAGCCATACGCTGCGCCGGAATGTGGACGTCCTGGTCGAGGGGCACCGGATCGCCGCGGTCGAGCCGCGGCGCGACAGCTGGGACGCCGAGCTGGTGGACGCACGCGACGCCGTCGTGCTGCCGGGCCTGATCGACATGCACCACCACCGCGAGATGCAGGGCTACGAATACGGTGACCGGCAGGGCAGGCTGTGGCTCTCGCTGGGCTTCACCACCACCCGATCGCCGGGCAGCCCGGCCTATCACATGGTCGAGGCTCGCGAGTCGGTCCAGTCGGGTGCGCGCGTGGCGCCCCGGTACTTCGGCACCGGCGAGGCGATCGACGGGGCGCGGGTGTTCTACAACTTCATGCGCCCGACCTTCGACGAGCGGCAGCTCGAACGCGAGCTCGAACGCGCCGAGGCACTGGACTACGACCTGATGAAGGCCTACGTCCGCCTCCCGCCGGAATGGCAGCGCCGGGTGGTGCGCTGGGCACACGAACACGGCGTTCCGGCGACGTCGCACTACAGCTATCCGGCGCTCGGCTTCGGCGGCGACGGGATGGAGCACATGGGCGCGACGAGCAGGTTCGGCTACTCGCGCACGATTTCGGCGCTGGGCAAGGGATATCGGGACGACGTCGCGCTGTTCGCGGCCTCGGGCGCGGCGCGGACGCCGACGTTGTTCCGCAACATCGTGCTCTACGCCGAGGACACGAGCCTGGTCGAGGACCGCCGGGTGCGGACGCTCTACCCGGCCTGGGAGTACGCCAAGCTGCGGGACACGGTCACGAGGGTGCGGAACACCGATCTCACCGCGGACCGGCGCAACCTCGCCCACCAGGTGCAGCAGGTCGCGGCGCTGATCAGGGCGGGCGGCCTGGTGGTCACCGGCACCGACTCGCCGATCGACCACACGGCGGTGAGCACGCACATGAACCTGCGCGCGATGGTCCGGCACGGGCTGACGCCCCACGAGGCGCTGGTGACCGCGACGAGCGCGCCCGGCCGGTTCCTCGGCGAGCCACTCGGCCGGATCGCCCCCGGGATGTTTGCCGACCTGATCGTGGTCGGCGGCGATCCGCTGCGCGACATCCGGCACGCCGCCGACGTCCGCACGGTCGTGAGCAACGGGCTGGTGTACACAGTGGACGATCTGCTCGCGCCGTTCACCACGGCCCGCGCGTCGCTCGCCCCGACGCCGGTCGCGGCCACCCCGGAGCATCCGGCGAACCGGGAGTTCTGGTGGCACGACCCGCATTACGTGGCGGCGAGCAGGCATTCCTGTTGCGCGGGCGACTGAGTCGTCACCACTGGCGGCCGCGGGGGAGCGTGGCCAGGTGCGGTGCCGAAACGTGCAGGACCCGGTACCGCACCTCGTCCTCCTCCGGCGCGGCGTCCCACCAGAGGGTGTAGCGCACCAGCTCCCACGTGCGCGGGTCGATCGCCAGTGCGGCGGAATGGACGTCCCGGCGGCGCGCGTGCGTCTCCAGTTCGCCGAGCGCACGGGCGATGACGTCGGCGGGCATGACCTCGGCGGGCACTGGTTCGGTGTGCTTGCTCGCCGCTCGCGGGGTGTCGCCGAACGCGGGACCTTCCGCGAACGCCAGCCCGGTCCAGTGCTGCACGACCGGGCGGCCGAACGACTCGATGATGCCGCCGAAGCCGCCGTCCCAGAGGAAGGCGTTCATCCCGGCGGCCTCGTGCCACAGGTAGAACGGCGCGTACTGGTTGAGCGTCGAGCCATCGACGCCGCGCTCGCGGATGGCGTAGGCCTTGAGCCCGAGCCCGGGGAAGGCGTCGAGCAGATGTCCGCGGGTGGCGACGCGGTCGCGGATGATGTCCATGTCGTAGTCGGCGGGCAGGGTGATCTCGTACTGCATCGCGTGCATCGGGTCTCCGTTCGCGGTCGTCCCGTACATACTAATAGGTACAGAACCGGAGTTGTGCCCTCTAGGGCACGGCTGCGGACCTGCCGGGCAGCGGGGCACCGGAAGCGGCGAGAGCTGGCTACGGTGGCCGCTGTTCTCCTCGATGGCCCACCACTTCCGATAGCGAGATCCTGATGTCAACGCCTGGTTTTCCACCCAACACCCTCACCGCCGAAGGGGATCCGGTCTGGCTCGTCGAGTTGGCCGCCGAGGATCCGAACCACACGCTCCACGTCGTGAAGGGCCTCGAACCGGCGGAAGCGCTCGAAGCGCTCGGTGCCAAGCCACGGTGGTTCCAGCCCTGCGAGCTGCCCGCTGCCAGGCCGGACGCGGTGACTTCGCTGCCCGGCGCGGCCCTGAAGATCGAACCGGGAGATTCCGCCGCGCTGCTGGCAGGACGTATCGGTGAGTGGACCTTCGTCTACGACGACGGCGGGGCGACCGTTCCCGAGGACGACACCATCCCGCTGTCGGCCGACGGGCGAACGGCCGCTTCGAGTCTGTACACCATCAACGCGGACGCCAGCATGAGCTACGCCGTGAACGGGGAACAGCTCGCCTTCGTCGACGTCGACGACCTCGATCTCGAAGCAGATGTCCCCGACATGCCCGCCGAACTGCGCGCGGCCTTCGCCGCCGCCGGTGTCTTCGAGACCGACTACCTCGAACCCGGCGAGGCCGACTACGCCATCGGCATGCGCGTCGTCTGTGCCCTGGCGGGACTCACCTGCACCCTCGACGACCTGCGCCGGATCCCCTTGCTGGGCACGCCCTTCGGCTGACCCGACCGGCCGCCCCCGGCGTTCGGCTAGGGTCGGGCCCATGGCTCCGACGTTGCTCTGGATCAACGGCCCGTTCGGCGGCGGCAAGACCCAGACGGCCTTCGAACTGCACCGGCGCCTGCCGGGCAGCGAGGTGGCCGACCCCGAGCACCTCGGCTTCGGCCTGCGTCGCATGCTGCCGCGCGCGGTACGCGGCGACTTCCAGGACTTCCCGGCCTGGCGCCACGGCGTCCGCGAGGTCCTCGACCATCTGCTGCGCACCTACGAAGGCACGGACAAGACGATCATCGCGCCGATGACCGTCGTCGTCCCCGCCTACTTCGACGAGATCATCGGCAAGCTCCGCGCCGACGGCCACACCGTGCACCACTTCGCCCTGCTCGCCCGCGAAGACACCGTCCGGCGACGTCTCCGCAGGCGCGTCACGCCGCTCATCCACGGCGACTCCTGGGCGCTGAAGCAGGTCGAACGCTGCCTCACCGCGTTACGCCGCCCCGAGTTCGCCCACCACGTCCACACCGACGACCGCACCGTCGCGCAGGTCGCCGACGAGGTGGCCCGCCACACCGGGCTCGACCTCCGGCCGGACACCACCGGCAGCCTGCGCGCGAACCTGCGCCAGACCTGGGTGAGCGTCAAGCACATCCGGGTCGGTTAGCCCCCGGCCCGCGCGATGATCGCCGCGGTGTCCGTCCCTGCGGGCAGCGTCCCGAACGCGACACCCCAGTCCCCGCCGAACCGCGACGCGCAGAACGCGTCCGCCACCGCCGGGTCGCCGTGCCGCACCAGAAGCGAGCCCTGCAGCGCCAGCGCCATCGACTCCACCAGCCGCCGTGCCCGATACTCCACATCGGACAGATCGGCCAGTTCCTTCTTGAGCCGCGCCACCGCGTCGTCCAGCCGCGCGTCACCACCGGCGGCCAGCTCGACCTCGGCGAAGTAGGCCGCGACCGACTCCGGCTGCTTCGCCATCGCCCGCAGCGCGTCCAGCGCCGCGACGTTCCCGGAACCCTCCCAGATGGACATCAGCGGAGCCTCGCGGTACAGCCGCGGCATCCCGGACTCCTCGACGTACCCGTTGCCGCCCAAGCATTCCAGCGCTTCCGCCGCGTGCGACGGCGCCCGCTTGCACACCCAGTACTTCGTCACCGCGAGCCCCAGCCGCCGGAACGCCTGCTCCTGCGCGTCCCCTGGCCGGTCGGTCGCCGCCGCCAGCCGCATCGCGACGGTGGTCGCCGCGTCCGACTCCAGCAGCAGATCCGCCAGCACGTTCGCCATCAGCGGCTGCTCGGCCAGCGTCTTCCCGAACGCCCGCCGGTGCCGCGCGTGGTGCACGGCCCGCACCGCGCCCAGCCGCATCCCCGACGCGCTGCCGAGCACGCAGTCCAGCCGGGTGTTGTTCACCATCTCGATGATGGTGCGCACGCCGCGCCCCTCCTCGCCGATCAGCCATCCGAGGGCGTTGTCGTACTCGATCTCCGAGGAGGCGTTGGACCGGTTGCCCAGCTTGTCCTTCAACCGCTGCAACAGAATCCGGTTGCGCGAGCCGTCCGGCAGGACGCGGGGGAGCAGGAAGCACGAAAGCCCGCCCGGGGCCTGCGCCAGCGTCAGGAACATGTCCGACATCGGCGCCGAGGTGAACCACTTGTGCCCGACCAGCGTGTAGCTGCCGTCGCCGGCGGGCGTCGCGACGGTGGTGTTGGCGCGGACGTCCGAGCCGCCCTGCTTCTCCGTCATCGACATGCCCGCGATCAGTCCACGCTTCGAACTCGGCTCGCGCAGCCCGAAGTCGTATTCCTTCGCCGCCAGCAACGGCTCGTACTTCGTCGCCAGCTCGGGGTTGAACCGCAACGCCGGGATCGCCGCGTAGGTCATGGAAATCGGGCAGCCGTGCCCGCCCTCGGCCTGGCTCCACACGTAGAACTTCGCCGCGCGCGCCGCGTGCGCCCCGGGCCGCGAGTCCCGCCACGGCGCCGCGTGCAGCCCGTGCGACACCGCGACGTCCATCAGCTCGTGCCAGTACGGATGGAACTCCACCTCGTCGATCCGATGACCGTAGCGATCGTGGGTCCGCAGCACCGGCTCGTTCTCGTTGACCAGCCGCCCCCACTCCTGGACCCGCTCGCTCCCCGCGAGCCTGCCCAGCTCGTGGACCTCCTCGGCCGCCCACCCCGCACCCGCGCGCGTGAGTCCGTCCAGCAGCGCCGGATCCGCGGCGACGTCGTGGTCGGCCAGGGGCGGAACCTGGTTGGTGACCTCATGTGTGGCGGGCATCCGAACCTCCCAAACTACGCAGCACGAACGTGCGCAACTCGACGACATCACTGGCACTGCCACCGCTGAGCGGCCCGATCAACACCTCGGCGGCCGCGCCGACCAGCGCCGCCGCGGTGAGCCGGGCGTCCTGCGCGGGCAGTACCCCGGACCGCACACCGGCCGCGACGTGCCCGGCGACGACGTCGCGGAACGCGCGGCGGAACTCCAGCCGCTCAGCGTCGATCTCCGCCCCGACCGGCTCGGCCAGCAGCGCGTACGCCTGACGCGGAGCCTTCAACGCGCGCGCAGCGAACGTCTCGAACACCACGAGCACCCGCTCGATCGGGTCACCGTCGGCGGAAGCCTCCCGGACCGCCTCCACCTCGCGGGTCACGACCTGCCGGAAGACCCGCAGATCGAGCTCGGCCTTGGTGGGGAAGTGGCGGTACACCGTGCCGGTCGCGACCCCGGCACGCTCGGCGACCGCGGCCATCGAGCATCCGGCGTACCCGTGCGCGGCGAGCTGCTCGACAGCGGCGGCGACGATCTTCTCGTGCTGCGCGTCCAGTCTTTCCTGCACCTTCGGGGTACGGCGGTACGGCACAGCAAGAAGTGAACCACCGATTCATTACTTCAGTCAACGTCCCGCCGCCCCGCACCACGGGGTAATGTCGCGGGCCCATGACCATGTCTGCCGCCGACTCTTCGGCCGTCATCGCCCGGCTCCGCGCCGTCGGCTGCGTCTTCGCCGAGGACGAGGCGCGGCTGCTCATCGCCGAGGCCCGCACGCCGGCCGAACTCGACACCATGGTGCGCCGCCGCGTCGACGGCCTCCCGCTGGAACACATCCTCGGCTGGGCCGAGTTCGCCGGGCGGCGCGTCGCCGTAGGCCCAGGCGTGTTCGTTCCCCGCCGCCGTACCGAATTCCTTGCCCGCCAAGCAATCCGGTACGCGCACCCAGGCGCCGTCGTCGTCGACCTCTGTTGCGGCTCCGGCGCGGTCGGCACCACCGTGGCCACCGCGCTCGACGACGTCGACCTGTACGCCGCGGACCTCGACCCGGCCGCCGTCGAATGCGCCCGCCGCAACGTCATCCCCGTCGGCGGCCAGGTCTTCCAAGGCGACCTCTACACGCCCTTGCCCGCCACCCTGCGCGGACGCGTCGACGTCCTCACCGCCAACGCCCCGTACGTGCCCACCGACGCGATCGAACTGATGCCTCCGGAAGCCCGCGTCCACGAACCGCAGACCGCGCTCGACGGCGGCGCCGACGGCCTCGACATCCTGCGACGCGTCATCGCGGGCGCGTCGACCTGGCTGACCGGCGAGGGCGCAGTCCTCGTCGAAAGCAGCGAACGGCAAGCCCCGGAACTCGCGAAAGCCTTGACACACAACGGATTCCGCCCCCGCGTGGCAAGCTCCGGCGAATTCGGCGCCACCGTCGTCATCGGCACCAGGGGAGCGGACCCGACATTCGCCGAAGCCCCGGACAGCGCTCAGCCAGACGGCTAAGGTCACCGACCATGACCGAACCCGCCTACCTGAGCGCCACCCGCGCCGCCTACGACAAGGTCGCCGCCGACTACCACGAACTGCTCCGCAAGTCGCTCGCGCGGATGCCCTACGACCGCGCCATGCTCGGCGTGTTCGCGGAGTACGTGCGCGCGGCCGACGCCGGACCCGTCGCGGACATCGGCTGCGGACCCGGGCGCATCACGGCCTACCTGGACTCGCTCGGGGTACCGGTCTCCGGCATCGACCTCTCCCCGGAGATGATCGCCGTCGCCCGCCGGACCTACCCCGCGCTGCGCTTCGAGGTCGGCTCGATGTCCGCGCTGGACCTCGAGGACGGCGAACTCGGCGGCGTCGTCGCCTACTACTCGATCATCCACACACCGCCGGAACTGCTCCCGCCGATCTTCGCAGAGTTCGCCAGGGTCCTGGCGCCGGGAGGCCACCTCCTGCTCGCGTTCCAGGTCGGCGACGAACCTCGCCACATCACGAGCGCCTACGGCCACGACGGCCTCGACTACAACGCCTACCGCCTGCAACCGGACCACATCGCCACGCTGGCCACCGATGTCGGGTTCCAGCCGATTTCGCGGCTGGTCCGCGAACCGGAGGGGGAGTACGAGAACAGCCCGCAGGCCCACCTGATCCTCCGCAAACCGGCCGCGGCCTGACCCGGCCTGGTTCCCGAACGCTCAGCCGCGCTCGGGAACCAGCTTGTACGTTTCCCCGTCGCGCACGACACGACCGGCCGTTGGCGTACCGAAATGCGTTCCGAGCACCAGAGTCGGCGAGTCGGCGAACCGCGCGAGGAAATCCCTCCTGGCCCGCGTCGCCGCCTCGGTGTCACTGTCCATTTCCGCCGACCAGTCCGGCCGCGCGATCTGAGCCTGGCAGTGGAACAGATCGCCGGTGATCACGGCGCTTTCGCCGCCGTCCTCGACAAGAACCGAAACATGGCCAGGCGTGTGGCCCGCGGTGGCGATGAGCGAGATTCCCGGGACTACGACCTGTCCCGGCTCGACCCAGGTGATCAGCCCGGCGTCCTCGATCGGTTTGAGCGAGTCCTCGAACACCGCTACCGCGTCGACCATGGTGTAGCCGTATTCGGTGTACGCCTCACGAGCACGCGGATCCTCCGCGAACGCCTTCCAGTGCGCGTACTCCTCACGCACGAAATGGTAGCGAGCGTTGGGGAACGTGGGCCGCCACCGGCCGTCCTCGAACATCGTGTTCCAGCCGACGTGGTCGATGTGCAGGTGGGTCGAGAGCACGCCGTCGACCTCCTCCCGGCGCCACACCTTCTCGAACCTCTCCAGGAAATCCGTGTCGAGATCGTCGAAGACCGGCGCCAGGCGCTTCTTGCCGTTGCCGAGGCCGGTGTCCACCACGACCCTGTGCGTAGGCGTCTCCACCAGCAACGAGTGGACAAGGACGTTCACCTTGCCGTCGTTCAGGTAGGTCGGCTTCAGCCACTCGATGCGCTCGATCTCCTCCGCGGTCGACGCCGGCAGGACCCGGAGGAGGAATTCGAGCGGCGCCCAGCTTTCGGTTTCCTCGACCTTCGTGATCGAGATGTCGCCTACGTTCCACTGTTCCATGACACTCCTTGCGATTGTGGTGCCGCCCCTCAGCCGGCCGGTGTCTCCGCGGTGACCGTCAGTACCGCCCGCCCCAGGACGTGCCCGAACATCAGGAAGCCCAGATAAGCGGGCGTGCCCTCGGCCGGGATGTCGAGGTGGGGGACGTCGAGGGCGTGCACGACCACGAAGTAGCGGTGTACTCCGTGCCCGGCGGGCGGGGCCGCCCCGAAGAAACGGGACACCCGAGCGTCGTTGGGCAGCTGAACGGCACCGTCGGGCAGGAGAGCACCGTCCTCGCTTCCGGCCCCCTCGGCCAGCTCGGTCACGTCCGCCGGGATGTTCGCCACGGCCCAGTGCCAGAACCCGGACCCGGTGGGCGCGTCCGGGTCGTAGACCGTCACGGCGTAGCTCTTCGTGCCCCCGGGCGCACCGCCCCACGCGAGGTGCGGCGAGACGTCCGCGCCCCCGGGCACGGCGGCGCCGGACATCTGCGCGACCGGCCACGGCTCGCCCGCGGAGATGGTCGCGCTGGTCAAAGTGAACGTCGCGGCTTCGGGCAGGCGCGCGAACGGGTTGTTCTCGTGCATGGGACAGGTTCCTTACTTGAGTCGACCCCAGTCGGTCGGGATGATAATCGATCATTTTTATGTTAGTCGATTTTCGAGTTTTGATCTACCATCGAGACATGGCACAGACAGCCCGCGCGGTGACCTCGCCCACCCGGATCCGCTCCGCCCAGGTCCACGACGAGCTGAAGGCCCAGATCCTCCGTGGCGACTTCGGCCCGAGCGAACCGCTCAAACCCCAGGAACTGGCCACCTCGATGGGGGTGAGCCTGTCGGTCGTCCGCGAGGCACTCCAGCAACTGATCGGCGAAGGCCTCGCCGACCGCCACCCGAACCGGGGCTTCTCCGTGCCCGCCTTCTCGGACCAGCGCTGGCAACAGATCGCCGAAGCACGACGCACCATCGAGCCGAACATGCTCCGGATCTCCATCGAACGCGGCGACCTCGAATGGGAGACCCGGGTCCGAGCCGCACACCACCGCCTCCACCGCACACCCCTGCGACAGGAGGACGAAGGACCGTACGTCAGCGCCGCCTGGTCCGCCGCGCACTACGAATTCCACCGCGCCCTGCTCGACGGCTGCGGCAACCCCGTACTGCTCGAAACATTCGACCGCCTGTGGACGGCGAGCGAACTGGCACGCAGGTGGTCCGGACAACGCACACCCGCTCGCGACCACCTCGGCGAGCACGGAAAGCTCGAACGAGCCGCGTTGGCCCGAGACGCCGACTCCGCCGCCGAAATCCTCGATCAGCACCTGACCCTCACCGCGGCGGCACTCTCACCCGACGACGACCCCCACGCGTCTCGCCAACCTCGCTGACCGCGCCCACCTCATCGAGGGGGAGTGGGCCGCCTCCAGTGCTTCCTCTTCTTCGCCCTGGAGGCGGCCTGACCCACTTCGGGCGAAATCAGGTGGCGGGTTTGCCGAACCAGCGGAAAAGGTGGTCGTCCAGGTCCCGCTGATCGTCGCCGACCCAGGCGACGTGTCCGTCCGGCCGTAGCAGGACGCACGGAACATCCAGTGCCGCAGTGGGATCCGCGAGGTAGTCGACCCGGTCCGGCCAGCCGCCGACGGTCAGCCGTTCGGTGCGGTCCAGCACCAGGCCGCGGCCGCGACGCAGCAGATCGTAGAGGCGGCCGGCTTTCACGTCGATGTCCCGCAGGCGGCGGCCGAGCAGGTCGGGGCCGGCACCGAGGTCGTAGCGGACACCGATCGCGGTGATCTTCTCGATCAGATAGCGGTTCACCTCGTCGAAATCCATCAGTTCGGTGAGCAGCCTCCGCAAGGCCCGCCCGCCCGGTTCCGTGGACAGCAGCTCCTGTTGGGCACGGGTGTTGTCCAGCACGTCCTCGGCGACCGGATAACGCTCGGCCTGGTAGGTGTCCAGCAGCGGTTCCGGCGCCCACCCGCGGAGCTGCGCCGCCAGCTTCCAGCCGAGATTGACCGCGTCCTGAACGCCCAGGTTGAGGCCCTGCCCTCCCAAAGGTGGATGAATATGTGCCGCATCGCCGGCCAGCAGCACCCGCCCGACCCGATACCGTTCGGCCAGCCGGGTGGCGTCCCCGAAACGGGACAGCCAACGAGGGGAGTGCACACCGAAATCCGTTCCGGCGATCGCGCGCAGCTGGTGTTTGAAATCCTCCAGAGTGGGTGGTTCCGCACGATCGCTGACTCCCTCGGCGGGAACCACGACGCGATAAACGCCCTCGCCGAACGGCCTGAGATCGAGAGCCCTGTCATCGGTCCCGCGGATTTCGGCCACCTTGGCAACGATTTCTTCCTGTGACGCGCCCATTTCCATTTCGCCCATCAGCGTCTCGGTCCGGGAGGGCTCGCCGGGGAAGCCGACACCGAGCAGTTTGCGCACCGTGCTGCGCCCGCCGTCACAGCCGACGAGATAGCGCGAACGCAGCCGTTCGCCATCGGCCAGCTCGACGGTCACACCCTCGTCGTCCTGCTCGAAATCGGCCACCGCGCAACCGTGCCGGACGTGCGTGCCCAGACCGATCGCATGCTCTTCGAGCAGGCGGACTATGACCGGCTGCGGAATACCCACCAGATAGGCGTGCGCGGAATCCAGACCCTCGGGCGCGGGTTTGGGGATGGCGGCGAAGAAGCCGCCTGCCGGACGCTGTCGTCCGTGTTCGAGAATGCTGTCCAGCAACCCGCGCATCGCCATCAGCTCGATACTGCGAATATGCAGACCGACTATGCGGACGTACGACACGGGCTCGGTCTCTTTCTCCAGAACGAGTACCCGAACATCGTGCAGCCGCAGTTCGGCGGCCAGCATCGCGCCGGTCGGCCCGCACCCGGCAATGATCACGTCGAAGTCGAACAGGGGAGGCTCGGCCGTATCGTTTGACGACGGCTCGGCGGTGAGCTGCGAAGAGTGCATAGGTGGTGCCTTTCGAGAGTGCCTTGGTGGCGAGGCGCTCCCGGCGACACCTACGTCAATCGCCCGGCCGTGACGGGACGGGGAGCACCCACATCGATCCTGCGTTCATGGGTCTCACCTCCTCGGGCGGTGTCACGGTCGGCTGCAAGTTACAAGCCCAAGCGTCAGCCCGTCCAATCCTTTTACCGCGGTCGGGGTGGGCCCAGGCCGACTACTTGACATAATGTACATTATCGGCACTTGGGGCAGCGCTGATCAGGACGTCGAGAGGGGCTGTCCAGACAGGTAAGTCCACATGTGTGACGCGGTTGCGCACACGTCGATCAGGTGGCCGCAGCGCTGTCCATGGATGTTCGGCCGCCACATCCCTCGCTGACAAAGCCACCCAGAGCACGGCAGCCGGAAGTCCGAGGATCAGGCCCGACAGGTCGACGTTGAGGCGTCCTAGGACATCGCCTCAAAACGTCACTGTGACGTTGTGGGCCAGGGTGTTCGGTTCGGCTGAATCTGAAGACGGACCGGGTCTCCGGCGAAGAATCGCCCTCGGGCCAACGATCTCTTCGAGGGCCCAGCTCGACGAACCGAACGCCCGCCAGGAACCGGTGACGCGTCAAAGCCCACCGACAACGCGTCGAAACGACCCACCCGACCCGAGATTTCCCCCGAGCCGGACCAACCGGTCAATACCGACATTTCATGCATAATTGCTATTATGCATGAAACCGCATACGATCGCGAGAAGAACTCTCACTTTCCGTGATCAGAACACGGAAACCACTTGGGCCCCAGCCAGGCCGTCGCCATCCTTGATGGAGCCGTCCTGTCCGGGCACGGTCGGCACATCGGCTATGGTCAGACCGCCAAGGAACAATCCGGCCTGCTCCCCTGCCGCCGCGGACGACCGCTTCTTGCCGTATGCCTCGATCCGCGAAACGGTCACTGAACGTGACTCCTCGTCGAGAGTGATCTTGGCCGGCTGACCGACGCGCACGGTGCCGCTGGTGACCGTCCCGGTGCAGACCACGCCGCGTACCGGCACGACGAACACCTTCTCCACGGCGAACTGAAACGGCTCCGCCGGGGACTCGGGTTCGCGACGTCGTGAGAACAGGCCCATGGCGTCATCCTCGCACAGGCGGCCTCGGCGCCGGATTGTCGGTGCTGTGCGGTACAAGATCCACATGAGGGTTTCCGAGGCACAGCAAGCCTTTTTCGCGGCACGTCGGCCCCGCAAGGACTCTCCTCACACGACCGCGGCGTACCGCCGCGATCTCGCGGGGATCACCGCGTTGCTGGTGGCCGAGCTGGGCTGTCCCGCCGACGAGCTGGAGGTGGCCGATCTGACCGTGCAGGTGCTGCGGGCGGTGTTCGGCGCGTTCGCGGACAACCACGCGAAGAGTTCCGTGCTGCGGGCCTGGTCCACCTGGAACCAGTTCCTGACGTTCTGCGTGTCCGACGGACTGCTGGGCGGGAATCCGATGGGCGCGGTCGCGCGGCCGAAGACTCCTCCCCTGTCCCCCAAGCCGTTGCGGGGTGAGGAGACGCCGGAGCGGCTGCTGGCTTCGGTGGCGGAGGGGTCGCGGAAGGCGCGGGACCCGTGGCCGGAGCGGGACGTGCTGGTGATCGCGCTGGGCCTGGTGGCCGGGTTGCGGGCGGCGGAGATGCGGACGCTGACCGTGCGTTCGCTCGTGGGCCGGGCCGGTGAGCTGCGGTTGCACGTGCGGGGTAAGGGCAGCCGTGACCGGTCGATTCCGGTGCAGCCGATCATGGCGCGGCTGGTGGAGAGTTATCTGGAGTCGTGTCGCCGCCGGTTCCCGCACGCGCGGTTCGGGCCTTCGTCGGCGTTGCTGCGGGATCGGGCCGGTGAGCCGATCGGGCGTGGGGCGCTGGAGTACCTGGTGAAGTCGTGCTATCGGTGGGCCGGGCTGCACGATCGGGTGCCGGTAGGGGCGAACCTGCACGCTTTGCGGCACACGTTCGCGACGCGGCTGGCCGAGGACGGGGCGACGGCGTCGGAGATCATGCGGTTGCTGGGGCACGCGAGTCTGTCCACGAGTCAGAACTACATCGAGGCGACGGGGCGTGAGCAGCGTGCGGCGGCCGCGAGCAACCGGACGTACGTGGCGTTGGATCGGCTGGTGCCGGAGGCGGATGGTTAACGAAGTTGTTCGAGGTCGCGGGCGGCGCGGGCGAGTTCGTCGGCGAGTTTGCGGAGTTCCGTGGGTTCGGCTCCGTCGTCGGCGGCGGTGACGATGTCTTCGGCGGCGCAGCGGAGCTGGAAGAGCCGGTCCTGGAGGGTGGCGATCTCGGTGTCGGACAGGACGACGGCGTCTTCGGGGAGTCCGCTGCGCTGGAGCGCGGTGCGGCGTTCGTAGGCGCGCTGACGGCAGGACTGGCCGCAGTAGCGGCGCCGCCTGCCGACGTTGCCTGCCGCCGGCAGGCGTCTGCCGCACCAGCCGCAGTGTTTCGGTGCGCTGGTGCGGCGCGGTAGCGCCAGTTCGTCCGCCTGGTGGGCGTCTTCGGCCACTTCCCTCACCCGGCCGACCCTATCCGGCCATCGTCCGCTCACGCTCGGGTCATGGCCGAAGTGCACACTGGAGGGGTGTCGTCACCGTTTCCGTACCTCGCCGATCCGTTCCCCCGTGCGTTCGCCCATCGCGGCTGGCATCTCGATGAGCTGGCGGGGCTGGAGAATTCGCTGCCCGCGTTCCGGCGGGCGGTGGCGGAGGGGTACCGGTATCTGGAGACCGATGTGCACGCGACGTCGGATGGTGTGGTGGTCGTGCATCACGACGCGTCGCTGGATCGGACGACCGATGGTTCGGGGGCGATCGCGCAGCGGACCTGGGCGCAGCTGCGGACGGTGAAGGTCGGTGGGCAGGTGCCGTTGTCGCGGTTGGAGGATGTGCTCGAGGAGTTGCCGGAGGCGCGGTTCAACATCGACGTCAAGGCGAATCAGGCGGTGGAGCCGTTCGTGCGGGTGCTGGAGCGGACCGGTGCCTATGACAGGGTGGCGGCCGCGGCGTTCTCGGACGCTCGGCTGGCGCGGCTGCGGCGGTTGGCGGGGCCGCGGCTGGTGACGTCGATGGGGCCGCGGTCGGTGCTGGCGCTGTGGGCGAACGGGTGGGCGCCGATGTTCCCGATCGCGCGGTTGGCGCGGGGAGCGATGGCGCAGGTGCCGGTGCGGCAGGGGCCGTTGACGGTGGTGGATCGGGCGTTCGTGCGAGCGGCGGTCCGGGCGGGTGCCGAGGTGCACACGTGGACGATCGACGATCCGGTCCAGATGCGGGCGTTGCTGGATCTGGGGGTGCACGGGATCGTGACCGATCGGCCGGATCTGCTGCGTGAGGTGCTCGTCGAGCGGGATGCGTGGCGGCAGGCCGGCTGATCGGTCACGTCTTCCCTATCGGGGTGCCTTGCCTTCCCATGCGGCTTTCCAGGTCTTCGGGCCGAGGCGGCCGGAGTCCTTGATGCCGTTGGCGCGCTGGAGGTCGAGTACGGCCTGTTTGGTCTTGTCGTAGTAGCAGCCGGTGCCCTGGAACTTGTAGCCGTGGGCGTTCATGCGGAGCTGGAAGGTGCGCAGGGCGGGTGCGCAGTCGCCGTAGGCGTAGACGAGGCCGGGCCAGGCGGGTTTCGGGCCGCCGTTGGGTGGTGTGGGCGGCGCCGGGGCGGGGGCGGGCGGGGTGGGTTTGATCGGTGCGGGGCCACCGCCGATGTAGGCGGATTCCTCGTAGGTGGGGACGCGTTTGCTGCGGGCGTCGCCGTCCTCGCGCAGGCCGAGCTTGCCGGCGCATTCCCAGGGCTGCCAGCCGCGCATCCGGTAGAGGTAGAGCGCGCGGTAGTCCTGTTCGCGGCCGCTGGCCTGGTCGGGTCTGCCCTGGCCGCCGACGCTTCGCCAGGTGGGTAGGTCGAACTGGTAGGCGCCGAAGTAGCCGTTTCCGGTGTTGACGGCGTAGCGGCCGCTGGACTCGCACATGCGGAGCTTGGCCCATGCGGCGGCGGAGGGGTCGGCCGAGGCGGTGGTGGCGACGGTGATCTGCAGGCCCAGTACGGCTACGGCGGGGAGAACGATTCTCACCACGGCTCGGTAGGCGGTGCGCAGGCGGTCCTTGATCATGCGCTGCACAGTAGAACTGTGACCCTTTCGCCACAAGAGTCACACTACGCTCTCCAGCATCACATGACACAGGTGGAAATCGGCTCCGCGACACGCCGCGAATTCGGGAAATGGGCGTTCGACGGGGTGCGTCGATCGGGTGATGACGACAAACCGGACACGGTTTCCCTACAACGGGGTCTCGGCTGAGGGCGCGCCAGTACTGTCCCCGCTGACCTCGATGTTCCTGAGCGGAGGAGCCCTGGATGGCGCTGACCGAGACCCGTGCGAGCAAGCGGGAACGGTGGGGCTGGTATTTCTACGACTGGGCGAATTCGCCGTTCTATTCGTCGGTGACGACGGTGTTCGGCGCGCTGTACTTGAGTTCGGTGGCGGCGGCCGACGCGAAGTCGAATATCACCCTTAACGGGGACAGGCCCTGCACGGACGTGGCGGGGGTCGAGAACAAGCTCCAGCACTGTGACGTGACGGTGTTCGGGGTGCAGTTCCCGGCCGGTTCGGTGTGGGGGTATCTGCTGTCGGTGGCGACGGTGGTGCAGGTGCTGGTGCTGCCGATCGCGGGCGCGGTGGCCGACCGGAGCAGGCACAAACGGCGCATCCTGGGCGGGTTCGCGTTCCTCGGTGCCACGGCGGCGGCGCTGATGTTCTTCACGGCGGGGTCGAACTGGCAGCTGGGTGCGGCGTTGTTCGTGGTGGGCAACATCGGCTACGGCGGTTCGCTGGTCGTGTACTACTCGTTCCTGGTCGACATCGCCGGGCCGGACGAGCGGGACGACGTCTCGGCGAAGGGCTGGGCGTTCGGGTATCTCGGCGGTGGCCTGGCGCTGGCGTTGCAGCTGGGGTTCTACCTGGGCCGGGACGCGTTCGGGGTGGATCAGCCGACCGCGGTCCGGGTGTGTTTCCTGACCTCGGGGCTGTGGTGGGCGCTGTTCACCTTGCCGACGTTGCGGGCGCTCCCCCGGACGCATGTGCCGGTGGTGTCGGAGCCGGGGCGGTCGGTGGTGGGTGCGGGGTTCGCGGAGTTGCGGCGGACGCTCGCCGAGGCGAAGGCGTATCCGCTGACGCTGGCGTTTCTCGGCAGCTATCTGGTGTTCACCGACGGGATCAACACGGTCGTCACGGTGTCGGCGCAGTACGGGAAGGACGAGCTGAAGTTCGGCGACGAGGTGCTGATCATGACGGTGCTGGTGATCCAGTTCGTCGCGTATGGGGGCGGGGTGCTGCACGGGCTGGTGGCGCGGCGGCTGGGTGCGAAGCGGACGATCCTGATCAGCCTGGCGTTCTGGGTGGTGGTGCTCGGCGGGGCGTTCTTCGTGCAGCCGGGGCGGCCGGTGCAGTTCTACGCGGTGGCGATCGGGATCGGGCTGGTGCTGGGCGGGACGAACGCGTTGTCGAGGTCGCTGTTCGCGCAGATGATCCCGGCGGGGAAGGACGCGCAGTACTACTCGCTCTACGTCGTGGGTGAGCGGGGGACGTCGTGGCTGGGGCCGCTGGTGTTCGCCGGTGTCGGGCAGGCGACCGGGTCGTTCCGGCTGGCGATCGTGGCGCTGGTGGTGTTCTTCGTGCTGGGGCTGGTGCTGGTGTGGCGGGTTCCGGTGCGCCGCGCGATCGTGGCGGCGGGCAACCGTCCGCCGCGGGTGCTGTGAGGCACCGATAGGCTCGACCGTCGTGACTTTCGTGAAAGACAGCGGGCGTGACGGCCCGGTTTCCGCCGGTAGCGGAGTGGACGGTGATCCGACGGACGCGTTGTCCTCGGTTCCCGCGGCAGGGTCGCGGCGGGGAGCTCCTCCGGTGGGCAGGCTGAAGTTCTGCTACGGCCCGATGGATTGCGGGAAGTCGACGCTGGCTTTGCAGATCGACCACAACCATGCCCGGCAGGGGCGCCGTGGCCTGGTCCTGGTGCGGCACGACCGGTCCGGCGAGCCGCAGATCACCAGCCGGATCGGGATCACGCGGCGGGCGGTGGAGGTCGGGACGGCCACGGACGTGCGTGAGCTGGTGCGGCAGGAGTGGGCGCGCGGGCAGCACGTGGACTACGTGATCGTGGACGAGGCCCAGTTCCTCTCCCCCGCCCAGGTCGACCAGCTGGCCGAGCTCGCCGACGACGTCCAGCTCGATGTCTACTGCTTCGGGATCGCGACGGACTTCCGGAGCAGGCTGTTCCCCGGGGCCGCTCGGCTGTTCGAACTGGCGGACGAGCTGCAGCCGGTGCAGGTCGAGGTGCTGTGCTGGTGTGGGCTGCCGGGGCGGTTCAACGCGCGGGTCCAGAACGGGGAGGTAGTCCGTGAGGGGGACACTGTTGTCGTGGCCGATACCGAACAATCCGTAGTTGAATCTTCAGCATCAGTACGTTTCGAGGCCGATCCGGATACTGTGCGTTATCAGGTACTGTGCCGTCGCCACTACCGACAGGGTGATCTGGGGCCCACGGCGGCTCAACACGGCCAGTTACGGTTGACTTGAGCAGAGCGTGAGTAGCCCATCCGGGGGATATCCGCACTAAGAGGCCGTATTCACGTCACGCCAGAGCGCGAAACCGCTCCTACTAGAGGAAGCTGTTGCCGTCGGGTGACACAGCTCATCGTGAGCAACGACATGGTGTACCGGGAATCCTCCGGGCGCCTCGGTCGTTGCATAGGGTGAGCACCACCCTGGCTCCACCCGGAGCTGACTGGAAAGGACCCCCATCATGGCCGACCGTGTTCTCCGTGGAAGCCGGCTGGGAGCGGTCAGCTACGAGACCGACCGCAATCACGATCTCGCCCCGCGGCGCACCGTGCGCTACGCCTGCCCGAAGAACCACGAGTTCGAGGTGCCGTTCTCCGACGACGCCGAGATCCCGACGGTGTGGGAGTGCAGGCTGCACGGCAGCGAGTCCGAGATCGTCGACGGCGGGCAGCCTGAGCAAAAGAAGGTCAAGCCACCGCGTACCCACTGGGACATGCTCCTTGAGCGGCGCTCGATCCCTGAGCTCGAGGAGCTGCTGAACGAACGTCTCGCCGAACTCAAGGGACGTCGGACCCGCTCCGCCTGAGGATTCGGCTTGTAGCTGCTCCCACCACAGATTGAAAGGCCCCCGTGACCTCCCCCCACGGGGGCCTTTCGCCATCCTCGGGGCCGCCGGGTACGTCCGGGGATGCGCTTGGACCCGGCCGGCAGGGACTTCGAGGACATTGTTTGCGGGGTGCCCCTGTCGGCCGGCCGGTCCGGTTGAAGGCGAGGCCTCCTTCGCGCCGGGCCCGGTACTCTCGAAGGTAAGAACCGTGCACGCCCTCCGGCCAGTGCTTGTGCCAGATCCGCAGACCGGTGTTCCAGTTCGGCAAACATTCTCACTTTTGGTCGTCGTTCGGATACCCTGGGTCTTTTGATGAGCGCACGAAGCGGGGTTCGTGATGCCGGGTCAGCTTTCGCCTGCCTTGATGTCGGCGATCCGCTGTGGGGATCACGCGGCCGTGGTGCGCTGTGCCCGCCATGAAGCCGGGTGGAGCCAGAGCGAGCTGGGTCAGCGGTTCGGCTGCGCGGCCAGCACCATCTCACGTTTCGAAAGCGGGCGTCGTCCGCTGCGCGACGTCGCCGTGTTGCGACGGTTCGCCGACGTCCTCGATCTGCCGCCCGAGGCCTTCGGGCTGAACCCTGCCCCGCCCGACCGTGTGCCCGCCCGACACCCACCCACCACCGGAGCTGTCGGGCGCCAAGCCCAGCCGGGAGAGGAGGACGTTCAAGTGCGACGTCGCGCGTTTCTGGTCGCCGCCGGACTGGCCAGTACCTCCCTTGCCACCCCATCCGCCGCCGCGCAGCCCGAGCCCGACCCGGCCGCGATGCTCTACGCCCGTCTGGAGAACGTGCTGGTCGGCCCTGCCCAGTCGGCGCTCACTCCACTCCCGCTCCCCCTGCCGGCCGCGCTCACCACGGCGAAGGACGACTTCCACGCGAGCCGTTACCTGTCGCTGGGCACGCAGCTGCCACAGCTGGTCAGCAACGCCGAAGCCGCCGCCGAGGCTGCCGCGGCCGCGAGCCGGATCGCGCTGGCGCAGGTGTACAACCTCGTCACCCGTGCCCTGCTCAAGCTGCGGGCCAGCGGTCTCGAGTGGATCAGCGCCGATCGCGCGCTGCGGGTCGCGCTGCAGGCCGGTGACCCGCTCACGCTCGCCGAGGCGCAGCGCCTGATGGGCTCGGTGTTCCGGAGGGCGGGGCATCACGAGCGGGCGCAGGCCCTCGTCCTGTCCGCGGCCGAGCAGCTCGACACGACCACCCCGGAACACCTGTCGCTACATGGCGTTCTGATGTGCTCCGCCGGGTACGCCGCCGCGCGCGCCGGGGATCGTGACCGCGCCATGAGCCTGCTGGACGAAGCCGCCGCGACGGCCACTCGCCTGAGCGGGTACCCGGCCCGTCAGCAGGTTCTCAACGCGAACATCATCAGCCACCGGGTGTCAGCCGCCTACCTGCTCGGCGACGCCGGGACCGCCCTCCAGTACGCGCGTGCCGCCCGGCCCGCGGACTTCCCGAGTGCCGAGCGGCACGGCCGCTTCCTCGTCGACGTCGCGCTCGCGTTCGCGCAGTGGGACAAGCCCGAGCAGGCGTACCGGACCCTGCTCGCGGCGGAGCGCCGGGCGCCGGGCGAGGTGCACACGCGCTCGGCCGCCCGAGGCCTGATCAGCGACCTGATGCACCACCGCAACCAGCCGGCGCTGCCCGGCCTGCGTCATCTCGCCGTCCGCAGTCACGTACTCGGGTGACCCGGGTGCCCATCTAGTTGTCCGCGATCCGGCAGGCCGTCCCCGCGATCACCGCGGGCACGTACTGCTTGCGGAAGATCCAGTAACATTCCTCGAAGGAGTCGGCGTCGCAGGCGTCGTGCGCGAGCCATGGTTCGATGTCGTGCTGGCCCACCGCGTAGTCCATGCACGCGCCGAAACCCTGGGTGTTCACCGTGCTCACTGGACTGGCCGACGCACCCGATGCCGTGGCCACCAGCGCGCCCGCCGCGAGCACCGTTGCCGCCACTACCCTGCCGAACATTCCCGTACCTCCCGGTCCGCGCGGCGCCTTTCGCTCGCGCGACACCAGTTGACGGGGTGCGCCGTGGGACACGCCAGAGCGATTCGGCGCGATCAGTCAACGGCACAGCAACATCACCTCACGGTGACGAATTGCTCACTTTTCGTAGACTTGAAGGGCTGAGCCGTTCCCTCACTCGCGTAAGGGATTGCTCCCCGCGTCAAGCGCGTGGCGACGGGTGCCGCGGTTCGTAGATCGGCAGAGTGCTGCCGTCGGGGAGGCGGATCGTGGCGAGCTGTCCCCAGCCGGCGTCGCGGACCTCGTCGACGATCTCGACGCCCTTGTGACGCAGTTCGTCCAGAGTCCGGGCGATGTCATCGCACATCAGGAACAGCTCGTGGTGCGCCTCGCCTTCGCCTGCCGGGTGCACCGCCAGCTCGGCGGGCGGCATCGCGAAGATCGGCCAGCCGCCGCCGGCGTCGACCGAGTCGAGGCCGAGAGTGTCTCCGAAGAACGCGCGTACTTTTTCCGCGGCCGGGCTGAACACGATCGCGTGCAGGCCAGTGAGCATGGCTCGAACCTAGCCCACCGCACGCGGCCTGACGACCGCTCCGGCCTCAGGCGGCTTCCCAGGCCGCCTCGACCATATCGTCGGCGATGGCCGCGGCAAGCGACTCGGCGCGACGCAGCCTCATCGAACCCTCGTATTCCTGCAGGGCGGGTGTCGCGTGGATCTGGCGGCGCAGCGCGGGGATGAGCGGCTCGTGCGGCGCCCGTCCGGTGACCGCCCGGGTGAGGCCTTGCTCGAAGTCTTCGTCCTGTTCGAACACCAGGGCCTCTTTGGAGGCGAAGCGGTCATGCGTTGACACTATCAGACACAAAAACCTACCTGTTGGTAAACCCTAACCGCTAGTGCTACGTTCGGCCGTATGCAGAACGAAGGGAACGAACAATGCACACGGTGATCGTCGGGGCGGGTTTGGTCGGACTGACCACCGCGGCCTCCCTGCGGCTGATCGGGCACGAGGTCACCGTCCTGGAACACGCGCCGCAGGTACGAGCCGCCGGGGCCGGTATCGGCCTGTGGCCCAACGCGCTGCGGGAGTTCGACACCCTCGGCATCGGCGACGACGTGCGCCGCATGGGCAAGCCCGTCGACGCGTGGTTCTACGACCCGGCCGGGCGCCCTATACGCGCGACCGGCTACGACGCGGCCACCTACCTGTTCCTGATGGTGCCGCGGCCGGAACTGAACACCCTGCTCGCCGACACCGTCGGCCGCGACCGGATCCGGCTGGCAACACATGTCACCGGGTTCACCGAACACGGCACACACGTGGAGGTGCATCTCGCCGACGGTGCGCCGCTGCGGGCGGATCTGCTGATCGGCGCGGACGGGGTGTACTCCGACGTACGCGCCGCCCTGGTGCCCGGCAGCGCGGCGGTCGAGCACGCCGGCAACTACGCCTGGCGGGCGGTGCTGCCCGTCGGCGACGAGCGGCCCGAGGGCACGATGGTCACCATCGGCCCCGCACGGACCCGCGGTGGATATACCCGCGTCTCGCACGACCGGACCATGTGGTGGATCGCCCAGTTCGACGCTGGTGAACTCGTTGGCAGCAAACGGGAACGGGCCCTGCGGCGAGCCCGCCACGTGGCCGGGTCCGGCTGGCACGACGAGCTGCTGGAGATGATCGCCGCCACCCCGGAGGAGTCGATCCTCGAGAACCAGATCATGCGCGTCCCCGAGTTGTCACGCTGGACCACGGACCGGGTCGCGCTGATCGGCGATGCCGCGCACGGCCTGTCCCCGCACATCGCGGCGGGCGGCACCCTCGGCATCGAGGACGCCGGCGTGCTGCGCGCCGAATTGGCCGACGGGTCCGACATCGCAAAGGCCCTCGCCCGCTATGAGAGCGCTCGCCGCGCCCGGTTCGAGAAAGTGCACGAGCATTCCGCGGCGGTCGAAAACGCCGACGGCGCCGCCGAGTCAGCCGAGCGCTACGCCGCCTTCAGCCACTGGATGCTCACCACCGCACCCGCCACCTGAAGCCGGCCACACCACGTCGACCAGCGACAACACACGCTCATCCGTGAGCTTGTTGAGGAGAACAGCATGAAGAAAGTCATCTTCGCCGAGTTCGGCGGCCCCGAAGTCCTGCAGCTCCTGGACGCCGAGGAGCCGCACGCGGGCCCAGGTCGGGTACGCATCGCGGTCCGGGCGGCAGGGGTGAACCCCGTCGACTGGCGAGTCCGGGAAGGCCAGGTCCTCGGTGCGCACCCGACCGAACTGCCCTCCGGTGTCGGGCTCGACGCCGCCGGGGTGGTGGACGAAGTCGGCGAGGGCGTCGAAGGGATCGAGATCGGTGACCACGTGTTCGGCGAAGGATCCAGTACCTACGCCGAATTCGCCGTGTTGTCGGCCTGGGCCCGCATGCCCGAGGGACTGACATTCGAGGAGGCGGCCGGATATCCCTCGGTGGTGGAGACCGCGCTGCGCATCATCCGCGAGACCGGTGTCCAATCCGGACAGACGCTGCTGGTCAGCGGCGCGTCCGGGGGCGTCGGATCGGCGGTCCTGCAGATCGCCCGCGAGCGCGGCATCACGGTGATCGGCACGGCCGGTGCCGCGAACCAGGACTACCTTCGCGGTCTCGGCGCCCTCGCCACGACCTACGGCGAGGGCTGGGTCGAACGGGTGCGGCAGCTGGGTCAGGTCGACGCGGCCCTCGACCTGGCAGGCTCGGGCGTGATTCGCGAGCTCGTCGAGCTGACCGGGGATCCGCGGAAGGTGGTCTCCATCGCCGATCTCGGCGCGCCGGAGCTCGGTGTCCGGTTCTCCGGCGTGGCCGCGAGCGTGCCGGACGCGCTGGCCAAGGCCGTCGACCTTATCGCGCGGGGAAAGCTCCACATCCCGGTCGAGAAGTCCTACCCGCTCGCCGACGCCGCGGTGGCGCATGCCGACAGCCAGGCCGGGCACACGCGCGGGCGCCGGGTCATGGTTATCTGAGCCGGCGACCGACGTACCCGGGTCGCCCGGCTGATCAAGGGTTTCGCCAGTGGCCGGGCGACCGTTCGGCGACGAAGACGAATTCACGTCCCGGGCGGTCGGGAGCGTCACGCACGTCCAGTACGCGATACCCCTGCGCGGCCAGGCTCGCCGCCACCTCGTCCCGGCCACGAAACCGGAGGGTCGAGTCCGAGGTGACGACCGCGCCGTCCGACAGAAACCGGTACGTGTAGCGGAAAGACACCAGCGGCAGGCTCACGTCGGTGACCTCACGACGCTGCTCCACCGGGCCGATCCCCGGTACGTCGAGCGTGAGCCGAGCCGGGTCGGCGGCCCAGTCCTCCCAGGCACGACGCTCGGGCCGCCGGGTCTCGAACACGAGGTGACCCTGCGGACGCAACGCATCGCGAACACCTCGAAGCGTGCGCATCCAGTCGTCATCGGTGAGGAAGACCTGGGCCACGTTTCCCGTCATCACGGCGAGGTCGGCGTCGACGGCGCCGGTTGTCGTGGCATCCCCGTGCGACCAGGTGACTCCGGCGGCGCCGTCCTTGGCCTTCGCGACGGCGAGCGACGCCTCCGCGGGATCGACGCCGACGACGCTCCGGCCGCTCGCGGCGAGCAGGATCGCCAGGCAGCCCGTGCCGCAGCCGACGTCGAGCACCCTGGTAGCGCCCAGCTCGCCGGCTATGTCTAGGTACGCCGCCAGGTCGTCGCGGTCTCCGTCGAAAGCGTCGTAGACGAGCGCGAGGCGAGGATCGGCGAAGATCGCGTCAGGCATCCGGCGCGCGATCGCCTCAGCCGAGCTTGAGCAGGCGGCGCACCTGTTTCCACCGCCGCTTCAGGCCCCACGTTCCGACGCGGAGGAACGCTTCCTGGATGATCGAGCCGCTCATCTTCGACTCGCCGATCTCGCGCTCGGTGAACGTGATCGGCACCTCGACGATCTCGAACCCGGCTTCGACCGTGCGCAGTGTCAGGTCGATCTGGAAGCAGTAGCCGTGTGAGGCGACCTCGTCGAGCGCCAGCTTCTCGAGCACCTGGCGGCGGTAGGCGCGGAACCCGGCGGTGATGTCGTTGACCCGCACGCCCAGCGCGATCCGCGAGTAGAGGTTCGCGCCCCGCGACAGGATTTCCCGCCGCTTGGGCCAGTTCACGACGCTGCCGCCGGGCACGTACCGCGAGCCGATCGACAGGTCCGTGTCCCCCAGCGCGTCCAGCAGCCGCGGCAGGTCCTCCGGCGCGTGCGAGCCGTCGGCGTCCATCTCCACGATGGTGACGTAGTCGCGGGCCAGCCCCCACCGGAACCCGGCGATGTAGGCGGCGCCGAGGCCCGCCTTCTCCGTCCGGTGCATGACGTGCACCCGCTCGTCGGCCTTCGCCAGCTCGTCGGCGAGATCGCCGGTGCCGTCGGGGCTGCCGTCGTCGACGATCAGCGCGTGGACGTCAGGGAGCGCCTTGTTCAGGCGTTCGACGATCGGCCTGAGGTTCTCCCGTTCGTTGTACGTCGGGATCACCACCAGCACCGGTTCGATTCCCTGGGCCCCCCGCGGCGCCTGCGCCATCCGTCTTCCTCCGAATCCGCGGGATCAGCCCGCCGCTTCCCCTGTACCCGTGCGCTGCGCGCGCCGGGCGCGCTGTGCACCTCGAACACGAAAGCGGAGCACGAACCCGCCGGCGACCCCGGCGATCGCCAGTGCCAGCAGTCCGTACTCCGTCCACGCACCGAGTCGATCCGACAGCGTAGTCTGCGTCCGTAACGGGACGCGCCCGACCAGCGATTCTGCCGTGAAAAGCCCGGTCGAACTGGTCACCGACCCGTCAGGGGCGATGATCGCGCTGACCCCGCTGACCGCCGAGACCACCACCGCGCGGCTGTGTTCGACCGCCCGCAGCCGCGACATCGCCAGCTGCTGGTAACTCATCTCCCCCGGCCCGTACCAGGCGTTGTTCGTCGGCACGACCAGCAACTCGGCACCTGCGGCCACGGATTCCCTGGCCGGGTAGTCGAACGCGGTCTCGTAGCAGACGAACACCCCGACCTTGGTCTGCGCGACGCTCAGCGCGGGGTTCGCGCCGGTGCCCGGGACCATGTCGACGGTCTCCGCGTCGATGAACGGTGTGACCACCTCGGCGATCTTGCGCGCTGGAACGTATTCGCCGAACGGAACGAGCTGCTGCTTCGAGTAGCGCTGGCCTGGCCCGTTCTTGGGATCCCACGCGATCACCGAGTTCTGTGAGTGCCCATCGGGCAGGCGATACAGCGCGCCGACGAGCGCGGGAACGCCGAAGCTCGCGACCAACTGGTCGAGCTGTGGGTCCGGCCCGACCACGGTGGTCGCGCTCTCAGGCCAGATCACCAGATCAGGCCGCGGCACTCGCTTGTGGTTGATGTCGTCGAGCAGCCGCTCGCTCTCGGCGAGGTGATTGTCCCGCAACAGGGTTCGTTGCCCCTGGAGGGCGAGCCCGATGTCGGGAGCGTTGCCCTGGACGGCGGCGACGGTGCGCTCGCCGTCCTGCGCGCTGGTCCCGATCGTGGGCCACAGCGCCAGCCCGGCCACGATCGGGACCACCGTCAGCACGGCCGTCCCGATGGCTCGACGGTCTCTGAAGGCCACCTTCAGGGACTTCAACGCCCTCAAGGTGGACTTCAGAGACTTGAGGCGAACCAGGAGAGCGGCGAGGGAGAAACCGGTGAGGCAGACGGCGAGTCCGACGAGCGGGGCGCCGCCGATCGAGGCCAGCGGCAGGAAGACACCCTCGGGCTGGCTGAACGCGACCCGGCCCCACGGGAATCCGCCGAGCGGGAACCAGGTGCGCGGGGTTTCCAGCGCGACGAACACCAGCGCGGACCACAGTGGAGCGAGCGGCAGCCGGGACACCACGGTGACGAGCCAGCCCGCGAGTCCGAAGTAGACGGACAGCGCCAGGCAGAGGCCGAGCCACGGCCACGGTCCGAAGTCCGGGCCGAGGAAGTCGAGCAGCCAGGTCAGCAGCGGCAGGAAGAACGCGAGCCCGAAGACGAAGCCGTAGCCGAACCCGCCGCGGAACCGGCGTCCGTGCAGGACGAGGCCGAATCCGGCGAACGCGAGCGGCGCCAGCCACCACAGCGGACGCGGTGCGAAGCTCAGGTAGAACACGAAACCCGAGGCCGCCGCGGCGGCGAGGCGCAGCAGCCAGGCGCGCGAGATCCGGCGTCGCCGGACGGGTTCGGCGGGCACCTCGGGCTCGGTGTCCGCAGCGGTCGCTACCACGGGAGGTAACTCTACGTGGTGGAGGTGAAGTCGTCGTAGATGACCTCTCCCCCGCGCACGGTACGCAGGCACCGGGGCAGCGACGCGTCCTCGTCGAGCCTCGGCAGCGGCGGCACCCCGGCGCGCGGATCGGTGGTCCAGCGCTGGACGCGGCTGTCCGGGGTGGCGACGACGAGGTCCGTCGCGTCCCACACGGCGTAGTGCGCAGGCGCCCCCGCGACGAGGCTGCCGGTGACTCCGTCGTTGACGCCCGCTGCGCGGTGCCCGGCCCGGGTGTGCGCGGTGAACGCGGCCCGCGGTGACAGTCCCGAACCCGGGGTGTGGTGGTAGACGGCAGCGCGGACCGCGGCCCACGGGTCGAGCGGGGTCACCGGGGCGTCGGAGCCGAAGGCGAGCAGGACGCCTTCGGCGGCGAGCGCGGCGAACGGGTTCAGCCCGGTCGCGCGTTCGCCGAGACGTTCCGCGTACATGCCGTGGTCACCGCCCCACGTGGCGTCGAACAGCGGCTGCGTCGACGCGACGACACCCCAGCCCGCCAGCGCGCGGGCCTGACCGGCGTCGACCATCTCGAGGTGTTCCAGGCGGTGGTGACGCGCGGCGAGAGCGCGCTGGCCGACCTGCTTCTCCGCCAGCCGGAAGCCCTCGATCACCTCGGTCACCGCGGCGTCGCCGATGACGTGGAAGCCGGCCTGCAGCCCGGCTTCGGTGCAGGCGGCCAGATGGTCGCCGATGGCTTGGGCGTCCAGGTAGAGCGCGCCGGATTCCGCGGGCCGGTCGTGGTAGGGGGCGCGCAGCGCGGCGGTGCGGGAACCGAGCGCGCCGTCGACGAACAGGTCTCCCGCCGCGCCGCGGGCGCCGAGTGCGCGGGCGGCTTCGACGTCGGTCTCGCCCCAGTAACCAACGACCTCGGGCAGCCGGGGTTCGGTGGCGAGCGCGAGCAGCGTGGCGAAGTCCTCGCGGCCGGAGATGTCCGGCCCGCCGCATTCGTGGACGCTGACGACGCCCCGTGCGGCCGCGTCGGCGAGGAACGCGCGCTGGGCCTGCTCCCGCTGGGCCGGGCCGATCGCGGCACGCGCGGCATGGCGGACGTGGTGGTGGGCGGCGCGGGTCAGCGGGCCGTCGGCCGACCAGCCGTCGGCTTCACGGGCCTCGGGAGCCAGCGCGAGCAGTGCGCTGGACACCAGCGCGGAGTGGACGTCGACCCGGCTCAGGTAGACCGCGACGTCGCCGGCGACTTCGTCGAGTTCCGCGCGGCTCGGCAGCCGCGGGCTGGTCCAAGTGGACTCGTCCCAGCCGTGCGCCAGCAGCACCCGGCCCGGGATCGCGGCGGCGCGGACGGCGGCGAGCATCTCGCCCGCGTCGCGGATGGTGGTGAGGTCGAGGCCGGCCAGGTGCAGCCCGGCCGAGGTGGCGTGCACGTGGGCGTCGACGAAGGCGGGTGCGACGAACGCGCCGCCGAGGTCGATCACCTCGGCGTCCGGATGCAGTGCGCGGGCCGGGGCGTCCTGGCCGATCCACACGATCGTGCCGCCGGTGACCGCCATCGCGGTGGCGTCCGGGGAGGCCGGGGAGTAGACGCGCCCGCCGAGCAGAAGCGTCGTCCTGTCGTTCGTCACGTCCCCGAGTGTGCCCGGTCGGGTGGACCGCTCCGCAGCGGGGATCACCAGGTGTGACACTCCGAGATCTGCGAGAATATTTACGGTGTGAGAACGTTATGACAGGATATTTTTACGCGTTCCCGACGACTAGGAGTACAAGTGACTGCGATCCAGGAACCTGTGACGCCAGCCGCCGCCTTTGACCAGCCCTACGAGTACGCCCGCGCCGAGCTGGTGGAACCCGATTGGCGACGCTTCCCCGGTTGGCGGGACGTCACCGAGGCCCAATGGCGTGACGCGCAGTGGCAGCGCGTGCACTGCGTCCGCAACGTCAAGCAGCTGCGCGCCCTGATGGGTGACCTGCTGGACGAGCGCTTCTACGAGGATCTGCTCGAAGACCAGCGCGAGATGGCCACGATGTCGATGTTGCTGCCGCCGCAGATGATCAACACGATGGCGCCGGCCGCGGGGACCGACCCGGCGGAGGTGACCGAGGCCTTCTACGCCGACCCGATCCGGCGGTACATGATGCCGGTCCGCAGCGACCGTGACACGACGTGGCCGAGCCACCCGCATTCCGAGCGGGACTCGCTGCACGAGGCGGAGATGTGGGTCGTGGAGGGGCTGACCCACCGCTACCCGACCAAGGTGCTCGCCGAGATGATCTCCACCTGTCCGCAGTACTGCGGACACTGCACCCGGATGGACCTGGTCGGCAACTCCACCGAGCAGATCGAAAAGCACAAGCTCGCGCTCAAACCGGTCGACCGCCAGGACGCGATGATCGACTACCTCAAGAAGACCCCCGGCGTGCGGGACGTGGTCGTGTCCGGCGGCGACGTGGCCAACGTGCCGTGGCCGCAGCTGGAGTCGTTCCTGATGCGGCTGCTGGACATCGAGACCGTGCGGGACATCCGGCTCGCGACCAAGGCACTGGCCGCGCTGCCGCAGCACTGGATCCAGCCGAAGGTCGTCGAGGGCCTGCAGCGAGTCGCGGTAACCGCGCGGCGGCGCGGCGTCAACCTCGCCATCCACACGCACGTCAACCACGCCCAGTCGGTGACCCCGCTGGTGGCCGAGGCCTCACGCACCGCGCTCGACGTCGGGGTGCGGGACGTGCGCAACCAGGGCGTGCTGATGCGCGGGGTCAACGCGACACCCGCCGAACTGCTCGACCTGTGCTTCGCCTTGCAGGGCGAGGCGAACATCCTGCCGTACTACTTCTACATGTGCGACATGATCCCGAACGCGGAGCACTGGCGCGTCGCGGTCTGGGAGGCTCAGGAACTGCAGCACGCGATCATGGGCTACCTCCCCGGCTACGCCACCCCGCGGATCGTCTGCGACGTGCCTTACGTCGGAAAGCGCTGGGTCCATCAGCTCGCCGAGTACGACCGCGAGCTGGGCATTTCCTACTGGACCAAGAACTACCGGACCGGCATCGAACACGAGGACCCGGAGGCCTTGCGACGTCGTTACCCCTACTACGACCCGATCCAGACGCTGCCGGCGGCCGGGCAAAAGTGGTGGACCGACCAGTAGTCCCGCTGACCCGAGCACATGATCCCGACCGCTTGCCCGCGGCCGGGCGAGGGATCCGCGAGCTGCGGCTAACCGTCACGGGATCCCTGCCATGCCACGGGCGAACCGCGCGGTGGAAGAAGACCGCAAAGCGGTGCCTGACCAGCGGATATACCGCTGGTCAGGCACCTGTCGAAGTGTCACAGCGTTTGCCGCCAGTCCACCAGTGCCAACCCGGTCCACTGGCGGCAGTTATCCGACAGCGAATCCGACAGCGAATCGGAGTGAACACAGCCGTCCGGGTGGCGCGTGTATGCAATCGCGGGCGGCTCGCCACAGCGATCGCCGTGCCGTCGTCCGGACGCCATCCGATCAAACGGATCGCAATCAATCCACGGAGGACATCGCCGCCGAGGTCCTGCCGAGTACGTGACCTGACCGGAGACCCGGCGGAAGTCGCCAAGCTCAACCAGATCGACACCAATAACGCCGCCCTGCGGACCGCGTGGGAATCCGTGCTGTGTCTCAAAGACTATGTCACCGCGCGGAAATCCGGTGACTGGAACGGCGGACTCGACCAGTACCTCACGAACCCGCCTTCCGGCTACCGCGCGATCGGCAAGAAAAAGTGGGGCCGCTCGGAAACCAGGGCCACCATGAACGCGTACGGGGAGGACCGGGTGTTCCCGGTGCCGGAGGACGTCGATCCGTCCGGACGGATCGCGATGACCTCGCATTTCAAGCTCGCGAGGATCGGTATGCGCAGCCCCAGAATGTACGTCTACGACGGTCACCCAAGCACGCCGTGTGTCTACATCGGTTACATCGGCGTGCACCTGACCAACACGCAGACCAACTGACGAAGCTGCACCGCAGCGGCCTCCACCACGCCTATCAACCAGCTGACTCGAGCCCGGCGCGTGACACCGGCGGGGCGTCGGCGATGCTGTGGGCGTGGAGTACGTGTCCAGAGTGCCGCGACCGCCGCTGGACGGGCTGATCGACGACATCTACTACCTGGAGGGCACCCCACCGTACGCCCGGCTGACGCTGCCGCCGATGCCCGCGGCGTTGCTCATTGTCAACCTCGGGGCGCCGTTCCGCATCCGCGCCGGCACCGGCATCGCGACGGCCGAGTACGCCGACGGCTGCGTGGTCACCATGCCCACCCGCGCGGTGGAGTTCGGCTACCCACCCCGGACTCGCTCCGTCGGCGTGCACTTCAAGCCGTGGGGGGCGGCGCCGTTCCTGCCGATGCCCGCGGCCGAAATGTGCGACCGGCCGGTGACGGTGGAGCAGGTCTGGGGCCGGCCCGCCGTTGCCGAGCTGCGAGACCGGCTGGCCACGGCGGACGGACCGCACGAGATGCTGACGCTGCTCGAGGAAGAGCTGATGCGACGGCTGGGCGAGACCGCCGGCCTGGGGCTGGTCCGCCACACGAGCAGCGTCCTCGCGGCGACCAGCGGGGCGATGGCGATCGGCGACCTGAGCGTGGCAGCCGGTGTCAGCAGCACCCATCTGGCACAGCGGTTCAAGCAGCTCATCGGCGTCACGCCGAAGCGGCTGGCCCGCACCTACCGCCTCACCGCCACCGTGTTCGCGATCGACCCCGCCGGACCGATCGACTGGAGCGACCTCGCCAGTGGGGCCGGCTACTTCGACCAGGCCCACTTCGGCCACGAGTTCCGGGAGTTCACCGGGCTCACGCCGACCCGGTACCTCGAAATCCGGCGGCGGTTCCTGCGCGAACATCCCGGCCACGTGCTGGCAGGCTGGCCGCTGCCCGCCGATTGATTTCTTACAAGAGCGACAGCTCACGACACGTTAATTTGGGGGGCCCCGAAGCAGAGGAGAGCCCCGTGGGCAAGGTGGTCATGTACGGCTCGGTGTCGGTGGACGGCTTCATCGCGGACGAGAACGACCAGCCCGGACCGCTGTTCGACTGGTTGTCCAGCGGTGACGTCCCCTTGGACGAGAGCGGAGCGCTCAAGGTATCGCGGAGGTCCTACGACTACACCCGGCCGTACTGGGACCAGATCGGGGTGACCATCGCCGGCCGCCACGTCTTCGACATCACGGACGGCTGGGACGGGAAGCCTCCGAGCGGGATCGACCACGTGGTCGTCGTGACGCACCGGCCGGAGCCTGAGGGCTGGGACCCCGAGGCGCCGTTTCACTTCGTCGACGGCATCGAGGCAGCCGTGGTCAAGGCGCAGGAACTCGCGGGCGACCGGCTGGTCGAGGTCGCCGCCGGCGACGTCGGTGGCCAGGTGCTCGCCGCGGGCCTTGTCGACGAGGTGCGCATGGACGTCGTACCCGTCGTGTTCGGGTCCGGCAAGCGCTACTTCGGATCGGTCCACGCGCAGCACCTGCTGGAGGATCCCGACGTGGTGATTCAGGGCAACCGGGTGCTTCACCTGCGCCATCGGGTGCGCCGTTGACCGACCTGGGCGGGCACGTCGGCCAGACACCCCGGCGTAAGGCACTCCCCGGTTGCCACCAGGCCTTGGGGCCCATCATGGTGTGGCGGTGACGACCGCGCGGGACCGGTCCGCGGCGATCCGCACCGCCAGCACGCCGAGCACCATGCCCATCACGTAGCGCTGGGCCTTCAGCCAGCCGGGCCGGTCGCCGAGGAACCGGGCGATCGAGCCCGCGGACATCGCGATCAGGCCGTTCACGGTGATCGCGATGGTGATCTGGACCAGGCCGAGCGTCAAGCTCTGCGCCGCGACGCTGCCCTGCGCCGGGACCACGAACTGGGGCAGCAGCGAGACGTACATGATGGCGATCTTGGGGTTGAGCAGGTTGGTGACCAGGCCCATCGTGAACAGCTTCCCGGGCCGGTCCGCCGGCAGCGCCCCAGGCTGGACAGGACGATGACGTACCCGGGTGACGTCATCCGACGGTCGCCGCGGCTTTCCCCTGGTTCCTAGCGTGTGTCCGGCACGCAGGAAACCGGGAACGAGAAGGAAAGCCCATGTCTGAAGTCACCTATACCGCTGTCGCCACTTCCACCGCCGAGGGCCGCAACGGGGGCCGCGCCACCTCCGACGACGGGGTGCTCGACATCGGGCTCGCCGTGCCCAAGGCGCTCGGCGGCGCGGGTGGGGGCACGAACCCGGAGCAGCTGTTCGCCGCGGGCTGGGCGTCCTGCTTCGTCGGCGCCGTGCGCCGGGTGGCGAGCGTGAAGAAGGTCAAGCTGCAGGACCTGGCTGTCGTCGCGGAGGTCACGCTGCACCACGACACCGACGCGGGAGAATTCAAGCTCAGCGCGGTGCTGCACCTCGAGGCCTCGGGCATCGACCAGGCCACCGCCGACGAACTGACTCACGGCGCGCACCAGGTGTGCCCGTACTCGAAGGCGACCCGGGGCAATATCGAGGTCACCCTCGACGCCACCGTCGCGTGATGGCCGGTCCAGGGCCGAGCTGCCGAGCCATCGAGAACCTGATCGCCCGGTACGCCGAACTCGTGGACGACGGCGATTTCGCGGGGCTCGGCGTCCTGCTGGCCGACGCCACCTTCACCGGCAGCGGTGAGCCGGTGAGCGGACGCGAAGCGATCGAAAAGATGTTCCGCGACACGCTGATCGTCTACGCCGACGGCACGCCGAAGACCCACCACGTCACCACCAATCTCGCGATCGAGGTCGACGAAGAGGCGGGCACAGCGACCGCACGTTCCTACGTCACCGTGTTCCAGGCACTGCCCGAGCTGCCCTTCCAACCCGTCGCCGGCGGCCGGTACCACGACCGGTTCGCCCGCGACGACGGGCGATGGCGGTTCGTCGAGCGGAACGTCCGCATCACCCTCGTCGGCGACGTCAGCCGCCATCTGCGCTCGGCCGCCGCGCCACGCTAGCTCCGACCGTCCGGAAAGGACGGTTCACCGAAAGGACCCATCCGATGCACAAGGCTTGTCGCTTCGTGGTCGCCGCGACAGCGGCCGCGGGCCTGTCCCTCGCCGTGCTGCCAGGGGCCGCGCACGCGACACCCGGCAGAGGCGTCACCGCGGTCACGATCTTCGACCGTGTGGCCGACGGCACCGAGTACGTACTGAAGGAGATCACGCTGGCGCCGGGCGGCAGTACGGGCTGGCATTTCCACCCAGGCCCGGTGCGCGGCGTCGTCAAGCAGGGCGTGCTGAGTCACCACGACTCCACCTGTGCGAGCGACGGTGTCTATCACGCCGGAGCGGTCATCGCCGAACAGAGCGGGCCCGGTTACGTCCACATCGGACGTAACCTCGGGGAGACCCCGGTCGTGCTCGAAGTGCTCTACCGGAACCCCGTCGGGCAACCACTGGCCGTGGACGTCCCGAATCCCGGCTGTTCGTTCGAGTGACCGCCGTGGAAGAGCATTCGTCCCCCGGTGACCGGACGTCACGGTCCATTCCGGACGAGGGAAAAACCCGCCACTACGCCGTTTTCATCACTGGCTTGGCGAGCTACTTCGTCGAGTACGACGGCCTGCCGACACCTACCACCGAAAGCCGGGTTCCCGTGCGGACATCCCGAAGAGGAAGCTGATGAGCCTCGTAACGAAACTGCTGACGGCCGCGGTGCCGCTCGCCGTGCTGGTCCCGCTCACGACGAGCGCGACACCGCAGCCCACCGCCACGGAGTCCGTGGTCCGGGCGGCCGAAGCGACGACGTCCAGCTGTACGGCGCTCCCGGTCACCGCTCCGGCCGGGGCGAGGATCGAGACGGTGCGAGCGGTCCGTCACCATGGCGGCACCGTCTCGTTCCCGGCCACCCCGCTGAGCCCTGCCACGTCGGTCACCGACGTCCCGGCGTACTGCGAGATCACGGTCATCCTCGGTCATTCCGGAGCGAACGACCACGTCAGGATCGCGGTCACCCTGCCGGAAACCGGCTGGACGGGCCGGCTGCAGGCGGTCGGTGGAAGCGCTTACGCCGCCGGGGACTTCGGCGCGCCCCTGGTCCAGGCGGTCAAGGACGGCTACGCGGGCGTGACCACCGACGCCGGGGTGTCCTCCGACCCGCTCGACACCCGCTGGGCACTCAAGGCGGATGGCACGGTCGACCAGCCGTTGCTGACGAACTTCGCGACCCGTTCGGTGCACGAATCGGCCGTGATCGGCAAGGACGTGACCCGGAAGTTCTACCACCGGGCCGTCTCGTACGCGTACTGGAACGGCTGCTCGACCGGCGGACGTCAGGGCTACGCCGAGGCCCAGAACTACGCGAGCGACTTCGACGGCGTCCTGGCCAACGCTCCGGCGGTCGACTGGACGCGGTTCGCGGTCGCGACCCTGTGGCCGAAGGTCGTGATGAACAACGACCACCACTTCGTCGCCAACTGTGTGCTCGACGCCTTCCGAAAGGCCGCGATCAAGGCCTGCGACCCGAACGACGGAGTCACCAACGGCGTCATCGACCGCCCCGACGAGTGCGGTTACGATCCCCGCTCCCTCGTGGGCTCCCGAATTCCCTGTGAGGGCAAGGAAATCACTGTGACGGCCGCGGACGCTGACGTCGTGCGCAAGATCTGGGCGGGACCGGCCGATGGCCACGGCCGGAAGCTGTGGGCGGGCCTGCCGAAGGGCGCGGACTTCACCTGGCTGGCCGGTACCCAGGCCGCACCGGACGGCACCCTGTCCGCGCCCGGGTTTCCCGTCGCCGTCAAATGGGTGCAGAGCTTCCTGAAGAAGCAGCCGGAGTTCGACACCGCGACGATCACCTACGACCAGTTCACCGAGCTGTTCCGCCAGTCGGCGAGGGAGTACGACAGCACGATCGGCACCGCGGACCCCGACCTGTCCGCGTTCCGCCGGGCCGGGGGCAAGCTACTCACCTACGTCGGCACCGCCGACCAGCTGATCCCGCCGGGCGGCACCCTGCAGTACCGGCGGCAGGTGGAGCGGCGGATGGGCGGCGCCGACCGCGTGAACGACTTCTACCGCCTGTTCCTCGCCCCTGGCGTCGAACACTGTGGCGGTGGCGCCGGGCCGCGGCCGACCGATCCGCTGGGGACGCTGGTGGACTGGGTCGAGCACGGCAAGGCACCGGCCACCCTCGCGGCGGCCACCACCGACGGCTCCGCGACGCGAAACCTCTGCCCGTACCCGCAGGTCTCACGCTATACCGGGCACGGTGACCCCGCGGCGGCGTCGAGCTACCGCTGCACCGGGCACTGAGCCTCGTCCTCCCGTGGCCGTCCGTGTTCCCGGCACGGACGGCCACGGGCGTTGGTCACGCGTGCTCGTCGACCGGTCCGAGCAGCTTGGTGCGGAACAGGTCCAGCACTTGATCGAGCGCGATCCGGGTCGGGGTGCCGGGGCTGTCGACGAGGTGCTCGGTGAGTACGGAGTGCGGCGGGAGCACACCTTCCGGGTTGGCGTCCTCGTCGTCCAGCTCGACGGCTACGAACGCGTCGCCCAGTTCCCGGCGCAGGAACCCGAATCGTGCCTCGGGTACGAACTTGTCGCCGCGGAAACGCATTCCGAGCACCTGCAGCCCCTCGCGGGCACAACGGTCCTTCACCACGGCGAGGTCCGCGGCCGAGATGTCGATCGTGCCCGCGCGCCGGCGGCCGATCGCCAACGGCAGCGACGGCTGCGAAAGCACCGGCGCGAGCAACCGGTCGTCGACCGCCATCGCCAGCGCGAATCCGCCGGTCAGGCACATCCCGACGGCGCCGACGCCGGGCCCGCCACAACGTTCGTGTTCGCGGGCGGCCAGCGCCCGCAGCCAGGTCACCACCCGGGAGGAGCGGCCGGTCGCCAGCAGGGTGAATTCCTTGCTGACACACACTTTGGCCATCGTCTCGACCCCGTAGGCGAGCATCGCCGCGTAGCCGTGGGCGGCCGGGTTCGGGTCCCGCCCGGCTCGCCCGAACAGGTCCGGCATGACCACGGTGCAGCCGATCGCGGCGACCCGCTCGGCGAACTCGGCGACCTTCGGCGTGATGCCGGGGACTTCGGACATCACGATCACGGCGGGCCCGGTCCCGCGCCGGTGGACGGCGTGCGTCACGCCGTCGTGGGTGAAGTCCTCCCGCGAGAAGCCACTGAGGTCGTGGTCGGTCATCGAGCCGCCTTCCGGTCAACGGGCTGCCGCCCACGGTACTGACCGGAGTCCCTTGTTCAGGGGCGGGTGCCGGTCCCGAGGTAGCCGTTCTCCAGTAGCCGGATACCCATTTGCCGGTACAGCTCGGCGTTGTCCGGGGTGGCCGCGCCGAGCCCGTCGACGTAGCGGTTGTACAGGCAGAACGCCGCGGCGATCAGGACCGTGTCGTGGACTTCCATGTCCGTCGCCCCTTCGCCGCGCGCGGCCGCGACCAGTTCGCCGGTCACCGCGCGCCCGCTCTCCCGCGTCGCGAGCGCGATCTTCAGCAAGGCGCGGATCTTCGGCGACACCGGGGCGTGGTCGACGTTCTGGCACGCCGCGTCCACCACGGGCATCCCGCCGTCGAGTGCTTCGGCGGCCACCGCGGCGTGACTGCGGGAGCAGAACTGACACTCGTTGGCACGGGAGACGACGGCGGCGATCAGCTCCCGGTCCCCGACCGTCAGGCTGCTCGGCCCGCGCAGCAGCACCTCGGCGAGCTGGTTGAGCGGCGCGGCCGTTTCGGGGCGGAACGCGAGCAGTCCGACGATTCCGGGCAGGTTCTCGTCGACGGGGATGTGCGGCATGGGTTCTCCTCGCGGTGTGGTGATCCGGCCGTGCTCAGTCTTCCCGGATCACCACACCGCGGGCCATCCTCCAGAATGCCGCGCTCAGGTGATGGTGAAGTCGTCCGCGTAGACGTTGCCCTGGCCGTACCAGCCGTGCACGTACACCGTCACCGCGCCGGACGCGCCGGTCGTGAACGGCACCGACAGCTGGGTCCAGCCGGTGGCCGAGGTCCACGAGCTGGCGGTCGCGCCGCCGCGGACACCGAGATAGGCGAAACTGCCCTGCACCCAGGCCTTGAGCGTGTACGCGTGGTTCGGCGCCAGGGTGAGGTTCTGGCTCGCCTCCCCGGTGGACGAACCGGTGGCCGCCGCCTGCAGGGCGTGCGAACCGGAGTGCACCGGCGAGGACACGACCGAATCGCCCGCCACGGCGGTCCACGGGCTCAGCGCGCCGGATTCGAACCCGGCGTTGAGGACAGGGCCCGACGGGGTGTCGCCGTTGATGGTCAGGGTGTAGGTCGCGGTGTGACTGCCGGAGGCGGCGGTGCCGGTGATCGTCAGGAGGTAGCTGCCTGAGGCAGTAGCCGCGGTCGTGGCTATCGACAGCTTCGCGCTTTCCCCCGCGGTCACCGTGGACGGGCTGATCGTCACCGTGGCTCCCGAGGGCGCGCCGGTGACCGCGAGGCTGACCTGCTGCGGCTTCCCGCCGGTGACGGCGGTCGCGATCGACGCGGTGAGGGAGCCGCCGGGGTCGACCGAGCCGGTTCCCGGGCTGGAAGTCACCGAGAAGTCGTTGCCGGGGACCGGATTTCCGCCGGTGAAGGGTGCGAACGTCTTGCTGAAGTAGTACAGCGGCTGCTCGATGCCCGAGCAGTTGTCCGCGGCGGATCCGCCGGGGCAGTTGCCGTTGTCGCGCTGCAACGCCCAGAACGACAGCTCGTTGATGCCCTTCGAAACCGCCCAGTTGTAGACCGTGGTGGCGTCGGCCGTCGTGAACGTCTCGCCGGGACCGAAGTCGTCGACGCCGATCATCTCGGTGATCCCGACCATCGCCCAGCGCTGCGGCTCCGTCTTGCCCGGATAGAGCGCGCCCAGCTGGGAGACCAGGCCGTTCGCCGAGGTCTTGGTGTCCTCGGCCATGTTGTGCGTGGCGTTGTCGTAGTAGTCGAAGGTCATCATGTTCACCACGTCGACCCGCGCGCCGTTGGAGACCGCGTTGCGCAGCACGGCGAGCCCGTTTTCGGCCAGCCCCGAGGTCGTGGTGGGCAGCGTGTAGGAGAACTGGATCGAGCGACCGGTGGAGGCGGCCCAGTCCTCGACCTTCTTCATCGCCTTGTTGCGCCGGTCGATCCCGGCGGCGTTGGTCAGCGAGTTGTCCTCGATGTCGAAGTCGAGGCGCGGCACGTCGTAGGTCGTGATGACCTGCTCGTACGCGGCGGCGATCTGGTCCACGTCGGTGCAGCTGTCGGCGATCTCGGTGCCGTTGTGCGTGGCCGTGTAGCCGCCGAAGGACGGGATGACGTCGCCGCCGCGGGACCGGATCGTGGCGATGTCGGCACCGAAGGTGGCCTGCGAGACCGGCATCCCGGTGTCGCCGTTCCAGTAGACGGTGCACGAGCCCTTGGTGGCGGCCTGCAGGAAAGCCATCGTCAGGTGCTTGGCGCCGGACTGCTGGGCCAGGTTCGCGGGGCTTTCGCCGGTCCATGCCTCGAAGTACGGGGCGAACACGTGCGCGGGCAACGGGGTGGCGGCGTGCGCGGTGCCGGATCCGGTGAGCAGGACACCGGCCGCGAGCACCGCGGAGGCGAGGGAGGTGAACAGGGCGCGAAGGCGTCTGTGTCGGGACATTCTGCACTCCAGTGCAGTCGGGACATCGCTGTCTCGGGATTGCTGTGGGGAGCCGTACCGCGGCGAGGCACGGCGGGAAGCGTTCTCCAGGATTGGACTAGACCATTGATCAAGTCAAGGTCTGGACCACTGCGGCACACTGGTCCTCACCACGGCATTCGGGTGAAGCGGTACCGCCGGGTCCGGAATCCGATACTGAGCGTATGCAACAAAATCGATAATGGCGTTCTCACCAGGCGGATCTCCCGGTAGCGTCGGCAGCCATGCGGGTGAGCTGGGGGCAATTCGGCCGACTGAGAGTCACCAAGCCTTGGCGCGCCGCGCCACGGACGGCGTTGTCGAGTCCGTTGACGCTCATCGTCGCCGCGGTGACCGCGCTGCTCGCCTGTTTCCTCGGCACCGCGGCCGTGCTGCAGGCGGCGGCCGCGGGCGGCGCCACGGTCGCCTATCAGACCGGCACGGTCTGTCCGGACGAGTACGGCCCGGTGTTCGCCAAGAACGGCGTCCCGGTGAGCGCCGTCCCGGCGGTCCTCGACACGGTCCGCCGCCACGCCGCCGCCCGGGGATTCACCGCACCCGCCACCGGGATGTACACGCCGGTCCTGTTCAACACCGAATTCAACGGCGTTCCCTACTACAAGGTGGTGCTCGGCTACCGCGAGCAGGCCGGTCTGGACCACCTGACGATGCTGCGGGGGTCGCGGACGCCGGGCGTGTGGCTCGGCGAGGTCGTCGCGGGAGCCCAGCACATCGGTGTCGGCACCCGGCCCAGCTTTCACGGAACCGCCCTGCCGCCGGTCACCGGGCTCTACGCGGATCTGCTCGATCCGCCGCCCCGGTGGTGGTGTTCCCAGCAGCGTTCCGCGGTCGTGAACCGGCTGGCGAACGATCCGCTCGACTCGGTCATGTTCGCCACCGACCGGAAGACCTTCGACGACACGGTGCGCGCCGTCGGGCTGCCCGGACTGAGCAATCTCCACATCTCGTTCTACGAGCCGCCTCCCACCACCGTGAGCGCCGCCGACGACCTGCTGGCGCGGTCGAAGGCACTCGTCGAGGACGTCCGCGCCGACCTTGCCACACAAGGTCTTGCCAACGTTGTCATCGGGTCGACGCCGTTCCAGCGTTCCACCGAGATCAGCCACGAAGCCCGCGACAACGTCCTCGTCTCGATTCTGCCGCTGGCCGCGATCAGCGTCCTCGTCGGCTGCGCCGGGATCGGCACGGTGGCCCTGCAGTGGTATCAACGGCGCCAGCCGCAGCTCCGCCTGCTTTCGGCGCGGGGCAGCGGCCCGGCCGCGCTCGGCATGCTCGCGGTCGCCGAACTCGGGCTGCCGATCCTGCTCGGCGGCGCCGCCGGCGCGTTCCTGGCCCGCCTCCTGCTGAGCGTGTACGGACCACCAGGCGAACCCGACAGCGGCTCGGAACTTTCGGCGGGCCTGGTCGCCGGGGGCGTGCTCGGGCTGGCCCTGATCCTGCTCGCCGGCGTGGTCGCGATCCGCGCGCACCGCGAGTTCGAACTCGGCCGGGTCCGGCGTGGCCGCGGCGCCGCACGGCTGCTGATGTTCGTCCCGTGGGAACTGGCGACCGCGGGGCTGGCGGTACTGGGCTGGAACCGGCTCGTCGACTACGGCGACGCGTCCAAGCTGGGCAACCCGCTCCCCCAGGTCGACCCGCTCGCACTGACCTACCCGGTGTTCGTCGTGCTCACCGTCGGCCTGCTCGCCGCGCGCATCGCCTGGCTGGCGCTGCACGCCTCCCACCGGGCGCGGCTGTGGTCACGTCCGGCGCTGCAGCTGGCGATCCGCAGACTCGCCAGCGCGCGGGCCCCGGTCACCGGGGTGCTCGTGATCGGCACACTGGCCATCGGCACCCTCGCCACCGGGACCGGGATCGCCCGCGGTCAGGAGGACGCGCTGCGGACGAAGTCGGCGGTGTTCGTCGGCGCCGAAACCCGCATCGACACCGAAAGCACGCTCGGCATGGGCAGCATCCCGATGCCCGCCGAACTCCGCGGCACCAGCACGATCGTCGGGGAGCTGACCGGCACCGGCAGTGTGGTGCTGGTGGTGGATCCGGCCACCTTCCGCCACGCGGCCGCGGCCGAAGCACTGTCCGCCGACGCCAAGGCCCTGCTGGACAAGCTCGGCCCGGTGGGCGGACAGGGCATCCCCGCGATCCGTGTCGGGCACACCCGCGCCCAGACCGCCGCGCTGCCGTACGGGCTCGCCGACGCGGCCCCGATCGGCGACGTCCCGATGTTCCCGATCATCGGCACCAACCCGGGCTACGTGATTTCCCGGGCGGCGCTCACCGGCTCGCAGCTGTACTCCGTTCCCAAGTGGAGTGTGCTTTCCAGCGCGCCGATGAGCGTGGTTTCCGCCGCACTGACCAAAATCGGGCTCACCCAGCCCAACCGGATCAGCCGCGAAGCCGCGCTCGACGCGCTGCCCTTCTACGTCGTGTCGTGGACGTTCTCCTTCGTCGCACTGCTGGGTACCGTCCTCGGCGTGGTCGCGGTGCTCGCGCTGCTCGTCGCGGTCGAGGTCAGACGGCGGCAGAACGCGCTCGCCGGGGCGCTGGTGCTGCGGATGGGCATGCGGCCGAGGGCACTGCTGGCCAGTCACCTCATGGAACTGGGCGCGCTCAGCGGGCTGGCGGTCGTCGTCGGAGTGGTGTGCGGGGTCTCCGTCGCGGGCCTTTCGGTGTCGCGGTTCGACCCCGCGACGTTCCTCGCGCCCCGTTCGGAACTGCCCGACCTGGCACCGTTCGTGCTGATCGTCTGCGGCGTGGGCGCCCTCGTGGTGGCGCTGGCAGGCTGGCTCGCGGTGCGGTCGGTCCGCACCGCACGGACCGCGGAGCTGATTCGTGCCCAGTAAACCGATTTTCCAGCTGCGCGGCATCGGCGTCGACTACCCGACGCCCGCCGGGGTGGTCACCGGTGTCGACGAGATCGGCATCGACATCCCCGCGCGGGGACTGACCGTGCTCGCCGGGCCGTCCGGTTCCGGGAAGTCGACCCTGCTCCGGGTGCTGGGCCTGCTGGAGCGGCCCGCCCGCGGCACGCTGACGTTCCAGGGCGCCGACACCGGGAAGCTGCGGCATTCCGAACGCCGGGCCCTGCGGCGAGACCACCTCGGGCTGATCTTCCAGAACCCGCCGGACAACCTCTTCTCCTATCTCAACGTCGCCGACAACCTGCGGGCCGCCGCCGAATCCGCCCGCACCGAATGCCGCCCGGACGAGATCCTGCGCCAGCTCGGGCTCGACGGGACCGGGCGCTGGCGGATCTCGGCGCTGTCGGGCGGGCAGCAGCAGCGGCTCGCGTTCGGGTGCGCGCTGGCCCGGCAGTCGTCGGTGATCCTGGCCGACGAACCGACGTCCCAGCTCGACGAGGCCTCCGCCGATCTCGTGCTCGACACGCTGCGGTTCCTCGTCGACCAGGACTTCGCGGTGCTCGTGGCCTCCCACGACGAACGGCTCATCTCCCTCGGCGACCGGATCGCCCGGCTGCACAAGGGAAAACTCGAAGGTGTCGAAACCACCACCGCGGACGGCGGGGAACCCGGAGGGACGCGATGACCGCCGAAGCCGCCGACGACTCGCTGGTGCGCGCGGTCGCACTGCGGCGAAGTTTCGCTCACCCGAGCGGGGACGTCGAGGTGTTGCGCGGGCTCGAACTCCACGTCGACGCGGGTGAGCTGGTCACCGTGTCGGGCCGCTCCGGTTCCGGCAAGAGCGCGCTGCTGGCGTTGCTGTGCGGGTTCGACTCCCCCGACTCGGGCCGCGTCCTGCTCGACGGCGTCCCGATCACCGGCGCGCCACCCTGGCACACCTGCGCGGTGCTGCCGCAGGCGCTCGGGCTGGCGAACGAACTCACCATCGCCGAGAACGTCGCCTTACCCCTGCGGCTGCGTTCCGACGTGCCCCGGCCCGGCGACGGCGCGATCACCGCCAGGGTGGCCGAGCTGCTCGACGAACTCGGCATCGGCGACCTCGGCGACCGCTACCCGCTGGAGGTCTCCTTCGGCCAGCAGCAACGGGTCGCGCTCGCCCGCGCGGTCAGCGGGCGGCCGCGGGTGCTGCTCACCGACGAGCCGACCGCGCACCTCGACGCGGGCAGCACACCGCGTGTCCTGCGGCTGCTGCGCCGGTGCGCCGAGGAGGGCGCGGCGGTCGTCGTCGCGACCCACGACGACGAGGTGCACCGCATCGCCGACCGCCGCGTCCGGCTCCTCGACGGCGTCCTGACCGCATTGCTCGACTGAGCCTTCAGTCCTCCAGCACCGTCAGGTCCAGACCGGCCAGGCGCGCCGGGTCTGCGAGGATGTCGATCTCGACGATCCGGCCGTTCCGGACGGTGACGCCCATGACCCCGACCGGCTCGCCTTCGCGGCTCGTGACGAGCCCGACGGCGCCGTTGACGAGCGCGGGCCGAGCGAGGTGCGAGAACCGTGCGAACATCAGGGCGCGCTTGGCGACGTTCTCCGCGCCCCGCACGACCGCGGACAGGCCTTCGGCGGTGACACCCATGTCGGCGCGGAGCACCACATCCGGATCGAGAACCGCCACGAGCGCGTCGAAGTCGCCTCCGCGCGAAGCGGCGAGAAATGCGTCGAGTACCTCTCGCTGCCGATCCAGATCGGCGTCGGGCATCGGCGCGGTGGACTGGACGCGACGGCGAGCGCGGCTGGCGAGCTGACGCGTCGCCGCCGGCGACCGGCCCACGATGCCCGCCACCTCGTCGAAGGGCACGCCGAACATGTCGTGCAGGACGAACGCGAGCCGTTCGGCCGGGGCCAGCATCTCCAGCACCACCAGCAGCGCCAGGCCCACCGAGTCGGCGAGCAGGACCTCCTGCTCCGGGTCGAGGCCGTCGGCGCGGCTCACCAGCGGCTCCGGAACGTGGACGCCGAGCGGTTCCTCCCGCCTCGACTTGCGCGAGCGCAGCATGTCCAGGCACACCCGGCCGACCACGGTGGTCAGCCAGCCCCCGAAGTTCTCGACCTCGGCGGTGTCCGCGCGGCTCAGCCGGAACCACGCCTCCTGCACCGCGTCGTCGGCCTCGCTCAGCGAGCCCAGCATGCGGTAGGCGACCGCGCGCAGGTGTGAGTGGTGTGCCTCGAACCGCTCGGCAAGGAACTCGTTCTCGTCCATCGGTCGCTTTCCTCCATCGACATCCGTCAGTGCTCTGACGAACCGAACCCGCCCACTGTGACCGCCGCGGTCCGTGGGGGCCTCCCCGAGAGACCCGGAGTCCCCTGGGGAGGCCCCCACGGACAGTCAGAGCGCGGTCGAGCGGCTGACGTCCTCCCACGCGGTCAGGTCGTCGGCCAGTGACTGGTGCTGGGCACGGATCCCGTCCACCGCGTCCGCACCCAGTGCCAGCCGCAGCGGCGGGTTCTCGCTGTCCACCGCGCGCACGATCGCGGCGGCCGCCTTGGCCGGGTCGCCCGGCTGTGCACCGTCCATTGTGTCCACTGCCGCCCGCGTCGGCCCCGCGGACAGGTGATAGGCGTCGATCTCCCGGGACCGCTGCATCCGGCCACCGCCGAACTCGGTCCGGAACGCGCCCGGTTCGACGATCAGCACCCGCACCCCGAACGGCGCGACCTCGGCGGCGAGCGCGTCGGAAAGCCCCTCCAGCGCGAACTTCGCCGCGCAGTACGCGCCGAACCCCGGCATGGTGACCTGGCCGCCCATCGAGCTGATCTGCACGATCGTGCCGCTGCCCTGCTCCCGCAGCCGCGGCAGCACCGCCTTGGTGACCTCGACCGCGCCGAAGAACATCACCTCCATGACCGAGCGCAGCTCGTCCATGGTCAGTTCCTCGACCGCGCCGACCGCACCGTGCCCGGCGTTGTTGACCACGACGTCGATGCGGCCGAACGCCTCGTACGCGGTTTCGACCGCGGCCGAAACCTGCGCGGGATCGGTGACGTCGAGCGCCACGGCGCGGACCCGGCCCTGTCCGCGTTCCTCCAGATCCGCCAGCGTCTCCGGGCGCCGCGCGGTCGCCACCACCCGGTCGCCCGCCGCCAGCGCGGCGAGGACGAGTTCCCTGCCGAAACCGGCCGAGCAGCCGGTGATCAGCCAGACGCGGCCGGCCGTTCCGTTCGTCATAAACGTTTCCCTCCAGTACGTCCGATCCCCCATGCTGGAGAACGATCACTCACCTCGTTCTCAAGGAGCATCATGCCCGCGGTCACCCTCGACGACGTCCGCGATGCGGCCACCCGCCTGTCCGGTGTGGCGCACCACACGCCGGTGCTGCGCTCGCGCACGCTGGACGAACGCGTCGGGGCCGAGGTGTTCCTCAAGTGCGAGAACCTCCAGCGGATCGGTGCCTTCAAGTTCCGCGGCGCCTACAACGCTGTTTCCCGGCTCGCGCCCGAGCAGCTGAACAAGGGTGTCGTGGCGTACTCGTCGGGCAACCACGCCCAGGCCGTCGCTCTCGCGGCCGCGGAACTGGGCAGCAGTGCGGTGGTCCTGATGCCCGAGGACACGCCCCAGTCCAAAGTGGACGCCACGGCCGGGTACGGCGCGGAGATCGTCACCTACGACCGCTATACCGGCGACCGGGTCGCGCTGGGTGCCGCGCTCGCGGCCGAACGCGGCCTCACGCTCATCCCGCCCTACGAGCACCCGCACGTGATCGCCGGGCAGGGCACCTCGGCACTGGAACTGCTCGAAGAGGCCGGCGCGCTGGACACGCTCGTGGTCCCGGTGGGCGGCGGTGGCCTCATCGCGGGCAGTGGCACCGCCGCGAAGGCGCTGCGTCCCGGGATCCGGGTGGTGGGTGTCGAACCCGCCGCCGGCGACGACACGAAGCGGTCCCTGGAGGCGGGCGAGCGGGTCAAGATCGACGTCCCCCGCACCATCGCCGACGGCCAGGCCGCGGAGACCCCGGGCGAGCTGACGTTCTCGATCAACCGGGAGGTCGTCGACGACGTCGCGCTGGTGACCGACGACGAGGTCCGCGAGGCGATGCGCTTCGCGTTCGAACGGCTGAAGATCGTCCTCGAACCCAGCGGCGCCACCGGCATCGCGGCCCTGCTCAGCGGCCGCGTCCCGGCACCGGGGCAGGTCGGGGTGATCCTCTCCGGCGGCAACGTCAGCCCGGAGCGGTTCGCCGAGCTGATCGCGCGGGACTGAGACCACCGAGACACTGGCACGAGCACCGGGCCGGGCCCGGGAATCCGTAGACTGGCGGCGATGCGACGTTTTCGGTGGTGGTGGGGAGCCCTCGTGCTCGCCGCCGTGGCGGTGCTGGCGGGGTTGTTCGTCTTCTTCGGCGCGGAAAGCCGCAACGGGCAGCCGTTCCCGCGGCCCAGCCCGCCCGGAAACGGCCCGCTGACCGCCGTCGCGCTCGGCGACAGCACCGTGTCCGGCGAGGGCGCCGGGATGTACACGGCGGAGACGAACGGCCCGAACGGCAACTGGTGCCATCGCTCGCCGAACGCGTTCATCCAGAAGGTCAAGTTCCCCGGGCTTCTGGAGCGCGTCAATCTCGCGTGTTCCGGTGCGCCCGCCGAGCAGGTCGCGCTCGGCGACGTCAAGCAGTGGACGGAGGGCTCGCAGGCGCAGCAGCTCGCGACGCTGGTCAAGGACCACCGGGTGCCGGTCGTGGTGATCGCCGTCGGCGCCAACGACGACCCGAAGTTCTCCGCGCAGGTCACCGAATGCTTCAAGGCCTGGTTCTCCCCCGACCTGCCCTCGTGCAGCGTCGCGATGCAACAGGGCTGGCAGTCCAAAGTGGACGCGATGGTGCCGAAGGTGGTCAAGGCCGTCGACGATGTCAAGGCGGTGCTGGCGAGGGCGGGGTATGTCCCGGCGGACTACCAGCTGGTGTTGCAGTCCTACGCCACCCCGGTGGGTCCCGGTATCCCGGAGGAACTGCGCAACCTCAACGGCTGCCCGTTCCGTCCCGACGATCTGCAGTGGATCGCGCGGGACGGGGTCACGATGCTCTCGCGCGGGCTGAAACAGGCGGCGCAGCAGACCGGTGCGCGGTTCCTCGACCTCGCGAAGGCGGGCGCCGGGCACGAGGCGTGCAGCGGCGGCGCGGATCAGAGCCGCGAGTGGTTCACGCGGCTGACCTTGAAGCTGAGCGATCTCGGGCAGGCCGACCGAGCCCAGCACGCGCTCCAGGAATCCTTCCACCCCAACGCGAACGGGCACGCCGAGGTCGCGAACTGCCTCAACGAGTTCCTCGCACTGCGGGACGGCAACGCGACCTGCCTGGCCGGGCCGGACGGCCATCTGCATCCCGCGCCGGAGGTCGTCGCCCGCTAAGCCCGGCGTTCAGAGATCGAGCGCGGCACGCAGCGCGATGTCGATGCGCTCCTGCACTTCCAGGTCGATCTCGGCGATGCGCTCGTCGAACCACGGGCGGTAGAGCCGGGTCAGGTTGAGCGTGGACACCCAGTAACGCGCGTCGATCGCGACGCCGAGGATGTCCTGCGGATCGTGGTCGAGCAGTTCGGTGCCGAGCAGCCACGGCCGCTCGGACTCGTTCACCCCGTCCGAGGACAGCAGCACCACCGTGCGCTGCCGGGAAGGATCGGTCGGAGGGTGGTACGTCCAGACTTCACCCCTGCGCACGCAGATCCTTTTCCGCCGCGCTGCGCTCGGCCTCGTCCAGCTCCGCGGCGGGCTGCGCCGGGGCCTTCTGCGGGGTGTACCCGGTACGGACCGCCTCGCGCCTGGCCGCCTTCGACAACCAGGACGAGACCGAGATCCCGTGTGCCTTCGCGGCGCGCTCGGCGAATTCGAGGGCGCCGCTGTCCAGTGAGAGAGTCACCTTACGTGTTGCCATACCTTTTATCGTACCAGCGTTCTTCCGGTCCAGCGGATTTCTGGTTCACGCAGGTCAGAGCGTCGGAGACCGGCCCTCGAACGGCGTGGACAGCACCACCGTGGTCCGGGTCGACACCTTCGCGGCCTCCCGGATCCGGCGGAGCAGATCCTCCAGGCCCAGCGGCGAGGCGACCCGCACCAGCAGGATGTAGGACTCGTCGCCCGCCACCGAGTAGCACGACTCGATCTCGGTGATGTGCTGGATCCGCTGCGGGTAGTCGTCCGGCGCGGCCGGATCGTTCGGCGTCAGCGAGATCAGCGCGGTCAGCGGAAGGCCGATCTGCTCGCCGTCCAGGCGCGCGGTGTAGCCGAGGATGACGCCCCGCTGTTCGAGGCGCCGCACCCGCTGGTGCACCGCCGAGACCGACAACCCGACCCGCTCGGCCAGATCCGTGAAGCTGCGCCTCCCGTCGGCGGCCAGCTCCTGCACGATCGCCTGGTCGAGCGGCTCCAAAGGGCCCGATCCACTCATGCGATCGCCTCGCTCCGCGAGATCGTTCGCTCGCGAACGACGCTCATGCGTCGAGCACGAGCAGCTCGTGCGGCCGGGTGTTGAGCGCCTCGACGCCGTCGTCGGTGACCACGACGATGTCCTCGATCCGCGCGCCCCATCGGCCCGCCTGGTAGATGCCCGGCTCGACGCTGAAGGCCATGCCCGGTTCCAGCGGGAGCGCGTTGCCCTCGATGATGTAGGGCTCCTCGTGCACGTCCAGCCCGATGCCGTGGCCGGTGCGGTGGATGAAGTACTCGCCGAATCCGGCGGCGGCGATGATGTCGCGGGCGGCGGCGTCGACCTGCTCGGCGGTGACACCGGGCCGGACCGCCTCGACCGCGGCCCGCTGGGCGCGCTCCAGCACGGCGTAGGTCTCGGCGACGTCGGCGTCACGCGGGGTGCCGACCGCGTAGGTGCGAGTCGAGTCGGAGTTGTAGCCCTCGGCGATCGGCCCGCCGATGTCGACCACCACGACGTCCCCGCGCTCGATGACGCGGCCGGAGACGTCGTGGTGCGGGCTGGCGCCGTTGGGCCCGGAGCCGACGATCACGAAGTCGGCGTGTGTGTGGCCCTCCTCCACGATCGCGGCGTTGATGTCGGCACCGACCTCGGCCTCGGTCCGGCCGGGGCGCAGCCATTCGTGGACCCTGGCGTGCACGCGGTCGATGGCCGCGCCCGCGGCGCGCAGGGCCGCGACCTCGGCGGCGTCCTTGCGCATCCGCAGTTCCCGCACGACCGGCCCGGCGAGCGTCTGCTCGGCGTCGCCGAGCGCGGCACGCAGCCCGAGCACGTGCAGGGCCGGGGTGAAGTCGCTGACCGCGACGCGGCCGGGCTTGCCGAGCCGGTCGGCGACGAGCTTGTACGCGTCGTCGCCGTCCACCCAGGTCAGCACCTCGACACCGAGGTCATCGGTCGGGACGTCGGCGTAGCCGGGGGCCTCCAGCTTCGGCACGACCAGCGCCGGGGTGCCCTCGGCGGGCACCACGAGCGTGGTGAGCCGCTCGAACGAGCCGCCGGCCTGCCCGATCAGGTACCGCAGGTCGGAGCCGGGCGCGATCAGCAGCGCGTCGGTGTCGGCGGCCGCCGCGGCGGCACGGGCGCGGTCGAGACGGGCACGCAGGCTGGCGGCATCGGGGGCTGGAGTGTGGAGGGAACGGCGCGACATGGGACCGAGCCTAGTCCTTGCGGACCCCGTCCCCGCTCACCCGGGCCGTGTCGGGACACCGAACCGGTGAACGCTCAGCGGTGGGTCGCGATGAGGCGTCGCAGCGCGGCGTGGGCGGGCGGGCCCCAGGTGGGTTTGCCGCCCGGGCGGCCGTGGTCACCGGCGTCGCCGATGAGGATGCCGCCGAGGGCGCGGGCCATCGCCCAGCCGCGGGCGCGGCGCAGGGTCGCGGCGTCCGGTGACGGTCGATAGGCGGCGTGGAAGCGTTCGGCGGCTTCGTCCGGCAGCAGGAGCCAGGCGGCCGAGAGGTCGTAGGCGGGATCCCCCGCGAACAGGTCGCCGAAGTCGATCACGCCGCAGATGGTGCCGTCCGCGGTGAGGATGTTGGCCGGATGCAGGTCGCCGTGGAGCCAGACTGCCGGGCCGGACCAGCCGGGCGCGGCGACGGCGTCTTCCCACACCGCGCGAACGGCGTCCGGATCACGGATGAGTCCCAGCTCGGTGGCTGCGGCGAGTTGCTCGGCGAAACCCGCGTCGTGGTCGGCCAGCGGACCGCCCCGGCCCCGGCCCACTGGCGCCTCTTCCGGGGCGGGCTGGTGAAGCGCCGTCAGGAAGGCGGCCAGTGCGGTGGCCGCCTTCGCGGCGCGCGTCACGGGAGCGCGGTCGGCGGGCTCGCCCGGCACCCAGGTGGTGACGATCCAGGAACGCGGAAACCGCGCGGACGGCTCGCCGAGGCGCTGCGGAACGGGAACCGGAAGCGGAAGACGCGGGGCGAGGACGGGCAGCCAGGTGTGTTCCTTGCGCAGCAACACGTCCGCGGAGGACGTCGCCCAGGGCAACCGGACGGCGAGGTCGGCACCGAGCCGCCACAGCTGGTTGTCCCAGCCGCGCGCGCCGAGCCGCACCGGGCGATCGGCCAGATCGGGGTGCTGGTCGTGCAGCAGATCCCGCACCAGCTCGGCGGTGATCTCGGTCCCGGTGTGCGTCATGCGGAGCAAGATAGCCCGGAGAGCCGACGTGCCCGGTGCGCCGTACCCCGCTCGGAGCCGGCGGACGTGGCAGGCTGTGCGGGTGACCGGACCACTCGCCCTCCTCGATTCCGCGAGCCTCTACTTCCGCTCGTACTTCGCGCTGCCCGATTCGATGACCGCCCCCGACGGGACACCGGTCAACGCGGTGCGCGGTTTCACCGACACGCTGGCCAGGATCCTCACCGACCGCCGCCCGTCACGGCTGGTCGCCTGCCTGGACGCCGACTGGCGGCCGAAGTTCCGCACCGATCTGCTGCCGAGCTACAAGGCGCACCGGGTGGCGGTGCCCGGGCACGGCGGGCCCGACACCGAGGAGGTGCCGGACACCCTCACCCCGCAGGTGCCGATCATCCTCGACGTACTGGAGGCGTTCGGCTTCGCCACCGCCGAGGCTGCGGGTTACGAGGCCGACGACGTCATCGGTGCCCTCGCGACGCGGGAGAAGGAGTCGGCGGTCGAGGTCATCACCGGCGACCGGGACCTGTTCCAGCTGGTCCGCACCGAGCCGACGCCGACGGCCGTGGTCTACGTCGGCAAGGGCTGGGCGAAGGCGGAGGTGCTCGGCCCTGCCGAGATCGCCGAGAAGTACGGCGTGCCCTCCGCGCAGGCGGGGCCGGCGTATGCGGACATGGCGGCGTTGCGGGGCGACCCGTCCGACGGGCTGCCCGGAGTCGCCGGGATCGGGGAGAAGACCGCGGCGAAGCTCATCACGCAGTTCGGGTCGCTGGAGGAACTCGTCGAGGCCGCCGGATCGGGCGACGCGCGGCTGCCGCTGAAGATGCGGCTCAAGCTCACCGACGCGGGCGAGTACCTCGCGGTCGCCCCGACCGTCGTGCGGGTCGCGGTCGACGCGCCGGTCGAGCAGTCCCGGCCGGATGTGGTGCCGAACGCGCCCGCCGATCCGGACCGGGTGCTCGAACTGGCCGAGCGGTGGAATCTCGGCCGTTCGGTGGAACGTCTGCTCGCGGCGCTGCCCCGGCCCTGAGCACCCGGCCCTGCTCAGAAGTGCGTGCCGCACCACGGATGCACCGCGGTGGGGAACAGCGCGTCCGCGCGGGTGAGCGCTTTCCCGTCGAGCACCTCGATCCGCCCCGCCCTGGCGAGATCGGTCGGCCGCCACTCCCCCAGGTACAGCATGCCGAGCACGTCGACGCCGAGCCGGAGCCCGGCGGCCTTGTCGGTGCGCCGGACATCGCCGGGCCCGACCTCGTACCGGCCGTTGTTGTCCGCCAGCTGGTTGTCGGTCACCTCGACGACCACCGGCTCGGCGTCGCCGTACGCGCGCGCCGCGAGCGCGGCCTCGACGTCGACCACGCGCACCCACAGGTCGTCCTCGATGGCGAGCGTCCTGGCGTGCCGCGGATCGGTCAGCAGCAACGGAATCGGGTCGTCGACCGGCCGGTCCCGGACGTGGATGGCGGAGACGAGATCGACCGACAGCAGGAATCCCCACAACGCGGTTTCGGCCTCGGGGGTGGCGGCGTGCAGATCCGTGACCCGCAGCAGCGCGCCCTTCTCCGGATCTTCGAGCGTTCCCTGATCGATCGTCTCGTACACGACGAAACCGTCCGCACCGTCGGGTCCATTGTGGACGGCGGTACGCCGCTTGCCCTTCGGACCGGCGTCCTCGTTGAACATCAGCGGCCACCAGCTGTCCGGCCGCGCGACCATGCCCGGCCGGGTCAGACCGCTCCTGCGATACAGCTCCGGCCCCTGCTTCACCGCCTCCTCCGGGCTGATGAAGCGGACGTGGCCACCCGCAGACACGCCGTCGCGCAGGCGCGCGGCCGGATGCTCGATCCGGAACGTGCGGTTGAGAGTCGCGACGCCGTAGCCGAACCGGCCGTAGATCGTGGTCTCGCTCGCGTGCAGGCAGGCGATGGCCTTGCCCTGCTCGGCGAAGTAACGGAGCTGGGCCTGCTGCAAGGCGGTGTGCACGCCGCGGCGGGTCCAGTCCGCGCGGACACCGATGCCGTCGACCGCGCCGACCTCGATCGTGCGGCCGCCGGGAATGGCGAGGACGTTCTCGAACGAGTGGGCGAGTCCGATCGGGGCGTCCCCGTCGAAGGCTGCGAACGATCCTTCGGCCCGCCAAGCCGAGTCGATCTCCGCCCAGCCCTCGTCGGTCAGCGGCTTGTCGTGCAGCGACTGCATGAGCACGGCCAGGCTGTCCCGGCGTTCGTCCTCGGCGACGGGGCGTACCTCGAAATCGGTCATGGAACCGATAATGCCAATCCGGTCCGCACCCGGCATCCGGTTTATTCCGGGGCGTCCACCCGGTACTGGCCGTCGCCGCCGGTCACCGTGATCGGGACCTTCTTCACCGTGCCGCCGAGCTGGACCGCGCAGGTGAACCGGTCGCCGTCGGTCACCGGCCGCCCCGGCGGGCAGCTGACCTCGCCGACGTTCTTGATCTTGTAGTTCTCGGTGAGGATCTTCCGCACGGCCGAGTCCATCGCCGCGGCGTCGAACACCCGGCCTGGTGGGGACGGCGTAGGCGTGCCGGAGTCGGTGTCCGATGAGCTCGGCGGTGTGGTGGGGGCGCTGGCCGACGACGGCGGGGGCGCGGCCGGTCTCTGCTCACCGGTGCACCCGGCGAGCGCGAGCGCGCCCGCGCAGCACAACCCGACCACGAGCCTCGCGCGCATGCCTGGATTCCCCACCTCTGAGGCGTTCTTCCACTGTCAGAAAAACGTACCGCACCAGGCAGTGGCCCGCGTGCTGAACAGCGCGTCCGCCGCCTCGAGCGCGGCCGGATCGCGGGCCTCGATCCGGCCCGCGGAAGCCAAAGTGGACGGACGCCAGGTCCCGAGGTAGGCCATCGCGAGCGTGCCGACGTCGAGCCGCAGCGCCGCCGGGTCCTCGGTGCGCGCGGCCCCGTCCGCGGAGATCCGATAGCGCCCGGAATTGGTGGGCAGCAACGGATCCGTCACCTCCAGCACGACCGGGTCGTCGCCGCGGTACTCGCGCGCGGCGAGCGCGGCCGGGACGTCGACGAGCCGCAGCCAGCTCTCGTCCGCGAGGCAGGTGGTGGTGACCTGTCGTGGATCGGTGAGCAGAAGGTCGATCGGCTCGTCGAGCGGGCGCGCCTCCGTCCGGATCCGGTCGACCAGGTCCACGGAGAGCAGATACCGCCACAGTCCCGCGAACGCCTGCGGGGTCGCGGAGTACAGCATGGTCAGGTCCATGGTGGCGGCCTCGTCCCGCCCGGTCCGGCTGACCGTGTAGACAGCGAACCCATCGACGCCGTCGGGACCGTGGTGCACGGCGGTGGTCACCGGTGCGGTGAACTTCCGGTGAAAATTCCCGGAGATCGCCCAGGACGTGGCCGAACGGGCCAGCATGCCGGGCCTGGGGTGGTCCAGACCTCGGTAGAGCCGTTCCCAGCTCGTCAGCGACGTCTCCAGATCGAGCAGCGATATCTCGCCGCTCACCGGGATATCCGATCGCAGCCGGGCCCGGTGCCGATCGATCACGTAGTCCCGGCCTCGCGTCGAGACGCCGTAACCGAACCGGCCGTAGATGGTGGCTTCCGACGCGTGCAGCATCGCCACCGGGACATCTCGCCGCGCGAAGTCGCCGAGCTGCTCGGCCATCATCGCGCTCAGCACGCCCCGACGGGTCCGGTCCGCGCGCACCCCCACCGTGGCGACCGCCGCCATCGGCACCCACGCGCCACCGGGCACCGTCGCTTCGTCGTCGAAGGACCGGCACATGCCGATGAGCGCGGGATCGAAGGCACCCAGACCGTGCGTGGACACCAGCGCCTCGCCCATCGCCGCCCATTCGGCGTCGGTCGCCGGCGGCCGGTGCAGCGTCGCGCGGAAGAGATCCGACGCGGCGCGGTGTTCCTCGGGCCGGAGCGGGCGGACGTCGAAGTCGCTCATGCCGTGATCATGGCCGAGAGCACGCCCGTATGGCTCACTGTCCGCCGGTGGGCGGGGCGACCTCGTAGTTGCCGCCGGTGCCCTTCACCGTGATCGGCACCTGCTGCTGCTTGCCCGCGATCGTGGCGGTGCAGGTGAATTTCGCGCCGTCCTTTACCTCCTGCTCCGCAGGGCAGGAGACCGCGGTGACGCCGTCGATCTTGTAGGTGGTGGTGAGCAGGCTCTGCACGTCGGTCTGCATCTTGGTGTTGTCGAACACCTTGGTCTTGAAGAAACCGGGCGCCACGAACCCGAGGACGGCCACGACGGCGACCACCACGACGAGCGCGCCCGCGCCGATCAGCAGGCCCTTCTTCGACCCGGGCTGCTTGTCCCCCTCGGCGGCCGTGGCCCCGGCGGGCGGGAACTGGCCGTAGTCGAACTGGCCCGGCTGACCGGGTTGCGCCGGTTGGCCGTACTGCGGCTGCGCCTGCGGTCCGCTCGGCGGGTACGCGCCGCCCGGTTGCTGGCCGTACTGCTGCGGCTGCCCGTACTGCGGGGGCTGCTGGCCGTACTGGGGTTGCTGGGGCTGGGCGTAGCCGGGCTGTTGCCCGTACTGCTGCGCCTGTCCCGGCTGCTGCTGGGCCCACTGCTGCTGCGAGGGGTCGTAGGGCTGCTGCTGGGCGGGCTGGCCCCACTGCGGTTGCTGCTGGCCCTGCCCCGGTTGCTCCTGCGGCCCGCTCGGCGGATAAGCGCCCCCCGGCTGTTGCCCGTACTGCGGCTGCTGACCCCATGGGGGTTGCTGCTGCGGGTCGTTGCCGCCATACGGCGTGCTCATCGTTCGCCTCCGCCAGTTCGCCTGCGTCCATCTGCTGCCCGACACGGTCCGCTGAGCCGTACGCACACAGTGTCGTGCGCGATCCAACCACAGGACGGGGCCCAGCACACGTGTCGCCCCTTACGGTGTCGTACCGGGCGGGCCCGCACAACGGCCGTCTTCACGCCGCGCCCGCCGCCACCACGCCGCGGCGCAGTGCGCGGACCGCCTCCGCGGCCGCGGCGCCGACCGGATCCGCCTTGCCGAGTACGTCCCTGATCTGGTCGAGCAGGTCGATGACCTGCCGGGACCAGCGCACGAAATCGCCCGCGGACAGTTCCTGCCCGTTCGCCTCGGCGGCGGTCAGGACCTTTTCCAGCGACTCCCCGCGAGCCCACCGGTACACCGGCCAGGCGAAGCCCGCGTCGGGCTCGCGTGTGCGGTCCAGCCGGTGGCGCCGTTCGTCCTCGGTGAGGTCCACCCAGATCTTGGTGGTCTCCTGCCAGGCCTGCGGAACCGCGCCGCCGGGCAGCCGCGGCTCGCCCGCGGTGTCACGCCGTGCCTCGAACACCAGGGTGGAGACCACAGCGGCGAGTTCGGCGGGCCCGAGGTTTTTCCAGACGCCGTGCCGGATGCATTCGGCGGCCAGCAGATCCGACTCGCTGTAGAGCCGGGCGAGCCGCCTGCCGTGTTCGGTCACGCGGTCCTCGCCCCTGCCCTTCTCGGCGAGGTAGCCGCGTTCGCCGAGCAGCGCGAGGATCCGGTCGAACGCGCGGGCCAGGGAGTGCGTCGTCGCGGCGACTTTGCGTTCCAGTTGCTGGGTTTCCGCCGCCAGCCGCTGGTGGCGTTCCACCCAGCGCAGGTTCGCCTCGCGTTCGGCCAGTCCGTGGCACGGATGGGCGCGCAGCGCGCGGCGCAGGGCAGCGAGTTCACCGTCCTCATGGGACCCGGAGCGCCGTTTCTGCCTGCCGGGCAAGGAGATTCCGGCGTTGCGCAGGCTCGCGGCGATGTCCCGGCGGGTCTTGGGCGAGCGCAGCTCGATGTGCTTGGGCAGCCGGATCCGGCCGAGTGGTTCGACCGGGCCGGAGAAGTCGGCCACCGACAGTGGTCCGGACCAGCGGTCCTCGGTCACCACGACCGGCCGCGGTTCGCGGATCGGGTCGAGGCCGGGGTCGACGACCACGGCGAGCCCGGCGCGGCGTCCGGCAGGGACGGCGATCACGTCGCCCTTGCGCAGTTTTTCCAGTGACTCCAGGGTTCCCGCGCGCCTGCTCGCGGTGTTCTGGCGGGACAACGCCTTCTCCCGCGCGGAGATCTTCGCCCGCAGGTCGACGTACTCGAGCATCTGGTCGAAGTCACCGGTGACGGCGTCGGTGTAGCCCTGGAGCGCTTCCTTGTTGCGCTCGATCCGCCGCGCCGTGCCGACCACCGACCGGTCGGCCTGGAACTGCGCGAACGACTGCTCGAGCAGCTCGCGGGCCTGTTCGGCGCCGACCTGCGCGACCAGGTTGACCGCCATGTTGTAGCCGGGGCGGAAGGACGAGCGCAGCGGGTACGTCCGGGTGGAGGCGAGCCCGGCGACCTGCTTCGGGTCGACGCCGGGCTGCCACAGCACGACCGCGTGGCCCTCGATGTCGATCCCCCGGCGGCCCGCCCGTCCGGTCAGCTGCGTGTACTCGCCGGGGGTGAGGTCGACGTGGGCCTCGCCGTTGTACTTGACGAGCCGTTCCAGCACGACGGTGCGAGCGGGCATGTTGATGCCGAGCGCGAGGGTTTCGGTGGCGAACACGACCTTCACCAGGCCGCGGACGAACAGCTCCTCCACGGTCTCCTTGAAGGCCGGGAGCAGGCCCGCGTGGTGGCCCGCGATGCCGCGTTCCAGCGCCTCGCGCCACTCCCAGTAGCCGAGTACGCCGAGGTCGCCCTCGGGCAGGTCGGCGGTGCGCTCGGCGACGATCCGGCGGACCTCTTCGACCTCGTCCGGCCCGTTGAGCCGCAGGCCGGAACGGACGCACTGGCCCACGGCGGCGTCACAGCCGGCGCGGGAGAAGATGAAGTCGATCGCGGGCAGCAGCCCGGCCGCGTCGAGCCGCTCGACGATGTCGACCCGCGACGGCGGCCGGTAGCGGCTCACCCGGGGTGGCTGGCCGCGGCGGCGGCCGCGGAACCCGGCGGGCACGTGCAGGCGCCCGACCTCCTCGGTGCGGCGCAGCAGGGTCGGGTTGATGCGCAGTTCGCCGCCCGGTTTGTGTTCCTCCTCGCCGGCGAACAGGTCCATCATCCGGTTGCCGACCAGCATGTGCTGCCAGAGCGGGACGGGCCGGTGCTCGTCGACCACGACGGTGGTGTCACCGCGGACCTCGACCAGCCACTCGCCGAACTCCTCGGCGTTGCTGACGGTGGCCGACAGGCCGACGACGCGGACGTACTCGGGCAGGTGGAGGATGACCTCCTCCCAGACCGCGCCGCGGAACCGGTCGGCGAGATAGTGCACCTCGTCCATCACGACGTACCCGAGGTCGGTGATCGTGGACGACCCGGCGTAGAGCATGTTCCGCAGAACCTCGGTGGTCATGACGACCACCTGGGCGTTGCCGTTGATCGAGGTGTCGCCGGTGAGCAGGCCGACGGCGTCGGAACCATAGCGGTCGACCAGGTCGCCGAACTTCTGGTTCGACAGCGCCTTGATGGGCGTGGTGTAGAAGCACTTCCGGCCCTCGGCGAGCGCCAGGTGCACGGCGAACTCGCCGACCACGGTCTTCCCCGCGCCGGTGGGCGCGCACACGAGCACCCCGTGCCCGTCCTCCAGCGCCTCGCACCCGCGGATCTGGAAATCGTCGAACTCGAAGGACACTTCGCCCGCGAAGCGGGTCAGCTGCGGGTACTTGCCGCGGCGCCGGGAGACCGCGAAGGCCTCGGCCGGGGAGTGTGAAGGGCTACTGGCCACCCCGTCAGGGTTCCACACGCCACCGACAACCCGCACGCGGTGTGACCATCCGCGCCCGCGGCGGAACCCGCGGGCCGGTGCGGCCGTCCCATCGCGGTCATGGGTGGCGAGGAGGGACGGCATGACGGTCACGTGTCCGGGGTGTACGCAGGTGGACCAGGTGCAGCACGTGCCGGCGGTCTACGAGGCAGGGCACTCCACCTACCAGGGCACCGGCCCGCTGATCGGGATGCCTGCCGGGGACGGGCAGGTGATCTACTCCCGTTCCGTGCACCGGGGCGTCGCCGTGACCGCCACCGCCCGTGCGCTGGACCCGTTCCCGGTGACGCGCGGTGGTGGCTGTTTCCTGTCGGTCGCGCTGGTGCTGCTGCTCCCGTCGATCGGGCTGGTGTTCGCGGTGCGGAGCCTGTTCACCGGGCCCGCCGCGTCCACCGCCGACCGGGTCGGCCAGTGGTTCGTCGCGATCATGTTCCCGGCGGGTGCCTTCGCGCTCGTGGCACTGTTCGTCTGGTTGTTCGTCCGCCGGGTACGGCACAACGCCCGGGTGCGGCGCGGCATCCCCGCCGCCCGTGCGGTCTGGCGGACCGCGTGGTTCTGCCATCGCTGCGGCGGGGTGTTCTTCCCGCACGGGACGCCGTCCGACGTCCCGGCGGGGCAACTACTGTCCACCGCGGCGTTCCGCGGGATCATCGCGCGTTCCGGGCGGTACTACGGCTGAGTCGCCGGATCAGGTGACGTCGTCGGTGTTGGGACGGCCGCCAGGGGACGATGCGCTCGGCGGGGTGGCCGGTGCGTCGTCGATGGTGCTCGGCGTGTAGTCGAAGGGCGCGGCCTCGTCGTCGGCGAGCTTGTCCCAGCCCTCGTCCTCGCGGACCTTGTCCAGCTTGCGGTCGTGGACGCGGGCGATCTGGATGGAGATCTCGAACAGGATCGTCAGCGCGCCGGCGAGGCCGATCATCGAGAACGGGTCCGAGCCAGGGGTGGCGAAGGCGGCGAACACGAACAGGATGAAGATGATCCCGCGGCGCCACTTCCTGAGCTGCTGATACTTGACGACGCCGACGCGGTTGAGCATCACCACGAGCAGCGGGAGCTCGAAGCTGACCCCGAAGATCACCAGCAGGGACAGCATGAACGAGATGTACTTGTCACCGGTGAGGGCGGTGATGAACTGGTCGCCACCGAAGTTCATCAGCAGTTCGAGCGCGTGCGGGATGAGCAGATAGGCCAGGACCGCACCGGCGACGAACAGCGCCGAGGCGAACGCGACGAAGGTGAGCGCGTACTTGCGCTCCTTCGAGTAGAGGCCCGGCGCGATGAACGCCCAGATCTGGTAGAGCCACGCCGGGGACGTCAGCACGGCACCGGCGGCGAGCCCGACCTTCAGCTGGATCATGAAGGCTTCGAACGGCACCGTCTGCAGCAGCTTGCAGCCGCCGTGGTCGCCGCCGAAGCGCCGGTCCGCCGGGATCGCGCAGTACGGCGCGTTCATGATCTCGCCGAGCGACGGGATCGGCCCGACCTTGGTCTGGAACCAGAAGAAGCCGAGGAGGCCACCGGCCACGAGCGCGAGCAGGGCGAAGCCGAGACGACGCCGGAACTCGTAGATGTGCTCGATGAGCGTCATCGTCCCGTCGGGGTTGGCCCGCCGGGACCGCTTGCGCCGTTTGGCGCTCCGGCTGTCGCCGTTACCGGACGCGGGATCCGCCACTGGACGTTCCGTTCTCGTCGGAGTCCACGCCGAGCGCGCTGCTGCTCAGCGCGCTCCGTGAACCGGGGACCAGGTGTTGCCGACCGCTCAGCTGGCGTTCTTCTGCGCCTGCTCGGCGGGCTTGGCCGCCTGCTGCTTCTTCAGCTCGTCGAGCTGGCGCTGCAGATCGGCGACCTGCTGGTCCTGGGCCGACGAGGCCGTCGTCGTCGCGGTGGTGGCAGGCGGGATCTGCTTGGTCTCGACGTCCTCGGCCTCGGCAGCCTTGTCGCCGCCCGACATGTCCTTCGTCTCGGCCTTGAAGATCTTCATGGACTTGCCGATGGAGCGAGCCGCGTCGGGAAGCCGCTTGGCCCCGAACAGGATCACGACGATCAGCACCAGAATGAGCAAATGCCAGCCTTGAAAACCGTTGGCGAACAAGATGGCCTCCTATCTGCGTCTGGGTCGAATGTTACTGCGTTTTCGGCGCGGGGCGGCGCTGGTTGATCGCCACCCGCACGGCCGCGGTCCTGGCCCGGAGCAGACCGGCCCGGTCCTGCGTGTTCGTACTCACCATGCTCACCGTCCGCCGGTAGGTGCGCAAGGCTCGCCTGACCCGGACGAGCACCAGCGCGAGCAGCAGAAAACCGGCCACGACGAGCACGGCGATGAGGACGAAGGCCACGTGGATCAGCTTAGTGGGCGTAGGTTGACGGAAGGTGACGGGTGCGCGCTACCGCGTCGGCGGCTCGCTGTCGAACCGCCTCCGCGAGTGCGCGCGGGCTCTCCACCTGGGCGTCTCCGCCGAGTCCCAGGACGAGACGCACCATCCACGACTCGTCGGCGTAACGCATCCGGACCCGCAACCGGCCGCCGTCGAGCTCGTCCAGTTCCTCGCACGGGTAGTACTCGGCTACCCAGCGTGCATCCGGAGCGAGCACCAGCTCCGCCTCCCGCTGATCGGGACGTGGCGTGAACACGCCGTCGGAAAGATCCGTCGGCCGGGCGTGCGCGGGCGGGGTGGCGGGCTCGTCGAGCACGGTCAGCTCGTCGATCCGGTCGAGCCGGAACAGCCGGACGTCCTCGGCGCGGCGGCACCACGCCTCGAGGTAGCCGACGGCCTGCACGATGAGCAGCCGCATCGGGTCGACCGTGCGCTCGGTGATCTGGTCCTTCGACGCGGTGTAGTAGCGGATCCGCAGCGCCCGCCCGTCCCGCAGCGCGCCGGCGACCTGCTCGCGGGTGCGGGCGGTCTTCCTGCCCTCGCGTACGCCACCGCCGACCACGACGCCCGCGGGCTGGGCCTGTCCGGCGGCCGCCTCGATCTTCGCGATGGCCCGGCGGACCGCGTCCGCGTCGACCACCCCGGGCGTGTCGGCCAGCGCTCGCAACGCGACGAGCATCGCGGTCGCCTCGCCGCCGGTCAGCCGCAGCGGACGGTTCATCCCGGCGTCGTGGGTCACGACGATCGTGTCACCCTCGAAGGACAGGTCGATCAGATCGCCGGGACCGTAGCCGGGCAGCCCGCACATCCAGAGCAGCTCGAGATCCTTCCGCAGCTGCCTCGGCGAGACGTCGAAGTCCTGCGCCGCCTCGTCGATCCGGATCCCCGGCCTGGCCAGCAGGTACGGGACCAGTGCCAGCAACCGCGGCATCCGCTCGGTGGACCCGCTCATCGAACAATCTCCTGCTCCGCGCGGTGCACGACGGCCTCGAGCCGGTCCTGGACGGTCTTGGCGAGCACGTCCGGTTCGAGCACGAGCACGTCGGGCCCGTGCGCGGTGAGCCACTCCGCGGCCGATTCGGGGAAGTACAGGCCGATCTCGACCACGTCCCCTTCCTCGCCCGCGACCACCTCACGGCCGACGACGCGGCCGCGCCTGCGCACCCCGGCCGCCCGTCCGTCCGCGACCCACACGCGGGCGTTCGTCACCGGCGACGGTTCGGAGTCCCCGGTCACCGACACCAGCTTCAGCAGGTTGACGCCCTCCGGCCGCTGCACGACCCCGGGCGCGCCGACGGGCTTCACCTGCCCGGTGACCCGCGAAAGCCGGAAGCAGCGGGTGGCAGCGCGGTCGCGGTCGTACCCGACGACGTACCAGCGGGCCCGCCAGGACACCACGCCCCACGGCTCCAGCGTGCGCATCATGCGGTCGGCCGAACCCGAACGGCGGTACTCGAACCGGACCACCTGCCCGTTCTGCACCGCCGCGAGCAACGGCCCGAACGCCGCCTCGGCACGCACCCTCGGCTCGACGACCGTCGGCGCGGAGTCGTCGACCTCGACACCGGCCGCGCGCAGCTTGACCAGCGCGCCCTGTGCCTGCCCGGTCAGTTCCGGCGAATCCCACAGCCGCACCGCGAGGCCGACCGCCGCCGCCTCGTCCGGGGCGAGGTCGATCTCGCCGAGTTCGTAGTCGCGGCGCGCGATCCGGTAGCCCTCGATCGCGTCGAACGCCGAGTTCCGCCCGGTCTCCAGCGGGATGCCGAGCTCGCGCAGCTCGGTCTTGTCCCGCTCGAACATCCGGAAGAACGCCTCGTCGCTGGACGCGTCGGCGTATCCGGGCACGATCCCGCGAATCCGCTCGGCAGTGAGGTACTGCCGGGTGGACAGGAGGGCCAGTACCAGGTTGACCAGCCGTTCGGCGCGTGCGGTGGACACCCGACAGACTCTAGCTCGCGCCGTTCGCCCCGATCGGGAGGTCCGGCAAACGCGCGTCGTGACGGCCGCGTGCTGCCTTTCCCCAGGTCGCACCGCGCCCCCTCGCCGGTGCTCGCTCCGGCTACTCGCCGCGAACGGTCGCTGCGACGCAGTGGTCCGTCACCGAGCGCGACGAACATCCGGCGGAACATTCGCCCACGCCCGATGATTCCGCCCCGAACCTGGAGTGCGCAGAGTCCTCTGTGGACACAAGCCCCGACCCTGCGGCCACTCGCCTCAATTCCTGGCAGTGGTATCGGCACGCGACGCGCCGGCACGCACTAGCGGGTCAGCCGGGCCACGCGGCCGTTCACCCCGCTGGCCCAGCAGTCCCCGCGGGGTGTGCAGCCGACCGAGTCGAAACTGCCGGTGTCGAACGACCGCCAATGCCGCCCGCCGTCGACGCTGAGGTCACTCCCGCCGGGGCCCACCGCGAGCACCGCACCGCCGCGCCAGGCCAGCCCCGAGCGGTAGCCCTTCGGTGCCTCCGGCGGTGTCCGCCAGCCACGTCCGCCGTCCCGGCTCAGCGCCACAGCGGGTCCAGGGGCGTCCGGCTGCGCGTAGTCACCACCGATCGCGACGCCGTGACGCCGATCCCGGAAGGCCACCGCGAACACACCCGCGGACCGGCTGCTCGGCAACGGCGTCTCCGCGGCCTGCCAATGGAGACCGCCGTCCCGGGAGTGCAGGACCCTGGCCCGCGCTCCCCCGCCGGTCGCGAGCCACGCGTCCCGCGGGCCTGCGGTGCTGACGCACTGCCCACTCGCGGCGAAACCCGCTTCTCCGGGCAACGCGGGCGGCAGGCCTTCGGCGGGCACCTGGTGCCAGCTGCGGCCGCCGTCGTCGGTGGCCTGCAGCCGGAAGGCACCGTCGACCGGATCGCTCATCGCCAGGCCACGCCGATGGTCGAAGAACGCCAGACAGTCGTAGAACGCCTTCGGATCGGGATTGCGGAACGTGAGGCGCCAGTGCGCACCGCCGTCTTCGGTGCGGTAGATCCTCGACGACTCACCGGGACCGATCGACAACGTCACCGCGTGGCCGGCGTCGAACGCCTCGATGTCGCGGAAGTCCAGCGCCGCGGTATCCGGCGGCGCGACCTGCTGCCAGGTCCGGCCCGCGTCGGTCGTCCGCAGGACCGTGCCCTTGCTGCCGCTCGCCCAGGCCACCTCGCCGCTCACCGCGGCCAGCCCGCGCAGCTGGGCCGTCACGCCCGTCGGCGTCACCGTCCAGGACGGCAGCGACGGCGCCGCCTCAGCCGCCGCTGGAGCCACCAACGGCAGCACCGCGCCCAGCAAGACCGCCCACGCCCGAACGACCCGCATACGCCCTCCAGAAAGCCGTTAAGGCCACCTTACGGGCACGAGACGCCCGTAAGGTGGCCTTAACGGCGCAACTGACTAGAGAGAGCCGATGAGGCGTTCCACGCGCTCGTCGACCGACCGGAACGGGTCCTTGCACAGCACGGTCCGCTGCGCCTGGTCGTTCAGCTTCAGATGCACCCAGTCCACGGTGAAATCCCGGCCGGCGGCCTGCGCCGCGGCGATGAAATCGCCCCGCAGCTTCGCCCGCGTCGTCTGCGGCGGAGTGTCCTTGGCCGCCTCGATCTCCCCGTCGTCGGTCACCCGGCGCACCAACCCCTTGCGCTGCAACAGGTCGAAGATGCCCCGGCCACGCCGGATGTCGTGGTAGGCCAGATCCAGCTGCGCCACCCGCGGGCTCGACAGGTCCAGATCGTGCTTCGACCGGTACCGCTCCACCAGCCGGTGCTTGATCGCCCAGTCGATCTCGGTGTCGATCTTGCTGAAGTCCTGCTGCTCGACGGCCTCCAGCGCCCGGCCCCACAGGTCGACGACCCGCTCGGCGGCCGCGCCCGACCCGGTCTCCTTCACGTGCTGCACCGCCCGCGCGTGATACTCCCGCTGGATGTCCAGCGCCGAAGCCTCCCGGCCACCGGCCAGCCGCACCTGGCGCCGCCCGGTCAGATCGTGGCTGATCTCCCGGATCGCGCGGATCGGGTTGTCCAGCGTGAAGTCCCGGAACTGGACACCGGCCTCGATCATCTCCAGCACCAGGTGCGCCGAACCGACCTTGAGCATCGTCGTCGGCTCCGCCATGTTCGAATCCCCGACGATGACGTGCAGCCTGCGGTACCGCTCCGCGTCGGCATGCGGCTCGTCCCGGGTGTTGATGATCGGCCGCGACCGGGTCGTCGCGCTCGAAACACCCTCCCAGATGTGCTCCGCCCGCTGCGACAGGCAGTACACCGCGCCCCGCGGCGTCTGCAGCACCTTGCCGGCCCCGCAGATCAGCTGCCGGGTCACCAGGAACGGCAGCAGCACGTCCGCGATCCGCGAGAACTCGCCCGCACGCGTCACCAGGTAGTTCTCATGGCAACCATAGGAGTTGCCCGCCGAATCCGTGTTGTTCTTGAACAGGAAGATGTCCCCGCCGATACCCTCGTCGGCCAGCCGCCGCTCGGCGTCGACCAGCAGATCCTCCAGGATCCGCTCGCCCGCCTTGTCGTGCGTCACCAACTGCACTAGGTCGTCACACTCGGCCGTCGCGTACTCCGGGTGCGAACCCACGTCGAGGTAGAGCCGCGAGCCGTTGGACAGGAAGACGTTCGACGAACGCCCCCAGGACACAACCCGCCGGAACAGGTACCGCGCGACCTCGTCGGGCGAGAGCCTGCGCTGGCCGTGAAAGGTGCACGTGACCCCGAACTCGGTCTCGATGCCATAGATCCGCCGCTGCATCCCACCAGAGTAGGCGCTGGACCCCCTCCCAAGGTGCGCCGTTCGGGCGTCGACACGCGGGCGACTCCGTCGCGGACGGTGAAAAAGCCCCCGAAACGGCCACCGATCCCGCCTTCGCCCAGCGTTTTCCCAGCTCATCCGGCTCCGGTCGATCTTCCTTCACAGTTTCCCAACGAATACCCGGCGATTCCGCCAGTCGTGTCGCTTCGGGAGAAGCCACTCCACCCGTTGTACCCCGCCCGGACACGAAAAGGCCTGCCCGGGACCACACCCGGACAGGCCTTCCGACACCCACGAACTTAGGACTTGGCGGAACCGCCTTCGTCCTTCTTCGCCTCGTCCTTGTCGTCCTTGTCGCCCGCCGCGTCATCGGCGGGCGCACTCGGCAGCAACGCGTCCAGTGCGGCACCGGAGATCCGCCGGAAGGCGCGACGCTGCCGCTCCCGGTCCAGCACCGCCACCTCCAGCTTCACCGGATCGGACTCCGTGGTGCCGTTCCCGCCCGCCGCCGACGAACCCGAGCCCGTCCGCGGCGCCCGCAACGCCGCCACGGCCACGCCCAGCGCCGCCTCCAGCTCCCGGTCCGCCTCGTACGACTCCTTCAGCTTCGACGTGATCGAGTCCGTCTGGCCACCCATCACCACGAACTCCGGCTCGTCGACGATCGACCCGTCGTAGGTCAGCCGGTACAGCTGATCCTCCGCCGACGTCGCCCCGACCTCCGCCACACAGATCTCCACCTCGAACGGCTTCAGCTGCTCGGTGAAGATGCTGCCCAGCGTCGCCGCGAACGCGTTCGCCAGCGCCCGCGCGCTCACGTCCCGCCGGTCGTACTGATACCCCTTCAGATCCGCGTGCCGGATCCCGGCCACCCGGAGGTTCTCGAACTCGCTGTAACGGCCCACCGCCGCGAACCCGATGTGGTCGTAGATCTCCGAGACCTTGTGCAACGTCGCCGACGGATTCTCCGCGACGAACAACACCCCGCCGCGATACTTCAGCACGACCACACTCCGGCCACGCGCAATACCCTTGCGCGCCATCTCGGACTTCTCCCGCATCAGCTGTTCGGGAGAGGCATACAACGGCATCGTCACGATGTCGGCTCCGCTCAAATCGGTAGTTCAGGGGAGAAAGACTGGGACCGGCCACTACGACCGGCGCGACCGCCCACGCTCGGTGCGATCCGCGACCACGGCCTCGGCCACCGCCGACGTCTGCGACTCCGGCAACGCCACCGCACCCTGCTCCGCGGTGATCGTCACGACCGTCGGGAAAATCCGGCGCACCAGATCCGGCCCACCGGTCGCCGTGTCGTCGTCCGCCGCGTCATACAGCGCCTCGACCGCGACCCGCACCGCCGCCTCGGCATCCGCGTCCGGATCGTGCAGCTTCTTCAACGCCGACTTCGCGAACAGCGAACCCGAACCGATCGCGTGATACCCCGCGTTCTCCTCGTACCGGCCACCCGCCGCGTCATACGAGACGATCCGGCCCGCGTGCTTCGCGTCCTCCGCCTCCAAGTCGTACCCGACGAACAGCGGAATCGCCGCGAGGCCCGCCATCGCCATCTCGAGGTTGCCCTTCACCATCGCGGCGAGCTTGTTCGTCTTGCCGTCCAGCGACAGCGAAACACCCTCGATCTTCTCGTAGTGCGCCAGCTCCACCGCGTAGAGCCGCACCATCTCCACGGCCAGCCCCGCCGTGCCCGCGATCCCCACCGCCGAATACTCGTCGGTGATGTGCACCTTCTCGATGTCCCGGTTGGCGATCAGGTTCCCCGACGTCGCCCGCCGGTCACCCGCGATCAGCACACCACCCGCGAACGTCGCCGCCACGATCGTCGTCCCGTGCGGCGTACCCAGATCACCCGCCGACGGCATCACCCGACGCTCCGGCAGCAACTCAGGCGCCTGCGCCCGCAGGAAGTCGGTGAACGACGACGTCGCCGCCGAGAAGTACGCGGCGGGCAGAGCGGGCCCCGAGAAGCCTGGAGTACCCGAGATCTTGTCCATACGTGCTCAAGATTCCCATCTGTGCTGATCAGTGCTGGTCACGACCCACGCCGAACGTACCGCTGACACACTGTGCCCAGCCCGACACGTTCCGCCCGACTTGCTCGGCCTCGCCACGGCCACGGGCACCACGGCGCGGATCGACGACCACCCGGCTGTTCCTACGGCGGGGCGGCGCACCCGCGACGGCTACTGGCCGCCCTTCTGCACGTACGCGCGCACGAAGTCCTCGGCGTTCTCCTCCAGGACGTCGTCGATCTCGTCGAGGATCGTGTCCACGTCCTCGCCGAGCTTCTCGCGTCGCTCCTGACCGGCAGCACCGGTGTCCTCGAACTCCTCGTCGGAGTCACCACCGCCGTGCTTCTCGATCTTTTCCTGCGCCATCTCGCCTCCCGGTGTGGCTGATGATTCCTAGCCTACCCAGCGACCCCGACAAACGGGGGCACGCCGCGATCGTTGATGACCACCGCCTAGTCCGAACCGGTGAGCGCCTCGACCAGATCCTCCGCGGTCGCCGCGTCGTCCAGCAACTTGCCCACGTGCGCCTTCGTCCCCCGCAACGGCTCCAGCGTCGGAATCCGCACCAGCGACTCCTTGCCCACGTCGAAGATCACCGAATCCCACGAAGCCGCCGCGATCGAGTTCGCGTACTTCTCCAGCGCACGGCCCCGGAAGTACGCCCTGGTGTCCGACGGCGGAGTCGTGATCGCCGCCTGCACCTCCTCCTCCGACACCAGCCGCTTCATCGACCCACGCGTCACCAGCCGGTTGTACAGGCCCTTGCCCAGCCGCACATCCGAATACTGCAGATCCACCAACCGCAGCCTCGGCGCACCCCAGTTCAGCTGGTCCCGCGCCCGGTAGCCCTCCAGCAACCGCAGCTTCGCCGGCCAGTCCAGCCGGTCCGCGCACTCCTGCGGATCCCGCGCCAGCGCGTCCAGCACTTCACCCCAGACCCGCAGGACCTCCTTCGACGCCTGGTCCGCGCCCGTGCGCTCCAGATTCGCCGAAGCGATCTCGTGATACGCGAACTGCAGGTCCAGCCCGGTGTACTTACGCCCGTTCGCCAGCGCCACCTTCGCCTTCAACGTCGGATCGTGGCTGATCTGGTGCACCGCCCGCACCGGCTCGTCCAGCTTCAGCTCGTCGAACCGGATCCCCGACTCGATCAGATCCAGCACCAGCGCCGTCGTCCCGACCTTCAGGTACGTCGAGTACTCCGCCATGTTCGCGTCGCCGATGATCACGTGCAGCCGCCGGTACTTGTCCGCGTCCGCGTGCGGCTCGTCCCGCGTGTTGATGATCCCGCGCTTCAGCGTCGTCTCCAGGCCGACCTCGACCTCGATGTAGTCCGCGCGCTGGGACAGCTGGAACCCCGCGTCCTCGCTCTGCTGCCCGATCCCGACCCGGCCCGACCCGGTCACCACCTGACGCGACACGAAGAACGGCGTCAACCCCGCGATCACCGCCGTGAACGGCGTCGACCGCTGCATCAGGTAGTTCTCGTGCGTGCCGTAGCTCGCGCCCTTGCCGTCGACGTTGTTCTTGTACAACTGCAGCGAAGGCTGCCCGGGCACGGTGGCCGCCTTCATCGCGGCCTCCTCCATCACCCGCTCCCCCGCCTTGTCCCAGATGACCGCGTCCCGCGCGTTGGTCACCTCGGGCGCCGAATACTCCGGATGCGCGTGGTCCACGTACAACCGCGCCCCGTTGGTGAGGATGACGTTCGCCGCACCCAGATCCTCGACATCCGGATCGTGCCCCGGCCCGCCCGGGCCGGTCAGGTCGAACCCGCGCGCGTCCCGCAACGGCGATTCGACCTCGTAGTCCCATCGCGCCCGCCGTGCCCGCGGCACGTCCGCCGCCGCCGCGTAGGCCAGCACGACCTGGGTCGAGGTGAGTACCGGGTTCGCCGTCGCGTCGCCCGGCACCGCGATGCCGTACTCGACTTCGGTTCCCATGATCCGCCGCATGTCCACCACCCTACGGGGTACCCCTCGTGGAACGATGCAGCCATGCCAGGCAGTGACGAACTCGTTGCCCTCTATGACAGCGCAGGCCACGCGGTAGGCGAGGCCACCCGCCCCCGCGTACGCGCCGAAGGACTCTGGCACGCCGCCGGCGTGGTTTTGGTCCGATCAGGTGACGGCCAAGCCGTGTACGTGCATCTGCGCACCGCGGACAAGGACATCTTCCCGTCCACCTGGGACTGCTGGGCAGGCGGCGTCGTGGCCGCCGGCGAAACCCCGGCCGAATGCGCCCGCCGCGAACTCGCCGAAGAACTCGGCGTCCACGGTGTGGAACCCGAACCCCTCTTCACCAAGATCTACGACGACGGCTCGATCCGCTGCCACAACTTCGCCTTCGAAGTCCGCTGGGACGGCCCCATCCACCACCAGGCCGAGGAGATCGCCGAAGGCCGCTGGATGCCGCTCACCGAACTACGCGCCTGGGTCGACGACCCGGCCAGCCCGTTCATCCCCGACGGCCGCGCCGGCGTCCAGGAATGGTTCCGCCGCTACGGCTGAGCGACCAGCTTTCCCGCGACGAGCGGCGACAACCGCTTCGCCGCGTCCATCGCCCTCGCCTCCGTACTCGCCGCGACACTCAACACCGAAACCAGGTTTCCCTTGGCGAGCCACACCGTGCACGTCCCGCCCGCACACCACGCCCGCTGCGCCGACACGCCCGGCTGCGGCGGAAGTGTCACCGGCCTGCCCTCGCACTTCGCCGTCGCGACGACGTCCGCGCCCTTACGGTCCGGGTACGCGCTCACCTGGTGACTCAGCACCGCTCCGCTCGCATACAGCCAACTCGCCGACCGCTGCGCCGCGCCAGCCGGATCGCCGAGACAGCCGGAAGCCTTGCCCTGTCCCGGGTGTACCTCTTCCTCGGCAACGTCCTCATCGGACAAAAGCGCCAGCGCCGGATCGACGGTCCGCGGCACCGCCGCGCGGCTGGGCGCCGGAGTGGGCGGCTTCGCCGCGGCCGAAGCCGGCGAAGGCGTGCTCGTCGGCGTCGGATCGTCGTAGTACGTCTCGAGATCGTTGGGCCGATCGGCGCAACCCGCCAGCCCGAACAACGCGACCGCGGCGACAGCGAGCACCCGACCTTGACGCACCTGCTCCGCCCCTCCCCGCACTCGGCGATCCCCGCACTGCGGCGAACAATAGCCCAGCTCCTCAGTCCCACCCGAGGTGGGACCGGTGCCGCCAGTACGCCGCCGGGTTTTCGGCAAGACCGTCCAATTCGGCCTTTTCCGCAGCGGTGAACTCCAGCACCGTCGCGCTCAGGTTCGCGGCGAGCTGCGCCGGGCTCGCGGGCCCCAGCACGGCGACGTCGAGCCAGTCCTGGGCGAGCACCGCCGCCACAGCGACCGCGTCCGCGCCGACCTCGCGCTCGGCGGCGATCTTCGCCAGCGCATCGGGTGGCTCGACCGCGAGCCTGCCGTTCGCAAGGGTTTCCTTGGCCAGTACCCGTTTTCCGGCTCGGTGAGCCTCCGCGAGCGCGGGACCGGCCGAAGTTTCGAGGACGTTCCAGGTCGACTGCACCGCCGCGAACACCGGGTATCCGTCGGCTTCCAGAGCGAACGCCTTCCGGATCGCGTCGGCCTGTGCCGGGCCGGACGTGGAGAACCCGACCTCGACGCCGCTCGCCGAAAGCTCGGCCAGGGCGCCGATCAGCCGCGTGTCAGTGAAAAGTGGACTGTCCACAGTGAGCGAATGCACCTGGTACAGCGCGACCCGGTTTCCCAGCAGCGACCGGGTTTCCGCCCACTGTTCCCGAAACCGCGGCTCGGTGTGTTCCTTGACCTCGTGCACTTCCGCGTCGAGCCGCCACTCGCCGACGTACCGGTAGCCCCATTTGCTCGACACCGTCACGTCGTCCGGGCCGCGCTCGGCGAGCCAGCCGGCGAGGAACTCCTCCGACCGGCCGTACGAGCGGGCGACGTCGATCCACCGAACCCCTGCCGCGTAAGCGTCATCGAGTACGGCGTAGGTCGCGGCCTTCATCGCGGCGACACTCCGGTTTTCCGGCAATGCCCCCTCGCGGCCGAGGTTGATGTACGCCGGCCTGCCCAGCGCGGCGAGCCCGACCGCGATGTGGTTCATGCCTCTCCCTGTCGGAGCTGTTCGATGAAGTGAGTCGTGCCGGGTAGCTGAGCCGGATTTTTGTTCCATCACGCCCCGCTGTATAGGTCGTTATACATTTTTGTGACGGAGGATCGCGAGCCATTGGCTGGAGTTCTGGGCCTGGCGATGGAGTTTCTCGAGCCGGGCCGCCGGTGCCCGAACATAGCCCTTGCCGAAGACGGGCGCGATCTGACGAAGGCTTGCACCCTCCTCGCGTGCGGCGAGCAACGCCCAGTCCGAAGCGTCGGCGCAGGCGGCCGAGGCGCGGCGCAGCTCCCCCAGCAGGTCGATGAGTTCCGGCGCGCTCAGCTCCCCCGCCTGGACCGCGGCCGCGGTGGTTTCGAGCCAGGCCAAGACGTCGGCTTCGGTGATCGGGGCCCGTGGCCGTCCACTGCTTTGTTCGCTCACGGCGCGAAAGTATAGGTCGTTATACACCGAACAGTGGGACGTGCCCCGGCGCGTCGCTCCGGCATGTATTCGTCGTGCGGCGTAGCAAGTACCGCGTGTCGGACGACTGTTCGGTGGTGACAGGACTCGGGGATTCGATTCAAGCTCCGACAGCGGCGGCGCGAGAGCTTGCCGAGCCGCCGCCGCGGCCCGCGCTGCGCCCGATCCCGCGATGGGTGATCGCGGCGGGTGTCCCGGCGATGATGGCTGTCGCGGCCGGCGCGGCGTGGTTGCTGCTGGGTCGTGGGGTGACGAGGGATCAGCTGGACGCGCTGCGGACCGCCGGTGCGCTCGGTATCGGGTTCGGCGGAGCGGTGGGATTGTGGCTGGCTGTTCGCCGTCAACGTTCCACCGAGCTCGACCTGCTCCAGAAGTACGAGGCCCACGAACTGGCCGTGCGCGTGGCCGAACAGAACCAGGCCGCCACCGACCGCGCAGCGGCACACGCCGAGCACGACGCCCGCGAACGACGGCTCACCGAGCTGTACCTGAAGGCAGTCGAGCAGCTCGGCTCCGACAAGGCCGCGGTCCGTCACGGTGGCCTTTACGCCCTCGAACGCGTCGCTCAGAACAATCCCGACCAACGACAGACCATCGTCGACGTCGTCTGCGCCTACCTGCGGGCCCCCTACACCCCGCCTGGCATGCCCACTGGTCGCAAGCTGGGGGTGCGCCGCCCATTGCCGGCCTCCCCCGTGACGCGGGCTGCTCCGGCCCGGTCGGCTCGCAGCGCTCCCCCAGCGCCCGCGTGGAGCCGGGACGACGACGCCCGGCAGGAACGTGAAGTGCGCCTTACCGCTCAACGACTTCTCACCCGGCATCTCCGGTCCGGCGACGAGAACCACCCGGTCGCCACCTTCTGGGACGGCATCAGCCTCGATCTCACCGGCGCCACGCTCATCGACTTCGACCTCCAGCACTGCCGCGTCGACGACGGCCGGTTCGCCGGCACGAGGTTCACCGGAGAAACCACGTTCGACCGAGCGAAGTTCGCCCGGGACGCCGGGTTCGCCGGAGCAAGCTTCACGGGACACGCCTGGTTCGCCGGAACACGGTTCGCCGGGGACACCAGGTTCGACGGGGCCCGGTTCACCGAATACACCATGTTCAGGAAGGCGAAGTTCGCCGGACACGCCGGGTTCGCCAAGGCGGAGTTCGCCGAGGACGCCGACTTCGAAGACACGGAGTTCGCCGGTGAGACCAGGTTCGACGACGTGAAGTTCGATGCGGACACCAACTTCACCAGAGCGAAGTTCACCGCGGAGACCTGGTACGACCGGGCAAGGTTCGCCGGAGAGGCTGATTTCGGTGCGGCCGAGTTCGCCAGGAGCGTCGGGTTCGACGACGCGAGGTTCGACGATGACGCCTGGTTCAGCGGCTCGAAGTTCGCCGGATTCACCAGGTTCGACAACGCGAGGTTCGCCGGAGACACCGATTTCGCCGGGGTGCGGTTCGCCGGGGAAACCAGATTCACCCGGACCGAGTTCGCCGCGGACAGTCCGGCCGAGGTGAGCCGCTACCTCGGGACCGCGGAGCCCCAGGCCCGGAGGCCGTGATCCGCACGGCCTCCGGGCGCGGCGCCCGCCGTCAGACCCACCACACTCGCCACCGCCGACCAGCGTGATGTCCGAAAACCACTCGCCAGTAACCGCCTGAAGATCGTTGACTGACCGCGAGAAGTCACGAAGCGGGAGGTCTGGTGGGACGTTTCGGCATCGCCGCGCGGTTCGCGCTGCTGGCGACGGTGTGGGGCGCGAGTTTCCTGTTCATCAAGGTCGGTCTCACCGGTCTCGCCCCCGCGCAGGTGGCGCTGGCGAGAGCCGGGTTCGGCGCACTGGCTCTGCTCGCGGTGCTGCTCCTCCGCCGTAGGCCACTCCCCCGTGACCCGGCGTTGTGGGGCCACCTCGCGGTCGTCGCCGTCCTGCTGTGCGTCATCCCGTTTCTGCTGTTCTCCTGGGCCGAGCAGTACATTTCCTCCGGGCTGGCCAGCATCTTCAACGCCACGACGCCACTCATCACGATGCTCATCGCCGCGGCCGCGCTGCGTACGGAACGGCTGACCCCGCCCCGGATCCTGGGGCTGCTGCTCGGTTTCCTCGGCGTGCTCACCATCGTCGGCGTGTGGCAGGGCATCGACGTCTCACACCAGCTCACCGCGCAACTCGCGTGCCTCGGTGCGACGACGTGCTACGGCTGCTCGTTCGTCTACATGCGCCGGTTCGTGTCCCCGCGCGGCATCGACCCGGTGACCATCGCGTTCGGGCAAACCGCCTTCGCCACGGTGATTCTCGGACTGCTCGTGCCCGTCGTCGCGAGTACGCCGGTGCACCTGAGCCTCGCGGTCGTGCTCAGCATGCTCGCGCTCGGCGTGTTCGGCACCGGGATCGCCTACGTCTGGAACGCCTCGATCATCGCCGCGTGGGGCGCCGCCAACGCGTCGGCAGTGACCTACCTCACACCCGTTGTCGGCGTGCTGCTCGGAATCGTGGTGCTCGACGAACCGCTCAGCTGGAACCAGCCGGTGGGCGCCGTGCTCGTCGTGCTCGGCATCCTCGCCGCGCACGGCAGGCTGCGGCCGCGCCACAAGAACGTCGCCGAGCCGGAGGCGGTGGCCGCGAACCCAGGCCGCTGACAAGACAGTGCCGACACGACTGTGGACTCAACGTGTCAGCATACGAACCAATCGAGCCACGCGGATGGGGGTCCGGGGGCGTGCCCCCGGCAGGGGTCTGGGGGCTTGGCCCCCAGAAGCGATGACGATGATCGCCGACCGGGAAGGCGTGCCGCCGAACAGGCGGCACCGAAGATCGAGTGGGGCACCGGAAGCCCGGTGCCCCACAGTCCGGCGATCCGTCGTCAGAGGTACTGACCCGTGTTCGTCGCGGTGTCTATCGCCCGGCCGGAATCCTGGTTCTTGCCGGTGACGAGCGTGCGGATGTAGACGATCCGCTCGCCCTTCTTGCCGGAGATCCGGGCCCAGTCGTCCGGGTTGGTGGTGTTGGGCAGGTCCTCGTTCTCCGCGAACTCGTCGACTATCGCGTCCAGCAGGTGCTGCACGCGCAGGCCGGGCTGTTTGGTCTCCAGCACCGACTTGATCGCCGACTTCTTCGCCCTGTCCACGATGTTCTGGATCATCGCGCCCGAGTTGAAGTCCCGGAAGTACAGGACTTCCTTGTCCCCGTTGGCGTAGGTGACCTCCAGGAACCGGTTGTCGTCGCTCTCCTCGTACATCCGCTCGACGGTGTGCTGGATCATCGCGTCGAACGTCGCCTTGTGGTCCCCGCCGAACTCGGCGAGGTCGTCGGCGTGGATCGGCAGGCCCTCGGCCAGGTACTTGGAGAAGATGTCCTTCGCGCCCTCGGCGTCCGGCCGCTCGATCTTGATCTTCACGTCGAGCCTGCCGGGCCGCAGGATCGCCGGGTCGATCATGTCCTCGCGGTTGGAGGCGCCGATCACGATGACGTTCTCCAGCCCTTCCACACCGTCGATCTCCGACAGCAGCTGGGGAACGATCGTGGTCTCGACGTCCGACGACACACCGCTGCCGCGGGTGCGGAAGATCGAGTCCATCTCGTCGAAGAACACGATCACCGGGGTGCCCTCGGAGGCCTTTTCCCTGGCCCGCTGGAAGATCAGCCGGATGTGCCGCTCGGTCTCGCCCACGAACTTGTTGAGCAGCTCGGGACCCTTGATGTTCAGGAAGTACGACTTCCCGTCCGCGGAGTCGCCCCGCGCCTCGGCCACCTTCTTGGCCAGCGAGTTCGCCACCGCCTTGGCGATGAGCGTCTTACCGCAGCCGGGCGGACCGTAGAGCAGGACGCCCTTCGGCGGCCGCAACTGGTACTCCTGGTACAGATCCGCGTGCAGGAACGGCAGTTCGACCGCGTCCCTGATCTGCTCGATCTGCCGGGTGAGACCACCGATGTCCTCGTAGCGAACGTCCGGCACCTCCTCCAGCACGAGATCCTCGACCTCGGCCTTCGGCACCCGTTCGTAGGCGTACCCGGCCTTGGAGTCGACCAGCAGCGAGTCACCCGGCTTGAGCGTCTGCTCGGCCAGCAGATCCGACAGCAGGACGACCCGCTCCTCGTCCGCATGCCCGACGACGAGAGCGCGCGCGCTTCCGCCTTCCTCCTCCGCCGCCAGCACCTCGCGCAGTGCGCACACTTCGCCGGTGCGTTCGTAACCGCCGCCTTCGACGACGGTCAGTGCCTCGTTGAGCCGCAACGCCTGACCACGGCGCAGCGAGGCGATCTCGACCGCGGGCGACACCGAGACCCGCATCTTGCGGCCCGCGGTGTAGACGTCCACCGTGTTGTCCTCGTAGGCGGTCACGAACACGCCGTATCCACTCGGCGGCTGTGCCAGCCTGTCGACCTCTTCCCGCAGTGCCAGCAGCTGGCCACGGGCCTCGCGGAGGGTTTCGACCAGTTTCGTATTGCGCTCGGTGAGCTGGCTCACCCGTTCCGACGCCTCTGCGAGACGTTGCTCGAGTACGCGATTCTGCCGCGGCGAATCGGTCAGCTTGCGACGCAGCAGCGCCACTTCCTCTTCGAGAAAACGGATCTGTCGTGCCTGCTCACTCGCCGTCGCCGGGGCTCCGGTCGCTTCTGAAGGGTCGGCCTCCTCGCGCCGACCTCCGGGAAGGTCATGATGCATCGGGCACCTCCTCGGAGTGCTTTTCATTCCACGGTACCGGCGATCACCGACAATAAAAGGCCTTTCCGCATCACAAGATCGGCGCGTCGCGGTTTCTTCACTCACTCAGCACGGACATTCCCCCAGCGCAAGCGGCCATTTCGGTGTCCGGTGGCCGCGCTGCGCCACGGCCTGGCGTGTCGCGCGAAGCGAGCAACGGCGAAGTACCCGCCCTCGGTCGCGTCAAACCGGTCCCTCCCGGCCGGTTCCGCCCTAACAGCGCGGGGACGGGGCAGGGTGGCTAGCATCGGGCGGACGCACACCGGACCGGTGGCCTGGCCTTTCGCGACAGCACTAGGGGGACGAGTCATGACCTACCCGCCGCAGCAGCCCGGCGGCTACGGCCAGCAGCCCGGTCACTACGGGCAGCAGCAGCCCGACCCGTACGGGCAGCAGCAGTACGGCGGGTACCCGCAGTCCGGTCCGCACCAGCAACCCGGCGCGTATCCCGGTGAGACACAGCAGTTCGGCCAGCCTGCACCCTACGGGCAGCCGCCGCAGGGCGGGTACCCGCAGTCCGGTCCGCAGCCGCAGCCCGGCTATCCCGGTGGGACGCAGCAGTTCGGCCAGCCGGATCCGTACGGTCAGCAACCCGGCCACGGCGATCCCTACGGTGGATTCGACGCGTACCCGCAGGGCGGCTACGGCGAAACACCGCCGCCCAAGAAGAAGACCGGGCTCATCGTCGGTATCGCGATCGGCGCCGTGGTCCTCGTCGGTGGTGGGGTGACCGCCCTCGTCCTCGCGCTGAACAGCGGCGACGACAAGAACACCACTGCGGCGCCGCCCTCGAGCAGCCAGGCCGCGCCCCCACCGCAGACCTCCGCGCCGAAGTCCTCTTTCCCCAGCGCGAGCAGGTCGAGTTCGCCGAGCGCGTCCAGCTCGAAGCCCGCCACCGGCCCCGCTCCCGGCGGCAAGGGCAACCCGCAGGAGCTGTTCGACGCGGTCGTTTCCGACTACCTCGCCGGCGACGGGAAGTCGCTGGAGACCCGGGTCTGCCGGGCCAACACCAACGGCAAGCCGATCGACCTCGACAAGGTCCAGGTCGAGCTGACCTCCCCCGCCGTCATCAGCCAGGACGGCCAGAAAGCGACCGCACGGTACCGGGCCACACCGAACGGCAAGACCGCGGAAGGCACATTCACCGCGAACAAGGAGTCCGAGGTCTGGTGCCTGTCGGAAGTCAAGGCGGACAAGAAGTGACGAGGCCGCCGCCGCGGTGAAACGCCAGCTGGTCGCCGGATCGGTGCTGCTCGGCGCGGTGGTCGCCGGGGCGGTGCTCGGGCTGCTGCTCATCGCGCCGTCCGGCTCCGACCCCGCGCCCACGCCGGCACCGGCCGCGCCGCCGGCGCCGACGTCCCGCACTCCGCCCGAGGCGGACGTCGCCGCGGTGAACGTCGCGGCCAGGGCCATCGCGGACGCCATCACCCGGCACGACTCGGCCGCCTACGGCAAACTCACCTGCCGCACGCAGACCGCCGAAGCGCTGGCCAACCTCCAGCGCACCTGGGACACCGCGGGCGAGGTCACCGCGACACTGCCGAAGGCACCGGACATCCGCGGCGAGTCGGCGACGGTCGTCGTGCACGTCGAGGGCTCGGCCGGGATCAAGGACACGCCGTTCCCGCTGCACAAACTGGACGGCCGCTGGTGTGTCCCCGGCTGAACCGCCGGGTCAGCCCTTGCTCGGCCTGCGGTGGACGCGCGGCGACAGCGTCCCGTCGGCGAGCCTGCGCGCGGTGAGCAGGAACGCGGTGTGCGCGACCATCCGGTGGTCGGGGCGGACGGCGAGGCCGACGACGTGCCACGGCCGGATCAGCGACTCCCACGACTGCGGCTCGGTCCAGCACTGCTGTTCCCGCAAGGCTTCCGTCACCCGCGACAGCTGGGTCACGGTGGCGACGTAGACGGTCAGCACCCCGCCGGGAACCAGATGCGCGGCGACGTTGGGCAACTGCTCCCACGGGGCCAGCATGTCCAGTACGACGCGGTCCACCTCGCCGGTGTGCGTGGCGAGGTCGGCAACCGTGAGCGACCAGTTGTCCGGTTTCTCCCCGAAGAACTTGACGACGTTGCGCTCGGCGTGTTCGGCGTGGTCGTCCCGGATCTCGTAGGACGACACCTGGCCTTCGGGGCCGACCGCGCGCAGCAGCGAGCAGGTCAGCGCGCCGGAACCCGCGCCTGCTTCCAGCACCCGCGCGCCGGGGAAGATGTCGCCCCACATGACGATCTGCGCGGCGTCCTTCGGGTAGATGACCTGCGCGCCGCGCGGCATCGACAGCACGTAGTCCGGCAGCAGCGGGCGCAGCGCCAGGTATCCGCTGCCGCCCGTCGACGTCACGACCGAACCCTCGGGCTTGCCGATCAGCTCGTCGTGCGCCAGCGCGCCCCGGTGCGTGTGGTACTCCCCGCCGTCGGCGAGCGTGATCGTGTAGTGCCGCCCCTTCGAATCGGTCAGCTGAACCCGGTCACCTGCACGAAACGGTCCGCTGACCGACAACTGATCCTCCACGCTCACACCGCATTACCGAGGAGAGATCTTCGCAGGTGGTCTCGCCGGGCATCACGCTGGGTGCCTGCCACGGCTCAGTGCCGCGCGCAGGTCTTCGCGCCGGAGCACACCCGCCGGACGGCCTTCGTCGTCGACCACGAGGAACTGCCAGGCCGGGGTTTCCCTGACCCGCTCGGCGATCTCCTCCCCCGGTTCGGAGGCGAGCAGCACGGTCTCGGCGCGGATCGGCTCGGCGGCGAGTTCGGCGGGCGCGTGCGGAGACGTCCCCGCGAGCTGTTCGGCCGCGGACTCGTCGAGCAGTCCGGCCGCGACGCCGTCCGCCCGGACCAGCACCACCCCGCGACCCGCCGAAGCCGCCAGCGCGTCCGACACCGGGCTCTCCGCGGGCAGCTGGAGCACCGGGCGGACCAGCTCGCTCAGCACGAGCCCGTCCGGCCAGCTGCGCCGGGTCTCCGCCGCGAGTTCGGCGCGGGCGCCGAGGATCACGAACCACGCGGTGATCACGCAGACGCCGAGCCGCAGCCAGCGGTCCTCGCTGCCGGTCGCCAGGCCCCACATCGCCCAGACCAGCAACGCCGTGGCCACCACGGCTCCACCGGCGACGGCGGCGCGGGTGCCCTTGGCCCTGGCGCCGGTCACGGCCCACACCCCCGCACGCACCAGCCGCCCGCCGTCGAGCGGCAGGCCCGGCAGGAGGTTGAACACCCCGACCGCGAAGTTCGCCACCGAGCACTCCGCGACGAGCAGCCACACCGGACCGTCCGGGACCGCGAACAGCAGCAGCGCGCAGAACCCGCCGAGCAGCAAGGACACGATCGGCCCCGCGGCCGCGACGAGCCCCTCCTGGCCGGGCCGCCGGGGCGTCCGCGCCACCTCCGCGAGCCCACCCAGCAGGAACAACCGGACCCGGCGGACCGGGATCCCCAGGCGGAGGGCGACGACGGTGTGGCCGAGTTCGTGTGCCAGCACCGACAGGCCCAGCAGGACCGCGAACGCCGCGGCCAGCAGCCACGAGGTCAGTGTCGACGCCTCCGGCAGCAGCCGCCCGACCAGCGGCGCGTACAGCACGACCACGATCAGCGAGCCGATCCACCACGACGGGGCGAGCAGCACGGGAACGCCGGCCACCCGGAACAGCAGCAACCCGCCCTCCGGGGTCGAGACGGTGCGAGAGGGCCCTGCGCCGTGCTGGCTGGTCGCCGACATACCTCGCAGCGTAAGGCCCGTGGTGTGGGGACGCGGTGATCCGGGTGCCCCCGGGACGGGTGGTGTCGCTCATTCGCGCCCGAGCCCCGCCGACGCGTTTCGCACGCCGGGACTGTCGGTGCCCGGCGCTACGCTCTGCCCATGCCCGACACCGAGACGGTCACAACTGACGTGCTCCCCACCGCGGCGGCGGCATCCGGGGCGGCTGCCGGCACCCCGCCGCGCAGACGGCCCGCGCTGTCCCCGTCCCGGGCGAGTGACTTCAAACAGTGCCCGCTGCTCTACCGGTTCCGCGCGGTCGACCGGCTGCCGGAGGTGCCCAGCAAGGCCCAGCTGCGGGGCACGCTCGTGCATTCGGTGCTGGAGCGGCTCTTCGCGTTGCCCGCAGCGGACCGGGTGGCCCCCCGTGCGAAGGAACTGCTCGAACCGGCGTGGACGGAGCTGTCCGCCGACCGTCCGGAGTGGACGGAGCTGTTCGAAGGCGAGAACGCCGAGGAGACGTCGGACTGGCTCGCCTCGGCCGAGAAGCTCATCGACGCCTACTTCGGCCTCGAAGACCCGCGACGGCTGGAACCCGAAGCGTGCGAGCTGCACGTCGAGATCGAGCTGGGCTCCGGCGTGCTGCTGCGGGGCTACATCGACCGGGTCGACGTCGCCCCCACCGGCGAGATCCGGGTCGTCGACTACAAGACCGGGGCGGCGCCGCGCGAGATCGGCGAAGCCAAAGCCATGTTCCAGATGAAGTTCTACGCGGTCGTGCTGTGGCGGCTGCGCGGCGTCGTGCCCCGCCAGCTCAAGCTGATGTACCTCACCGACGGCCAGTCGCTGGCCTACACGCCGGACGAGGCCGAGCTGGTGCGGTTCGAACGGACGCTGGAAGCCATCTGGCAGGCCATTCTCAAGGCGGGCAAGACCGGGGACTTCCGGCCGAACCCGAGCAAGCTGTGCGGCTGGTGCGATCACCAGGCGCACTGCCCGGAGTACGGCGGGACACCGCCGCCCTACCCTGGCTGGCCGGAGCCGGACGCCGGCGAAGAGACCGCGCTGGACAGGGCGGACTGACAGCGATGGCGGACGCGTTCTACCTCCCGCTGCCCGACGGCCGGCTGCAGGCGACCCCGCACACCGCGGGACCGTGGTCACCGGATTCGCAGCACTTCGGCCCGCCTTCGGCGTTGCTCGTGCGTGCGCTCGAAGCGGCCGAAACGGGCTCGCATCCCGGGCTGCTCGCCAGGATCACCGTCGAGATCCTCGGCCCGGCGCCGGTGGCGGCGGAGCTGTCCGTGCGCTCGTGGCTCGACCGGCCCGGCCGGTCCGTCGAACTGCTGGGCGCGGAACTCGCCGCCGGGGACAAGGTGATCGCGCGGGCCTCGGCATGGCGGATCGCGACGTCGGACACCGCCGCGGTCGCCACCGGCGACGTCGCCCCGCTCCCGCCGCCGGAGGACTGCGAGGAGGCGCCGTGGCCGCCGGGCTGGCAGGGCGGCTATCTCGAGGCGATGGAATGGCGCACGATCCGGGGCGGGGCGACCGAGCCCGGCCCCGCCGCGGTGTGGGTGCGGCAACGGCTCCCGCTCGTCGACGGCGAGGAGCCGAGCGCGCTGCAGCGTCTGTTCACCGTGGCCGACTCCGGCAACGGCGTGTCGAACTTCCTGCCGCTGGACCGCTGGTGGTTCATCAACTCCGAACTCACGGTGCACGTACGCCGCCCACCGGCGGGCGAATGGATCGGGCTCGACGCGGCCACCGTCGTCGGTCCCCACGGGGTCGGCACCGCCACGAGTACGCTGCACGACGGCGCCGGTCCGGTCGCCACCGGCGCGCAGGCCCTGCTGGTCCGGCCGCGACAGGCCGGAGGCGGATAGCTGGGCGCGAAGGCACGGGATCCAATAACCTTCGCGGAACGACGGGACAAGGGAGCGCTCCGGCATGCAGATCACCTCGGTGGTCAACCAGAAGGGCGGGGTCGGCAAGACCTCGCTGAGCGTCGGCGCCGCGGCCGCGCTGGCGGAGCGGGGCCGCCGGGTGCTGCTCATCGACCTGGACCCGCAGGGGCATGCCACCACCGAGATGCTCGGCCTGTCCGAGGTACCGGTGGACGCGCCGAGCCTGGCCAAGGCGCTCACCAAGCTGTGGAAGGGCCCGCTGGAGGAACTCGTCGTCGCGCACCCGCGCAGCAACCTCGGCCGCGGCGGCGCGTTCGACGTCATCCCGACGTCGCCGGGGATGTTCGACCTGATCCGGCGGCTCGACCAGTTCCGGGTGCCCGGCTGGCAGCTGGCCAGGGTCATCCAGTTCGCGAACTACGACCACGTCATCATCGACTGCCCGCCCGCGCTCGACGTGCTGACCAACAACGCGCTCGCCGCGTCGCACGGGATCCTGGTGCCGGTGCAGCCGGACAAGACCAGTATCCGCGCGCTGCGGTTGCTCGGTGACCAGGTGCGCTACGTCGAACAGACCGTCGGGCGGCAGCCGATCGCCTGGTACGGCCTGGTTCCCGGGCTCTACCGGCGGCCGATCTCGCACTACGCCGCGGCGGCGCTGCAGGAGATGTACAACTTCGGCATCCCGATGCTCTCGCACATCCCGCTCGGCGTGGTGATGAACGAGGCCGCCGCGAACGGCGTCCCGGTGACGACATACGCGCCGGAAACCCTGCAGGCGGTGTCGTTCCGGGAAATCGCCGAGACGCTGGACGGCTATCTCGCGCAGAACCCCGGCCCGATCGAGCCCGCGGAGGAGGAGTTCGTCTTCGAGGACTTCATCTCCGAGGTCGCCGTTGCCCGCAACCACAACGACAACGGCGCGAGGAAGAAGCTCTACGACCTCATGCCGAAGAAGCCCCCGCGCCCCCGCTAAGGCAGGTCGGAGTCACCGCCGAGATTCTCGATCATCCGGCGCAGCACGTTCAGTGCCGCGACGTACTCGTCGGTCGTGATGCCGAGATGCGTCTGAACGTGGGCCCTGGCGGTGTGCTCCCGGGCCCGTGCGAGCCCGGCACGCCCCGCCTCGGTGAGCGTCAGTGTTCCGGCTTCCTCGGCGAGCCAGCCCCGGCCGGCCAGGTTGTCGAACACCGCCGCGAAGTCGGTCTCCTGGTCGTCGAACGGGGAAAGCCGTGCGGTCAGCCGCTCCCGGTTCCAGCCGCCGGGGTCGCCCGCGACGTGGTTGAGTGTCCACCAGTGCGGCTGGGTCAGGTTCTCTGTCGCCAGTTCGGCGCGAATCCGGCCGACCACGGCCCGGTACGCGGCACCGCTCCAGTACCCGATCGGCTGCGCGGCCAGCTGTTCCCGCGTGTAGTTCTTCATGTCCACCATCCTGGAAGCTCCAGGTTGGTGGAGGTCAAGCACGTGGACGAAGCTCCGGCGCCCCGCCGAGGGGCACGCGCGGAGCTCCGTCCAGCGGTTCCGGAGCTGTCACCGAAGCCGCACACTGGCGACATGAATCCACCAAACAGAACAAAGTGGACAGTCAGCGCCCCAGCTCTGCTGCTGAGGCGCCGGGCTCACAACCGGCAGGAGCGGATGTCCGAGGCCAGCACTGCCTTCGCGCCGGCCTCGGCCAGCTCGTCCATGATCCGGTTGACCTCCTTGCGCGGCACCATCGCGCGCACCGCGACCCAGTCCGCGTCGGCGAGCGGAGCGACGGTCGGCGACTCCAGGCCCGGGGTGATCGCGATGGCGCGGTCCAGCAGCGACCGCGGGCAGTCGTAGTCCAGCATCATGTAGTGCTGGGCGAACACCACGCCCTGCAGCCGCGCGGCCAGCTGCGACTTCGCTTTCGCTCCGGCGGCACCCCTGCGCTGCAACAGCACCGCCTCGGACACACAGATCGGGTCGCCGAACGCGACGAGGTTGTGCTGGCGCAGCGAACGTCCCGATTCGACGACGTCGGCGATCGCGTCGGCGACCCCGAGCTGGATCGAGATCTCGACCGCGCCGTCGAGCCGGATGACCTCCGCCTCCACACCGTGGCGCTTGAGATCGTCGCGAACCAGGCGCGGGTACGACGTCGCGAGCCGCTTCCCTTGCAGGTCCTCGGGTTTCCAGTCGCGTCCGGCCGGGGCGGCGTAGCGGAAGGTCGACCCGCCGAAGCCCAGCCCGAGGATCTCCTCGACCGGAGCGCCGGAATCCAGGGCGAGGTCCCGGCCGGTGATGCCGAGGTCGAGTTCGCCGGAACCGACGTAGATCGCGATGTCCTTGGGGCGCAGGAAGAAGAACTCGACGTCGTTGACCGTGTCGAGCACTGTCAGGTCACGCGCCTCATGCCGCTTGCGGTACCCCGCCTCGCTGAGCATCTCGGCCGCGGCGGCGGCGAGGGCTCCCTTGTTCGGCACGGCGACACGCAGCATTTCGGTTCTCCTCGGATTCGGCGCGCGAAGGCGTCACAGGTAGCGGTACACGTCCTCGGTCGAGAGGCCCCTGCCGAGCATGAGCACCTGCACCCGGTACAGCAGCTGGGAGATCTCCTCGGCGAGGCGCTCGTCGGACTCGTGCTCGGCGGCGATCCACACCTCGCCCGCCTCCTCGAGAACCTTCTTGCCCTGCGCGTGGACGCCCGCGTCGAGTGCGACGACGGTGCCGGAACCGTCGGGACGGGTACGCGCGCGCTCGGCAAGCTCGGCGAACAGCTCATCGAAGGTCTTCACGATCTGCAGATCCTTCCATCCCCGCCCCGGGCCCGCCGCTCCGGGCCGTCCGCGTGCCGCCGATGTCACACCGCCGGGGCCGGACCCGCGGCGGCTAATTCGGTTTGCCGGAGCCGCCGGGTGCTGGACCATGCGGACATGCGCTTCTCGATCAACATCCCGAACTTCGGGGACTTCGCCGATCCGAGGGCCGTCGTGACCGTGGCCGAGGCCGCCGAGCAAGCGGGCTGGGACGGGCTGTTCCTGTGGGATCACGTGGTGCACGACAAGGACAAGCGTCAAGGGCAGCCCTTCGGGGAGCCGTGGATGCTGCTGACCGCGGCGGCACTCGCGACCTCGCGTATCCGGCTCGGCACGCTGGTCACCCCCGTCCCCGGGCGGCGCCCGGAGCAGCTCGCCCGGCAGGTCGCCACGCTCGACCATCTCAGTGGTGGGCGGGTGGTGTTCGGCGCCGGTCTCGGCGGGCCGATCAAGGACGAGTTCGGCAGCTTCGGCGACGAGACCGACCCGGTCCTGCTGGCGGAGCGTCTCGACGAGAGCCTGGGGCTGCTGGACCGTTACTGGTCGGGTGAGCCGGTGAACCATCGCGGACGGCACTACACCGTCGAGGACGTGACCCTGCTGCCCGCGTCGGTGCAGCGCCCTCGTCCGCCGGTCTGGGTCGCCGGGATCTGGCCGAACCGCAGGCCGTTCCGCCGGGCCGCGCGCTGGGACGGCGTGGCTCCCCTGTTCACCGCCGCGGGGCACGGCGTGATCCCACCACTCGATCAGGTCCAGGATCTGGTCGGCTACGTCCGGCAGCATCGCGAGGACCGAGTCGCCGATCCCTTCGAGATCGTCCTCGGCGGCGCCACCCCGGGCGACCCGGCCGAGGCACGCGACCGGATCGCGCCGCTGGCCGAGGCCGGTGCCACCTGGTGGGACGAACGGCATCTCCAGACCGGCGACGAGTTCGACCGCCTCACGCCCGTGCTGCGCCGCATCGACCAGGGCCCGCCCGCCTGGTGACCGATCCTCCGCCCTCCCCCGGCTCGCGTGCAAGCGTGGCAAGAACGGAACGACCTCTCGGCGAGCATCGAGCAGAAAACCGGGACTCGGCTCCACCCCGCTCAGCCGATGTAGATACGCCTCCGTACCGCACGTTTGCCGAATACGATCCCGGCGTGCTCACCACGCGTCTTGATCTCGATCGGATCCATGCGGCCCACCGCGTGATCGACCCCATGTACCTGAACACCCCGATGTACCGGTGTGATGCGCTGGGACGCCACCTCGGCTGCACTGTGAGCATCAAGCTGGAAACGGCGAACCCGGTGCGCAGCTTCAAGGCCCGGGGTACCGAGCTCGTTGCCAGCCTGCTCACCGAACAGGGCCGGACCGCCGTGGTGTGCGCCAGCGCCGGCAATCTCGGCCAGGCGCTTGCCTGGTCGGGTCGCCGCCGCGGCCTCGACGTGACGGTGGTGGCATCCGTGCGGGCACCCGTTGCCAAGCTTGATCGGATCCGCGCGCTGGGCGCGGAACTGGAACTGGTGGACGGCGACTTCGAAATGGCCCGCGAGCGAGCTGCGCGTATCGCGCACGAGCGCGGCATCCGGTTGCTGGAAGACAGTCTGGACATCGAGACATGTGAGGGCGCCGCGACGATCGGCCTCGAGCTGGCGGGCGGGGAATCCACGTTCGACGCTGTTCTGATCGCCCTCGGTGGCGGGGCGATGGCCACCGGCGTGGGCTACGTCCTGAAGACCTTCGTACCGGGAGCCGAGGTGATCTGCGTGCAGCCCATCGGAGCGCCGGCGTTGACCCGCTCGTGGCACGAGCGCCGCGTCGTCACCACCGAGTCGGCCGACACCATCGCCGACGGCGTCGCCGGGCGGTTCCCCATTCCAGACGTCCTGGACGACCTCCTCGTGGTGGCCGACGACGCCGTCCTTGTCCGCGAGTCGTCGATCATCACGGGCATGCGGCTGCTCCTGGAACACACGGGCCTGGTCGTCGAACCCTCAGCAGCTCTCGGCGTCGCCGCCATCCTGGAAGACCGCGACCGTTTCGAAGGCCGTCACGTCGTCACCGTGATCTGCGGCAGCAACGTCGACCTGGCTGCCTATCACCGCTGGGTTCATCGGTAACCGGACGACGCCGAACTCACCGACCACCCGCACGGGGTGCAGGCCGTGCCCCAGCTGCGTCGTCCGGGCCGCGTGAGCCCGTCCGGCTCAGAACAGTGTGCCGTGTTCCTGCTCGAAGTCGAGCAGGTAGCGCTTGCGGTCCAGGCCGCCGCCGTACCCGGTGAGCGAGCCGTTGGCACCGACCACGCGATGGCACGGCACGATGATGCCGATCGGGTTCTTCCCGTTCGCCAGGCCGACCGCACGGGACGCCGACGGCTTGCCGAGGAGGTCGGCGAGCTGGCCGTAGGACCGGGTCTCGCCGTACGGGATGTCGCACAGCGCGGTCCAGACCAGCCGCTGGAACGAGGTCCCGCCGAAGCTGAGCGGGAGGGTGAATTCGTGGCGCTGTCCCGCGAAATACTCCTTCAGCTCGGCCTCGGTGCGAGCGAAGATCTCGGCGCCGGGGTCGCTCCGGCCGAAGGTGGTCTCGTCGGGGCGATGCCGTTGCCGCTCCATGTAGAGCCCGCAGAGCGCGTCGCCCTCGGCGACGAGGGTCAGCGGGCCGCAGGGACTGTCGACCACGGTATGGGAACGCATGGATTCTCCTTGCCGGGTAAGCGAAGTCAGGCGGCGGGCAGGTGGTTGATCGGGTGATCGCCGGTCGCCCACAGGTGCTGGGTGGCGTAGGCCCGCCAGGGACGCCACGATTCGGCGTGCGCGGTCATCGCCGCCGGGCTGCCGAGCCCGAGCGCGGCGCCCGCGTTCTTCACGCCGAGGTCGGTCGGGAGGAAGGCGTCGGGGTCGCCCAGCGACCGCATCGCGATGCTTTCGACCGTCCACGGGCCGAACCCGGGCAGGGCGGACAGCACCGCCCTCGCCTTGCCCCAGTCGCTTCCGGCACCGAGGTCGAGTTCGCCGAAGGCCAGTGCGTCGATGAGTGCGAGCAGGGTGCGGCGACGGCTCTTCGGCATCGCGAGCGTCTCCGGGTCGAGGTCCGCGAACGCTTCGGCGTTTGGGAACAGGTGCGTGAGCCCGCCCTCGGAGTCCTCAATGGACAGACCGTGCGCGACGACGAGCCTTGCCGCGTGCGTGCGGGCCGCCGCCGTCGAAACCTGCTGGCCCAGTACGGCCCGGACGGCGAACTCGTCGCCGTCGGTGGTCCGCGGGACGCGACGGCCGGGCGCGGCCGCCACGAGCGGGGCGAGCACCGGGTCCTTCGCGAGCTGGTCGTCGACGGCGATCGGGTCCGCGTCGAGGTCGAGCAGGCGGCGGCAGCGGCTGATCGCGGTCGCGAGGTCCCGCAGATCGGTCAGGGTGAGGCGGCAGCCGATGAAGCCGTCGTCGGGGCGGAGGGCGACGACACCGTGCCCGTGCGGTAGCCGAAGCGTGCGCCGATAGGCGCCGTCACGCCACTCCTCGACGCCGGGGACCGCGGTCGCGACCAGGTGGCCGAACAGGTTGTCCGGGAACAGCGGGGCGCGGTAGGGCAGGCGCAGGGCGAGGGTGCCCGCCGACCGTTCCGTCCGGCCGCGAGCCCGGCCGCGCAGCTCCGTCGGGGACAACGCGAACACCTCGCGGACGGTGTCGTTGAACGTCCGGATACTGCCGAAGCCGGCGGCGAGCGCGAGTTCGGCCATCGGCAGTTTCGTCGTCTCGATGAGCATCCGCGCGGTCTGCGCGCGCTGCGCCCTGGCCAGTGCCAGTGGCCCCGCGCCGAGTTCGGCCATCAGCTGCCGTTCGATCTGCCGGACGCTGTAGCCGAGGCGCGCCGCCAGCCCGCCGACGCCGTCGGTGTCGACGATCCCGTCCGCGATCAGGCGCATCGCCCGCGCGACGAGATCGGCGCGTTCGTTCCACTGTGGAGAGCCGGGGCTGGCGTCGGGACGGCACCGTTTGCAGGCGCGGAATCCGGCCTGCTGCGCCGCCGCCGCGCTCGGGTAGAAGCGCATGTTCTCCGGTTTCGGCGGCACGACCGGGCAGCTCGGACGACAGTAGATCCGGGTCGTCGTGACGGCGGTGTAGAACCATCCGTCGAACCGCGCGTCCTTCGCCTGGACCGCCCGCACACACCGCTCGAAGTCCTCATGCACCCGTCCAGCATCGCGGACCCACGACCGGCGGGCTAGCGAAAATGCGACATCTACGTGAGCGCCACGGCCTCAGGGCAGCAGGGCGGCGAGCGTCGCCGCGTCCACTCCGACGAGGGAGTCGCGGAACACCCGCCGCTCCCCCGGCTCGACCTCGACGTCGTTGGGCACGACGAGCACGGTGCAGCCCGCCGCGGCGGCCGACTCCGTGCCCGGGGGCGAGTCCTCCACCGCCATGCACCGCACCGGGGACACCCCGAGCAGTCCGGCGGCCTTGAGGTAGGGCCGGGGATGCGGTTTGTTCAGCCCGTCCACCTCGTCCCCGCACACCGTGACCTCGAAGAACTCGCGTCCGATCGTGTTCAGCGCCAGGTCGGTCAGCTCGCGCTCGGTCGAGGTGACCAGCGCCATCGGGACACCCGCGGAACGCAGCGCCGCCAGTGCTTCCCGCGCTCCCGGCCGCCACGGCAGCGCGTCGTCGAAGAGCCCGGACGTGCGGCGGCGGATCCACTCGTTGGTCTCCGCGACCTTCTCCGGTGTCACCGTGTTCCCGGTCACTTCGAGCAGGCACGTCGAGGTGGCGTCCATATTGGACCCGACGAGGGTCATCCGCCGCTCTTCCGAGAGCGTGCCGCCCAGCCATTCGGCCGCCTCGTAGAGTGCGACGTCCCACAGTTTTTCCGAATCGACGAGCGTGCCGTCCATGTCCCACAACACGGCGGCGAGTCCGTCCGATGTGGACGGTGAGGCCACGGGTCCCCCTTCTCGGGTCAGGTGTTGAAATACTTCGCTTCGGGGTGGTGGCAGACGATCGCGTCGGTCGACTGCTCCGGGTGCAGCTGGAACTCCTCGGACAGCTTGACGCCGATCCGTCCCGGCTCCAGCAGCTCCACGATCTTCGCACGGTCCTCCAGGTTCGGGCACGCCCCGTACCCGAGCGAGAACCGGGCACCCCGGTAACCGAGCTTGAAGAACTCCTCGACGTCGTCCGGATCCTCCTCGGCAACCGCCGTACCGCTCGCGAACCGCAGCTCCTGCCGGATCCGGCAGTGCCAGTACTCCGCCAGCGCCTCGGTGAGCTGCACACCGAGCCCGTGCACCTCGAGGTAGTCGCGGTAGTTGTTCCCGCCGAACAGCTCGTTGGCGTACTCGGCGATCGGCTGGCCCATCGTGCACAGCGTGAACGGCACGACGTCGACCACGCCCTCCTCCAGCGCCCGTTCCCGCGGCCGGTAGAAGTCCGCCAGGCACAGCCGCCGGTCGCGGCGCTGACGCGGGAAGGTGAAGCGCGTCCGCTCCGGCGCGTCCGGCCGGGGCTCGGTCAGCACCACGACGTCGTCGCCGTCGGCCACGCACGGGAAGTAGCCGTAGACGACCGCGGCGTGCGCGAGGACGCCGTCCGCGGTCAGCTTGTCCAGCCAGTACCGCAGTCGCGGCCTGCCCTCGGTCTCGACCAGCTCCTCGTAGGTCGGCCCGGCACCGCCGCGGGCGCCCTTGAGCCCCCACTGCCCCATGAACGTCGCGCGCTCGTCGAGCATCGCCGCGTAGTCGGCCAGCGCGACACCCTTGACCACGCGGGTGCCCCAGAAGGGCGGTGTCGGCACCGGAACGTCCGTGGCGACGTCGGAGCGTGCGGGCGGCGGCTCTTCGAGCGCTTCCTGCTCGGCCTGCTTCGCCTTGCGCGCCTCGGCGATCCGCAGCGACCGCTCCCGGCGTTCCTTGCGCTCCTGACGCTTCTTCTCCGCCTCCGCGTCCACGATCGGTGTCTCGCCGCGTTTGGCGGCCATGATCGCGTCCATCAGCCGCAGCCCTTCGAAGGCGTCCCTGGCGTAGCGGACGTCGCCGAGGTACAGCTCGGTCAGATCGTTCTCGACATACGAGCGGGTGAGCGCGGCACCGCCGAGCAGCACGGGCCAGCGCGCGGAGACGCCACGGGAGTTCATCTCCTCGAGGTTCTCCTTCATGATCACCGTCGACTTCACCAGCAGCCCGGACATGCCGATCGCGTCGGCGCCGGCCTCCTCCGCCGCGTCGAGGATCGTGGTGATCGGCTGCTTGATCCCGAGGTTGACCACCTCGTACCCGTTGTTGGACAGGATGATGTCGACGAGGTTCTTGCCGATGTCGTGCACGTCCCCGCGTACGGTCGCCAGGACGATCCGGCCCTTGCCGCTGTCGTCGTCCTTCTCCATGTGCGGTTCGAGGTGCGCGACCGCCGCCTTCATCACCTCGGCCGACTGCAGCACGAACGGCAGCTGCATCTGGCCGGAGCCGAACAGCTCGCCGACGGTCTTCATCCCGGCCAGCAGCGTGTCGTTGATGATCTCCAGCGCGGGCCGCTGCGTCAGCGCCTCGTCGAGGTCGGCGTCGAGCCCGTTGCGCTCCCCGTCGACGATCCGCCGTTCCAGCCGCTCGAACAGCGGCAACGCGGCCAGCTCCTCCGCGCGGGAGGCCTTCGACGACGCCGTGCTGACGCCCTCGAACAACGCCATCAGCTCCTGCAGCGGGTCGTAGCCCTCCCGGCGCCGGTCGTAGACCAGGTCGAGCGCGACCGCGCGCTGTTCGTCCGGGATGCGTGCCATCGGCAGGATCTTCGACGCGTGCACGATCGCGGTGTCGAGGCCCGCCTGGACGCATTCGTGGAGGAACACCGAGTTCAGCACCTGCCGGGCGGCCGGGTTGAGCCCGAACGAGACGTTCGACAGCCCCAGCGTGGTCTGCACGTCCGGGTAGCGCCGCTTCAGTTCGCGGATGGCCTCGATCGTCTCGATCGCGTCCTTGCGCGACTCCTCCTGGCCGGTGCAGATCGTGAAGGTCAGGGTGTCGATGATGATGTCGCTCTGCCGCAGGCCCCAGTTGCCGGTCATGTCCTCGATCAGCCGGGCGGCGATCTCGACCTTCTTCGCCGCGGTGCGGGCCTGACCCTCCTCGTCGATCGTCAGCGCGACCACCGCGGCGCCGAACTCCCTGGCCATCGCCATGACCTTTTGGAAACGCGACTCCGGCCCGTCGCCGTCCTCGTAGTTCACCGAGTTGATCGCGCACCGGCCACCGAGACGCTCCAGGCCCGCGCGCAGCACGCCGACCTCGGTGGAGTCGAGCATGATCGGCAGCGTCGACGCGGTCGCGAGCCGTCCGGCCAGCTCGGCCATGTCGGCCTCGCCATCGCGGCCGACGTAGTCGACACACAGGTCGAGCAGGTGCGCGCCGTCGCGCGTCTGGTCGCGGGCGATCTCGACGCAGTCCTCGAAGCGGCCGTCGAGCATCGCCTGGCGGAACGCCTTGGAGCCGTTGGCGTTGGTCCGCTCGCCGATCATCAACACGCTGGCGTCCTGCTGGAACGGCACGGCCTGGTACAGCGAGGACACGCCGGGCTCCGGGCGCGGGCGGCGCTCGGCAGGCCGCAGCTCGGCGACCGCCTCGGCGAGCTGGCGGATGTGCTCGTCGGTGGTCCCGCAGCAGCCGCCGACCAGCCCGACGCCGAACTCGCCGACGAACCCGGTGAGCGCCTCGGCGAGACCTTCCGGGCTCAGCGGGTACACGGCGCCGTTCGGCCCCAGTTCGGGCAGTCCCGCGTTCGGCATGACCGACAACGGCACCCGCGCGTGCTTGGACAGCTGCCGCAGGTGTTCGCTCATCTCGGCGGGCCCGGTGGCGCAGTTCAGGCCGATGAGATCGATGCCCATCGGCTCCAGCGCGGCGAGCGCGGCGTTGACCTCGGTGCCGAGCAGCATCGTCCCGGTGGTCTCGACGGTGATCGAGGCGATGATCGGGATACGCCTGCCCTCGGCGGCCATCGCGCGGTGCGCGGCGATGATCGAGGCCTTCGTCTGGAGGATGTCCTGGGTGGTCTCGACGATGACCGCGTCGGCGCCGCCCACGACCAGCCCGCGAACCTCCTCGAAGTAGGCGTCACGCAGCGTGGTGAACGGGGCGTGACCCAGCGTCGGCAACTTGGTGCCGGGACCGACGGAGCCGAGGACGAACCGCGGCCGCTCCGGCGTCGAGAACTCGTCGGCCACCTCGCGGGCGAGCCGGGCCCCTGCCTCGGCGAGTTCGAAGATCCGCTCGGGGATGTCGTATTCGGCCAGGTTCGCGTAGTTGGCACCGAACGTGTTCGTCTCGACAGCGTCCGCGCCGGCCGTCAAATATCCCCGATGGATACCGCGGACTACATCCGGACGGGTGATATTCAGTATCTCGTTGCACCCCTCGAGACCTGCGAAATCGTCCAGGCCGAGGTCGTGCGCCTGCAGCGCGGTCCCCATCGCACCATCGGCGACCAGGATCCGGGTGCGGAGTGCGTCGAGCAACGGCGAGGAGAGGCGATCGGACATGCTGAACAGCGTACGGCGGGAGGGTCGTAGGCTGGTCAAGTGAGTGAGCCCGTCGACGAAACCCAGCGGCCTGATGAGCCGGGCAGCGCCCCGGAGCCCGATCGCGCCGAAGAGAACCGCCCCCTGATGGTCGTCGCCTTCGAAGGCTGGAACGACGCGGGCGACGCGGCCAGCAGGGCGGTCGAGCATCTGCAGCTCAACTGGGACGCCACGCCGCTGGCCGAGCTGAGCCCCGACGACTACTACGACTACCAGGTCAGCAGGCCCACCGTCCGCATGGTGGACGGCGTCACCCGGCGGATCGACTGGCCCACCACGCGCCTGTCGGTGTGCCGGCCGGACGGCCTCGACCGGGACGTCATCCTGGTACAGGGGCCCGAGCCGAACATGCGCTGGCGGGCGTTCTGCGCCGAGCTGCTCGAACACATCCAGCAGCTCGACGTCGCCGTGGTCGTCACGCTCGGCGCGCTGCTCGCCGACACCGCGCACACCCGGCCCGTGCCGGTCACCGGGACCGCGTACGACAAGGAGACCGCGTCCCTGTTCCACCTCGACCTGAACAACTACCAGGGCCCGGTCGGCATCACCGGGGTACTGCAGGACTACTGCGTCCAGGCGGGCATCCCGGCGGTGTCCATCTGGGCCGCGGTCCCCCACTACGTCTCGCACCCGCCGTCGCCGAAGGCCACCCTGGCGCTGCTGCGCAAGCTCGAGGACGTCCTCGACGTCGAGATCCCGCTCGGCGCGCTCCCGGAGCAGTCCGAGGAGTGGCAGCGCACGGTCACCGAGATGGCCGACGAGGACGAGGAGATCAGCGAGTACGTCCGAGGGCTGGAGGAACGCGGCGACGCGGAAAGCGAATTCACGCTGGAAGACGTCAGTGGCGACAAGATCGCCGCCGAGTTCGAGCGCTACCTGCGCCGCCGCAGGCCGGGACAGGACGGCCCCGGCCTGCGCTGAGCGGTACCGCCAGGCATCAGGACGGCCAGAGGACGCGGCGCAACGGGACCGGGCCACGGGCCCGTTTGCGCCATTCCCGCGGGTAGCCGAGCGACACCTCCTCGAACCGGACACCGTCCGCCTCGGTCGTGCGCGGGATGTGCAGGTGCCCGTAGACGGCGACCTCCGCGCGGTAGCGCAGATGCCAGTCCTCGGTCCGCGTCGTGCCGCACCACAGCGCGAACTCGGGCCAGTAGAGCGGTGCCGTCGGGTGCCGGTGCAGCGGCCAGTGCGACATGAGGATCGTGCCGTGCTCGGCCGGGATCGCGTCGAGCCGCTCGACGCTGGTCTTGAGCCGGTCCGCGCACCAGGCCTGGCGTGTCGGGTAGGGGTCGGGGTGAAGGAAGTACTCGTCCGTGCAGACCACCCCGGCGTCGCGGGCCTGCTGCAGCGCGACCTCCAGTGACTTCCCCTCGGCGGCGGGCGTGCGCCAGCTGTAGTCGTAGAGCACGAACAGCGGAGCGATCGTGAGCGGGCGTGCCGCGTGCCGCCACACCGGGTACTCGTCCTCCGGGGTGAGGACGTCGATCGCGCGGCAGCGCTCGACCAGGTGCTCGTACCGCGCCTGGCCCCGCAGCTGGCATTCGTCCTTGCCGGTGGTCCACAGCTCGTGGTTCCCCGGCGTCCAGATCACCTTCGCGAACCGCTCCCGCAGCACGCGCAACGTCTCGATGACCGACTCGGCCCGTTCCGCGACGTCCCCCGCGACCAGCAGCCAGTCGTCCGGGGATTCCGGCACGACATCGTCGACGATCGGGGCGTTGCCCTCATGGGTCACGTGGAGGTCGCTGGTGGCGAAGAGATGTGGCACTCCACCACGTTAACCATCCCGGCGCCGGACGCGACGGTGAACGACGAATCGCACACCCTGAAAGACCGCGAACGTGGTCCTGCTCGCCCCTAGGGTGTCGGACATGGACGCGGATGGCTGGCTGGCGGACACGCGGACGTCCTACGACACGGTCGCCGTCAGTTACGCCGATCAGCTACGTGGCGTTGTCGAAAGCGCGCCGTATTTGCGGGCGGCGCTGGCCCTGTTCGCCGACGCCGTGCGAGCGGCAGGGGACGGACCGGTGGCGGATATGGGCTGCGGACCGGGGCACGTCACCGCCCATCTGGCCGGGCTGGGCATCGACGCCTTCGGCATCGACCTCTCGCCCGCGATGATCGAAGTGGCGCGGCGTGATCATCCCGGCCTCCGGTTCGAGGTGGGGTCGATGACCGACCTGGATCTCGCCGACGGTTCGGTCGCCGGTCTCCTCGCCTGGTGGTCGCTGATTCACCTGCCCGACAGCGTGGTGCCCTCGGTTTTCGGGCACTTCCGGCGGGTGCTGCGCCACGGCGGGCCGCTGCTCATCGGCTTTCACGTCGGTCGCGAGGTCCGGCTGAAAACCACGGGCTACGGCGGGCATCCCATGAAGGTCCAGGTCCACCGCCGACAACCTGGGCAGGTGGCGGCCTGGCTGCGTGACGCCGGATTCACCGTCGAAGCCCAGCTGCTGCTCGACCCGGACGAGGACGTCCCGCAGGCCCTGCTTTTCGCCCGCCTCCGAGGAGCGCCGACCGATACTCCCGGATAGGTTTCCGGCGCGCGACGAGCACGATCAGGCCCGCCAGGAGGTAGAGACCCGCTTGCGCGTCGAGCAAAACCGCTGAGCCGAGCACGGGGATCAACGCGCCCGTGAGCAGCGCGCCCACCGACGCCCCGGCGGCGACCACGGCGAACACCGTGCTGAGCACGCGGCCGGCCCGCTCTCGGGGCACGACGCTCTGGACCTCGGCGAGCTGCCCCGCGCCGATCAGGACCGCCGGTGCGCCCACGGCCATGAACAGCCCCACGTACGCCCCGATCACCGTCGTCACCGCGGCGAGATTCCAGATCACCGCGGACAGCGCGCCCATCGCCAGCGCGCCCCAGCCCAGCAACGCGGCGGGCGCGATCCGGCGGGCGATCGTCGCCAATGCGAGCCCCGCGACCAGTCCCCCGATCGCCTGGACGCCGCGCAGCAGACCGGCGTCGGCTTCGCTGCCGCCCAGGGTGTCGAGCACATAGACCACGAAGAGCACCAGGAACATGCCCTGGGCCACCGATCCGAACACCAAAGCCGCGCCGACCGGTCGCAGCCGCCGGTGCCGGGCCAGCTCCCGGAGACCGTCCACCCAGGCTCGGAGCACCGGCTCGCGAGCACCGACGTGTGGGGTGTTTTCCTTACGGCCGAACGGTTTGAGCAGCAAGAGCACCGCCGCCGCGAGGGCAGCGACGTAGCCGAGCACCACCGTGCCGAGGCCGGAGGCACCGAGCAGCGCACCACCGAGCCAGCCTCCGGCCAGCCGCGCGACGTTCCCGTTGACACTCATCAGGCCGTTCGCCGCGGTGACGTCGGCGACGCCGACGAGCTGCGGTACCAGCGCGCTGCGCGCCGGTTCGAACGCCGAGGCCAGCCCCGCTTGCGCCGCCATCACCACGTACACGACCGGCGCCCCGGAGAACGCCAGCAGCGGCAGCACGACGATCGCCTGGCCCACCGCGACCGCGCTCATGACCAGCCGCCGGTCCCACCGATCCGCGACCACCCCCGCGATGGGGCTCAGCAGCACCATCGGCAGCATGCCGAGCACGATGCTCAACGCCGTCGACGTCGCCGAACCGGTGGTCCGGAACAGCTGGACCGGCAGCGCGACCTGGAGCATCCACTCGGCGCTCTCGGCGAAGAACGCCGCCACCCACAGCCTTCCGAAACCCGGCTCCCCCAGCGGCCCCTTCACGCGCCCGGCCGTCCGTCGGGCGCGATGCGGGGGAAGGCCCGCAAGCCGACGTGCACCGGACGCGCGTCCTCCGGCGCATCGGTCCTGATCGTTCCGACGTACGGCCGGACCAGTGCGTCGATCGCGTCCGCCAGCCGGGCCAGCTCCGCCGGTGTCACCCGCAGCGCGTAGGTGCTGAGGCCACTCGCGTCCCGCCACTCCGGCTCCAGTTCGTCCACGGTGTCCAGGAATCGCCGGGTCAGCTCCTGCTCGCGCGCGAGCGCCGTGCCGACGACGGCGAGCCGGGCCCGCCGCGACGCCGGATCGGCCGGTTCCCCGAGATCGAGGCCGACCTGGCAGGCCCGCCACGGACGTTCGCGGCCGTCCTCGGCTTCGGCCCGTTCCACCAGGCCGTGCTGCGCGAGCCGACGAAGGTGCCAGCTGCAGTTCGACGCCGTGGACCCGACCGCGGTCGCGCACTCGCTCGCCGTGCGCGGGCCCATGGCCATCAGGTGATCCAGGACGGCCGAGCGCAACGGATGGGCCAGCGCCCGCATCAGCTCCACGTCCTCGATCCGCTTGCGCGGTGGCAGCCGAGTCATCGATCCCCCCTTGTGAAAGCTTTATTTCGAAAGTCTTCTTTCAGAATTGCAGCCGATCTGCGGAGTGTCAACGGCTTCCGATACCCTTGACTTGTCAGTCACTGCACAGGGCAGCGACTGCTCCCATTCGCTACTGCTTTGGACGCCGCCCGTGCCCGACCAGCGAGAACTCGCCACAGCCGCCGCGCTGGCGCTCCCCCACTTCCTCAGCTCCACCGTGCGGTTCCACGCGGCCGTCGCCGAGCGCCTCGGGGTGACCGCCACCGAACTGCACTGCCTCCACCTGGTCAGCGGCGGCGTTTCGGACTCCCCGACCGAACTCGCGGGCCTGCTCGGCATGACCACCGGCGCCTTCACCCGCATGCTGGACCGCATGGAGCGCGCCCGGCTCGTCGAACGCGTCCCGGATCCGGCGGACCGGCGCAGGCTCGCCGTGCGGCCACTCCCGGATCGGCTCGCCGAACTCGCCGAGCTGTACGCCCCGCTGGCCCGGTTCTTCGGCGACCGGCTCGGCGGCTTCGACCGCCGCCAGCTCACCGCGCTGCTCGGGTTCCTCGCCGACGGCCGGGCGATCGCCGAACGCGAGACGACGCGCCTGCGCGAGTCGCCGGGTCACGTGACCCGCGTCATACCGAGTTGACTAACTCTACTAGTGTTGCGTTAAGCTGATCGCACTATGAGGAACTGAACCGCGCCCCTCCCCGCTTCCGAGGCCGCGCCCGGTCGAGCCGACGCTCCCGTGCGCCACGACGCCCGGTGGGGATTCCCGCATTCCACCCAGGGCTCGGTGATGCTCCATGTCTCGTACGCTTTCCTTGCAGGCCAACGACCTCGTCTTCGGCTACGGCGCGCGTGTCGTGCTCAACGGCGTCTCGCTCATCGCCTCCGCCGGGCAACGCGTGGGCCTCGTCGGCGAGAACGGCGCCGGGAAATCGACGCTGTTGCGGCTGCTCGCCGGGCTCGAAGAACCACGCTCCGGCGACGTCCGGCGCGGCGACGACCTCGGCTTCCTCCTCCAGGAGTTGCCGTTCCCCGCCACAGCGGCGTTCTCCGACGTCATCGACGACGCGCTCGCCGAGATCCGCGCGGCCACCGTGCGGCTCGACGAACTCACCGCCGCGATGGCGGAGCGGCCCGACGACGTAGCGGTACTCGAGGAATACGGCCAGGTGCTCGACTGGGCGCAGGCCCATGACCTGTGGGACGCCGACCGGCGTGCCGAACTCGTCTGCGACGGGCTCGGACTCGGCGGAATCGACCCGCGGCGGGAACTCGGCACGCTGTCCGGCGGCCAGCGCTCCCGGCTCGGGCTCGCCGCGCTGCTCGTCCGCCGTCCGGAGACACTGCTGCTGGACGAACCGACGAACCACCTCGACGACGCCGCGATGGAGTTCCTCGAACGCCATCTCGCCGAACTCACCGGCGTCGTCGTGCTGTCCTCGCACGACCGGGTGTTCCTCGACGCGGTGTGCACGGACATCGTCGATCTCGACCCGGCACCGGCGGATCGCCTGGCGGGCGGCGCGACGCGCTACGGCGGCTCGTACTCCGCCTACCTCCGGCAGAAACGGGCCGAACGCGCCCGGTGGGAGCAGCGGTACGCCGAGGAACAGGAGGAGCTCAAAGAGCTTCGCGAGACTGTCGCCGTCACCGCGCGAAACGTCGCGTACGGCCGAGGCCCGAGGGACAACGACAAGTTCATCCACCACTTCAAGGGCGCGCGCGTCCAGAAGACGATCGCCCGCCGGGTGCGCGACGCCCAGCAACGACTCGAGGAGCTGGAACGTGATCAGGTCCGCAAACCGCCCGCTCCCCTGCGCTTCGCCGCCGCGCTGACCGGCGGGGCCACCGGGGACGGTCCCGCGATCTCGATCCGGGAACTGGAGGTCCCCGGACGGCTCAGCGTGCCACGGCTCGACGTCACCGGGGCGGCCCGGCTGCTCGTCACCGGCGGCAACGGCGCCGGCAAGTCGACGCTGCTGTCCGTACTCGCGGGACGGCTCGCGCCCGCGAGCGGGACCGTCCACTTGGGACACGGGGTGCGGGTCGGGATGCTCGATCAGGACGTCGAGTTCGACGATCCGGCCAAGACCGCGCATCAGGTGTACCGGGAGGCGCTGGGCGAGGAGGCTCCGCCGATGAGCCGTCTCGGCCTGCTCGCCTCCCGCGATCTCGGGCGGCCGGTCGGCGCGCTCTCGGTCGGTCAGCGTCGCCGCCTCGCGCTCGCTGTGCTGCTCGCCCAGCCACCGGACGTGCTCCTGCTCGACGAGCCGACGAACCACATCTCGCTGGCACTGGCCGAGGAGTTGTTCGCCGCGCTGGGCTCGGCGCCGGGCGCGGTGGTGATCGCCTCGCACGACCGCTGGCTGCGCCGGGGCTGGACCGGTGACCGGCTCGAGCTCGCCGAAGGCAAGGTCGCGTAGGCGATGCCCCGAAGACCAAGTCCGTGGGGGTCTCCTTGGGCCCGCAAGGAGACCCCCACGGCACGACCAAGCCACCAGGACGGCTCGTCTGGGTGGCGACGCCCGAGCTTGGTAAGCCAGCATGGCCTGCATGCCTACCGTGTCCGAGAATCACGTGGAGCCCGGCCGGCCGTCTCGGGTGAACGACTACGACAGCTTGGCCAAGGGGTACTCGGCCGAGAACGAGACCAGCCTGATGAACGCCTACTACGAGCGGCCCGCGATGCTGGAGCTCGCCGGCGAGGTGACCGGCCGGCGGATCCTCGACGCCGGCTGCGGATCAGGCCCCCTGTTCGCCGCGCTACGCGACCGCGGCGCTGACGTGACCGGTATCGACGCGAGCGCCGGGATGCTGCGGCAGGCCCGGCAGCGGCTCGGTGCCGAGGCGGACCTCCGGGTGGCCGACCTTGCCGACCTGCTGCCCTTTCCCGACGAAACCTTCGATGACGTCGTGGCGTCCCTGGTGCTGCACTACCTGCGCGACTGGGGACCGACGCTGGCCGAGCTACGGCGCGTGCTGCGACCCGGCGGCCGGCTCATCGCCTCGGTCGACCACCCCTTCGCGATCAACCTCATGCACCGCCAGGCCGGAGCCACACCCGACTACTTCGCGACCTACAACTGGACCGAGGACTGGACCATCGGCGGCCGGACCACCCGGATGAGCTTCTGGAACCGGCCACTGCACGCGATGACCGACGCCTTCACCGCAGCCGGCTTCCGCATCGCCGTCATCAGCGAACCGCACCCCGCACCAGACGCCCGCGAACTCTTCCCCGACGAACTCGCACACCTGCCCTCCGGAGCCTTCCTGGGCTTCCTGTTCTTCGTCCTCCAGGCCGACTGACAATGTCCCCCAACCCGTATGGCCTTCAGGGCGCTCTCGGCGGCTTCTTGTCCGTGCGAGATTTCCGTACTCTGCGAGGAAATTTCGCTGATCGACGGGCCGTATAGGGCGTTATACACGCTGTGTTGCCGGGAAATGCGGCAACACAGCGTGTCCGCGGTCAGAGCACGATGCCGAGGAGGGCGTCGACGGCAGCCTTGAGCTGCCCCGGCGCCTCCCGGTCGGTGCCGTCGCGACGCAACGCGGCGGTCACCCAGGCATCCACGGCGGCCAGTGCCTTCGGGGTGTCGAGGTCGTCGGCGAGGCGGTCACGGAGGCGGTCGATGGTGTCGGCGGCGTCCGGGCCTGTAGGCAGAGAAACCGCTTCCCGCCAGCGCGCGAGCCGGGCCTCGGCCTCGGTCAGCAGCTCCGCGGTCCACGGCCGGTCGGCGCGGTAGTGCCCCGCGAACAGCGCGAGCCGGATCGCCCCGGCGTCCACGCCGTCGGCGCGCAGCCGCGAGACGAAGACCAGGTTCCCGCGCGACTTCGACATCTTCTCGCCGTCGAGGCCGATCATCCCGGCGTGCACGTAGTGCCGTGCGAACGGCCCGTCCCCGGCCACCGCCTCGGCGTGCGCGGCGCTGAACTCGTGGTGCGGGAACACCAGGTCCGAGCCGCCGCCCTGGACGTCGAAGCCGAGCCCCAGCCGGTTGACGGCGATCGCGCTGCACTCGATGTGCCAGCCGGGCCTGCCCTCGCCCAGTTCGGACTCCCACGACGGTTCACCGGGCCGCACGGAGCGCCACAGCAGCGCGTCGAGCGGATGCCGCTTGCCCGGCCGCTCCGGGTCGCCACCGCGCTCGGCGAAGAACTTCGCCATCGTCTCGGCGTCGTAGTTCGACTCGTAGCCGAAACGCCCGGTCGCGGTGTGGTCGAAGTAGATGTCGGGATACTCCGGGTCGTCGGCGCGATAAGCGCTGCCGTTGGCGAGCAGCTTCGCGATCACCTCGACGATCTCCGGGATGCTCTCGACCGCGCCGACGAACTCGCGCGGCGGGATGACCCGCAGCGCCTCCATGTCCTCCCGGAACAGTGCCGTCTCGCGCATGCCGAGCACGATCCAGTCGTCGGAGTCCCGCTCCGCGCGCTCCAGCAGCGGCTCGTCGATGTCGGTGACGTTCTGCACGTAGTGGACCTCGTGCCCCGCGTCCCGCCACAGGCGGTTGACCAGGTCGAATGCCAGATACGTCGCGGCGTGCCCCAGGTGGGTCGCGTCGTAGGGGGTGATACCGCACACGTACATCCGAGCGGTCTCCCCCGGCGCGGTCGGGCGGGTCTGCCCGGTCGCGGTGTCGTGGAGCCGCAGCGGACGAGGGGTACCCGGGATGCGGGGCACGTCGACCGATGACCAAGTCTGCATACCCTCGACTCTAAGCATCGCCGCCGAGTGCCTCTCGCCCGGTGGGAAAACATCACGACCGGAGCAGTGGCGGACGGTCCCCAGCGACCGTCCGGCACCCGCCGATCGGGGGGCGCGGGGCCCGGGGGCCCCGGAAGCGGGCCCCCCGCAAACGCCGCTACCCCGCCGCCGGGCCGGCGC
>NZ_JBHYJW010000003.1:0-9068 GCF_042741125.1 Amycolatopsis sp. NPDC058986 | reverse complement strand
CGTTTTCCCATTGCTTTTCCCCAGCCCAATATATGCCCCGCCCGGGGGTGCCTCCCGCCGGGTGTAAACACAACACCCCGGTAGAGGGGGGGGTGGGTCCCCTGCGACCGTCCGGCACCGGCCTATCGGGCGGCGCGGGCCGCGTTCGCCCGGATCGCGTCCCGCACGAACTCGCCGATCCCCGGCCGCTGGTCCGGCTCGCGGATCAGGAACCCGAGCTGCGCGGGTTCGGTCGCGTACAGCTCACCTACGCGCTGGTGCGTCTCGTAGCCGCACTCCCCCATGAACCGGCCGAGCATCGCGCGATGCTCCTCGGCCAGTGCCATGGCCTCCTCGCCGTCCGGGCCCGCTCCCCCGTCCACCAGGGCGAGCAGCCTGCGGACCCAGTCCTCCCGGACCCGCTCGCCGTCGATCCAGTCCTGTTTGGACATCTCGGGGACCCGCGCCTGCCATTCCGGGGTGTGCCCCCAGCGGCGCACCGCCTCCTCCTCGTAGCCCGGCGGCTCGCGGAAACCGCCGAACACCTCGAACTTCTCCTCGGGCGTCAACGCGTTGCCCATCAGTTTCGCCTCCATCACGCGTTCGACGACCTCGACCATCCGGCTCAGCCGCGCTATCCGTTCCGTCAGCAGCGCGCGCTGATGCCGCAGTTGCTCGACGGCCCCGGCCTGGGGATCGTCGAGGATGTCCGCGATCGTCTCGAGGCCGAATCCGAGTTCCCGGTAGAACAGGATGCGCTGCAGCCGGTCGAGGTCGTCCTCGCCGTAGCTGCGGTAGCCCGCCGTGGTCCGCGCGCTCGGCGAGAGCAGCCCGATCTCGTCGTAGTGGTGCAGTGTGCGGACGGTGACGCCGGCCAGCCTGGCGACCTTTCCCACCGGGTACCCCATCGTGCCTCTCCTCCGGCCGTTCCGGCCCTGACGACGTCCACCCTGGAGCCTCACGTGACGTGAGGGTCAAGCCTCGCACGCCGGGAACCCGGCCGGAGGGTGATTCGTTCCCGGGACATGGCTGGATTGGGGACGTGGCTCGGGCTGGGCATCCCGGCCTCGGCGGCGGTGCTGGTGGCGGTGGGGGCGTACGAGATGCGCCCCTCGAACGGCCGTAAACGGCTGCGGGCACGGCTGTCGTCGACCTACGTCGAGGAGGTCACCGCGTTCCTCTACGGCACCAAGCGCACCGAGCTGGACCACCGCGACTCGGTGGAGATGACCCTCGACGAGGACGTGCAGGGCGCCCCGCCGAACACCCGGATCGACCTGGATCGCGGCGTCGCGGTTCTGCGGCCGGAAAACCCTCCGGCGCGACGTCCGCCGGAGGGTTCCGTGAGCTGAGGCCCCCGGTCAGCGGCGGCGGGTGTGCAGGAAGTCGCTCACCACCGCCGCGCCGAGCCCGTCCAGATCCGGCGCGAGCACGCGGCCGCCCGAGCGCCGCGCGATCATCTCCACGAACGCCGTCAGCCGCGGGTCGTCACCGAGCCGGAACACCGTCACCGCCGCGCCGAGCTTCGCCACCCGGTCCACTTCGGACAGTGTCTTGTGGATGGTCCGGGGCTCCGGCGGATAGGCGAACTCGGCTTCGCCGTCCGGTTCCAGATGCGCGGTCGGCTCGCCGTCGGTGACCATCAGCACCACCGGCTGCGCGTCAGGATGCCGCCGCAGATGCCTACCGGCCAGCAGCAGCGCGTGGTGGGCGTTGGTCCCCTGTTCCCACGTCCCCTCCATGCCGATCAGCTCCGGGAGTTCCACCGGTGTCGCGTAGCGGCCGAAGGTGATCAGCTGCAGCGCGTCGTTGCGGAACCGGGTGCTGATGAGCTGGTGCAGCGCGAGCGCGGTGCGCTTCATCGGCAGCCAGCGGCCCTCCTGGACCATCGACCACGACGTGTCCACCAGCAGTGCGACAGCCGCGCGGGACCGGTGCTCGGTCTCCACCACCTCGACGTCCTCGACGTCCAGCCGCACCGGTCCACCGCCCACCGACACCGAACGCAGCACGGCGTTGCGGACGGTGCGCGGCACGTCCCAGGGCTGCATGTCCCCGAACCGCCATGGCCTGCTCGCGCCGGTCGGCTCGCCCGCGGCGCCCGCGGACTCCGTCTCGCGCTCCCCCGCCTTGCCGCGCAGCGCGTTCACCACCTCGGCAAGTGCCGTCTCCCCCAGTCGGCGCAATGCCTTGGGCGACAAGCGCAACGTGCCGTCCGGCGCCCGCTCGAACAGACCCTGACGGCGTAGCTCACGCTCCAGTTCGGACAGCCGCCGCGCGTCGACGCCCGCGTCGGGACCGAGCTGGCGTTCGAGCGCTTCGAGGTCGATGTCCTCCAGCCGGGCGCCGGGATAGGACTGGCCGAGTTGCTCGGCGAGCGCGTCCAGCTCCGCGAGATCGGCCATCGCCTGCGCGCCTTCACCGAGTCCCAAGGAGTCCTGGCCGCGGAACCGCTCGGCCGAGGTCCAGTCCTCGCCCGGCCGGAGTGCCTGCAGCTGTGCGTCCAAAGTGGACAACTGCTGGGCGAGCCGCGGATCACCGAACGCCTGCTGGGTCAGTTCGGCGAGTTCGGCACGCTGCTCGTCGGTCATCGAGTTCAGCATCCGCTGCGCGGCGGCGGCGCGGGCGGCGAGGACGTCGACCAGTTCCTCGACGTTCCGGGGATTCTCCGGGAAGAATTCGCCGTGGCGGCGCATGAACTCCGAGAACCGCTCGGCGATGTCGTCCACACCCCGCGCGTGCGCACTCAGCAGCGCGTTGAGGTCCGAAAGCATCTGGTTGACGCGCTCGACGTCCTCCGGGCCCGCGTTCTGCAGGGCCTGTTTCATGCCCTGGAACCGCGAGTCCATCAGTTCACGGCCGAGAAGGTTCCGGATCTGCTCGTAGTTCTCCCGGCCCTGTTCGGAGCGCCAGTCGTACTCGGCGAGTTCGCGGACCGCCGCGGCCGTGCCCGGCGGCAACGCGTCCAACTGCGCCTCGCGGAACCGCGCGTCGTCGTCGGGATCGGGGAACAACGCGCGGCGTTCGGCGTCGAGGGCTTCCTGGAGCAGCCGCTGGACCTCCTGCAGCGTGCCATCGAGCCGGTGCCGCCGCTGGATCTGCGAACGACGCTGCCAGAGCCGCCGGGTCAGCTCGTCGAGACCCGCCGTGCGCTCGGTTCCCCGGCGCAGCAGCTCCTCCAGCGCGGAGCGCGGCGACGCGCCGGCCATCACGTCACGGCCGATCTCGTCGAGCGCGTCCCGCAGGTCCGCGGGCGGCGCGAGCGGGTCGGGCCCGTCGTGCCACGGACCGTAGGAGTAACCCTCGGGGACGGCTGTCATTGCCCGTACACGGTGGTCGAGTCGTCGGAGTCCTTGCCGACCCGGCGGGCGAGGAACAGCGACTCCAGCGCGAGTTCGACCGCCGCCGCGATGCGCCCGGCGGGTTCGTCGGCCGACACCCCCGCGCGCTGCGCGACCTCGTGCAGGACCGGCAGTTCCGGGAGCGCGGACAGCACGTCCTTGCCCGGCACGCGCTCGCCGGTCGCCACCAGATGACCGTCCGCGACGGCGTCGGCCAGCGGGCGCAGGTCGAGACCGGCGAACCGCTCGCGAGCGGTCTCCGCGACCGCGCGGCGCAGGAGGTGCACGAGGTGTTCGATCTCGCGGCCCTCCTCGCCGGGTTCGAACTCGATCTTCCCGCGCAGCACGGCGGGCACGGCGTCGAGATCCACCGGACGCGCGACCGCGGGCTCTTCGCCGGTCAGCGCCGACCGCCGGAGCGCCGCCGCGGCGACGGTTTCGGCCGCCGCGACCGCGAACCGGGCCGACACGCCGGAACGCTGGTCGATCACCGGGGAGTCCCGCAGGTTCCGGACGAACCTCGCGAGCACCTCCAGCAGCGGCTCGCCGACCTCCGCGACGAGGTGCGCCTCCTGCCGCACCACCGCGACCTCGGCCTCGACGTCGAGCGGATAGTGCGTGCGGATCTCCGCGCCGAAGCGGTCCTTGAGCGGGGTGATGATGCGGCCGCGGTTGGTGTAGTCCTCGGGGTTCGCGGTCGCCACGAGCAGCACGTCCAGCGGCAGCCGCAGCGTGTAGCCGCGGACCTGGATGTCGCGTTCCTCCATGACGTTGAGCAGCGCGACCTGGATGCGCTCGGCGAGGTCGGGCAGCTCGTTGATCGCCACGATGCCGCGGTGCGCCCTCGGCACGAGTCCGAAGTGGATGGTCTCGGGATCGCCGAGGCTGCGGCCTTCGGCCACCTTCACCGGGTCGACGTCGCCGATCAGGTCGCCGACGGACGTGTCCGGCGTGGCGAGCTTCTCGGTGTAGCGCTCGCTGCGATGACGCCAGGCGACCGGCAGGTCGTCGCCGAGTTCGGCGGCGCGGCGGATCGACGCGGGGGCGATCGGCTCGAGCGGGTGCTCGCAGAGTTCGGCGCCCTCGATGACCGGGGTCCACTCGTCGAGCAGGCCGGCCAGCGTGCGCAGCAGGCGGGTCTTGCCCTGGCCGCGTTCGCCGAGCAGGACGACGTCGTGGCCGGCGAGCAGCGCGCGTTCGAGCTGGGGCAGCACCGTGCGGGAGAACCCGACGATGCCCGGCCAGGCGTCCTCCCCCGCGCGCAACGCGGCGAGCAGGTTGTCGTGGATCTCCTGGCTGATCGAACGGGGCCGGTAACCGGCCTCGCGCAGGGCCCCGGCGGTACGGGGAAGGGAGTCTGGAGCGGCGTTCACCACTACGACGCTAGCCGCGAGTCCGCGCCGCGTCGACGTGGACCAACTCCAGCCCCACCGCCAGAAAGCGCACTCCGGAGTACGGGTAAAATAGGGCGTCGTGTGCCGTCCCAGTGCGACCCTCGCGGTCTGGTCCTCCGCGTGGCTCAACGGAGCCGCCGCTTCCGACGATGTGCTCGACGCCCTCAAGTCCTGGGGCGAAGCCCACGACGTGGTCGCTGGGGATCCCGGCGCCTCTGAGGCGTTCTTCCTCTCGCTCGCGTACAACCGCGCCGCGAACCCGGTGGATCTCCTGCTCGCCCTGCGCGCGCAGGGCATCACGACGGTGAACCTGGTGCTGCCGGTCCCCGGCGACGTGCGGGGGCTCGGCGGTGGCGGATTGTTCACCGAGGCCGCGCTGCGCTGCGGGGAAGCCATCGTTCTGCCCGAGATCGCCTATGGCCTCGTGCCAGAGCCGATCGCCGAGGGTCTCATGCGCTGGACGGCGTACGCGCTGGAAAACGAGGCGCAGCTGGAGTACTTCCCGCTCGGCGAGTCGGAACACGCCCTCACCGACGCCATCCGCGACAGCGCCGGCGCGCTGCAAGCGCTCGACGTCGCGAGCGACCGGCCAGGGGTGCGCGCCGAGCTGTCCGCGCATCTCCGCGCGCAGCCGAAGGTCCAGTGGCCCACCGGAACGCCGGGACGTGCGCTGCGGGTGCTGCAACGAGCCGACGAGATCTCGGCGATCCTCGCGATCGCCCAGCTCGACGACCCGGGCGGCGCGCTGTCGGCGTCGGCAGTCAACCAGCGAGCGGAAGCGCTGCGCCCGCTGTCCAACGCGGTCCGGATCGCCCGCTGCGCCGCGGTCAACGAGGCCGTCCGCGTCTTCGCCGAGCAGGGCGACCGCCAGCCCTGAGCTCAGGGGCGTTTCGCGGGTTCGCAGCAGCCGACGGCGCAGGGTTTGCCGTTGATCGTGCAGCCCAGCGCCGGGAACTCCGACAGCTTCCGCACCGGGACACCCTCGGTGTGCTCCCGCACCAGCTCGACGACGAGTTCGGCGAACCGCGGGTCGGTGTCCGGGGTAGCCGTGCGAGCGAATCCCATGCCGAGTTCGGCGGCGCGCTCGGCGGCCTCGTTGTCGAGGTCCCAGATCACCTCGAGGTGATCGGAGACGAACCCGACCGGGCACACCACCACCGAGGTCACGCCCTCGGCGTGCAACGCGTCGATGTGGTCAACGATGTCCGGCTCCAGCCACGGGACCTGCGGCGGGCCGGACCGCGACTGCCACACGACGTCGTAGGTCTCGACGCCCGCCTCGGCCGCCACCAGCCGGGCGGCTTCGGCGATCTGCCGGGAGTACAGCCGACCGCCGTCCTCCGGCGGGCCGGACGCCTTGTCCGCGCTCTCCGGGACCGAATGCGCGCAGAACACCGTCCGCGTCCCCGGCGCGTTTCCGAGCTTCGCGTGCGCCGCGCGGACCGCGTCGGCGACCGCGCCGACGAACAGCGGGTGGTCGAAGAACTGCCGCAGTTTCACCAGATCCGGGGCGTCGTCGCCGACCGCGGCGCGAGCACGCTCGATGTCCTCGTCGTACTGGCGGCACGCGGAGTAGCCGCCGTACGCGCTGGTCGGGAAGACCAGCACGCGGCGAGCCCCGTCCTTCGCCAGCTCGGCGAGCGTGTCCTCCACCATCGGCCGCCAGTTGCGGTTGCCGAAGCGCACCGGCAGGTCGATGCCCGCCGACGACAGCTGCTTCTCCACCGCCGCGATCGCGTCGCGGTTGAGCCGGTTGATCGGCGAAACCCCGCCGAAGTGCTGGTAGTGCTCCGCGACCTCGAGCAGCCGCTCCCTCGGCACCCCCCGGCCCCTGGTGACGTTCTCCAGGAACGGCATCACCTCGTCGGGCCCCTCGGGACCACCGAACGAAAGCCATAGCAACGCGTCGTAACCCACCCCGCCATCTTGCCGCTGTGGTGGTCCCCACGCCCACGCCGCCCCATTTTTGGAACACTCAATACAAAACGATGCTACGCTCGGGTCATGGCCAGGCCACGGGAATTCGACGAGACCGTCGCGCTCGAAGGCGCGATGAACGCCTTCTGGGCACGGGGTTACGAGGGCACGTCCACTCAGGACCTGTGCGACGCCACCGGTTTGGGCCGCAGCAGCATCTACAACACCTTCACCAGCAAGCGAGCCCTGTTCGAGCGTGCGCTCGACCACTACAGCGCACGGGGCATCCGCATCCGGACCGCCGTCATCGAAGGTTCCGGCGACGCAGCCGAAAAGATCGCGCGACTGCTCGAAGACCTCATCGAGGACGAGCTCAAGCACGCGCGCCGCGGCTGCCTCGTGGTCAACACGGTGGCCGAGTTCGGCGTGCGGGACAAGGAAATCACCGCGCACATCGAGGCCGACACGGCAGCGCATCTCGCCCAGCTGACCGCGTGTGCCCGCGCCGGCCAGGCCGACGGCAGCATCACCAAGGACCGGAAGCCCACCGACATCGCCCAGTTCGTGCACAGCACGATCGCCGGACTGCGGCTGATGTCGCGGCGCGGCGAAAGCGGCGCCGCCATGCGCGCGGTCGCCGACATCGCGGTGTCGGCCATCGCCACTCACTGACCCCGGCCGCCACCACTCTTGGGCCGACCGATGGCCCTTAGTTTTACCGAAGTTATGTACCAAACGATCCAAAATGGAGGAGAGCCGTGCCACTGGCCGTCTACGTCCTCGGGCTCAGCGTGTTCGCGCTGGGGACGTCCGAGTTCATGATCACCGGGTTGCTGCCCGGAATGGCCACCGACCTGGGGGTGAGCATTCCGGACACCGGGTTGCTCATCTCGGCCTTCGCGATCGGCATGGTCGTCGGCGCCCCGCTGCTCGCCGCCGGGACGCTCCGTCTCCCCCGCCGGACGACGCTGCTCACGCTGCTCGCGGTGTTCGGCGTGAGCCATGTCGTCGGTGCGCTGGCGCAGGGATACGCGCTGCTGTTCGCGACCCGCGTCGTCAGCGCGTTCGCCTGCGCCGGGTTCTGGGCTGTCGGGGCGGCGACCACGATCTCGCTGGTTTCCACGCAACGGCGTGGGCGGGCACTCGCCGTCCTCGTCGGCGGCCTGACCGTGGCGAACATCGTGGGTGTCCCGGCGGGCACCTTCATCGGCCAGCACTGGGGCTGGCGGGCGGCGTTCTGGGCGGTCGCGGTGCTGACGCTCGTCGCCGCGGCGGGTGTCCTCGCGTTCGTCCCGGCCACGCGTGCCGGGAACGACGCGCCGCGGCTGCGCACCGAGCTCCAGCTGTACCGGCGGCCCCGCGTGTGGCTCGCGCTCGGCGTGATCGCGTTGTGCCAGGCCATGATCTTCGCCGCGTTCAGCTATCTCGCCCCGCTGCTCACCGAAACCTTCGGCCTTCCATCGGCCTGGGTTCCCGGCGTGCTCGCCCTGTTCGGCGTCGGCGCGCTCATCGGGATCACCGTCGGCGGCAAGCTCGCCGACGCCCGGCCGTTCGCCACGCTGTACGGCAGTGTCGGGCTCGCACTGCTCGCCTTGCTCGTCCTGGCCGTCACCCACGACCCCGTCGTCGCCGTGATCGCGATCGTCGTGTTCGGCGCCGCCGGGTTCGCGGCCAACCCGGCGCTCAACGTCCGCACCTACGCCGTCGCGGGTGACGCGCCGACACTCGTCGGAGCCAGCACGACGTCCGCGTTCAACGTCGGCAACACCGCCGGGCCGTGGCTGGGCGGGCTGGCGATCGACGCCGGGCTCGGCTTCCCGAGCGTCGCGTGGGTCGGTGCGGCACTCGCTGTCGCGACGCTCGCCGCCCTCACGCTCACGGCCGTCGTCCAGCGCGCCGACGACGCGAAACGCGTCCCCGTCAGCGTCTAGTTTTCCTTACCCCACAAGGAGGATCATCATGTCCGAAACCGCGAGGATCGTGGCCGAAAAGCTTTTCGCCCTGCTCGGCGACGGCGACACGCAGGGTGCCGCGGCGTTGTTCGCCGACGACGTCGAGTGGGACATCCCGGGCAATACCGAAGTGGTCCCGTGGATCGGGCGCCGCCGGACCCGCGCCGAGGTGCTGGAGTTCTTCACCACCCTCGACCGGGACTACCTCGACCGCGACAAGTTCGTCGCCGAACGGTTCTTCGGCGACGAGAGCCGGGCCGTCGCGCTCGGCAGCCTCCGCTCGACGGTGCGGGCGACGGGCAAGGTCATCGAGTCCGCCTTCGCCCTCGACCTCGGGGTGAACCCGGACGGCCTCATCACCCGCTACGTGTTCCTCGAGGACAGCTGGCGCGTCGCCGACGCCGTCCAGTCCTGAACCTCGCTCCGGCCGGAAATGCCGTTAAGGCCACCTTACGGGCGTCTGACGCCCGTAAGGTGGGCGGTTG
>NZ_JBHYJW010000002.1:50248-359813 GCF_042741125.1 Amycolatopsis sp. NPDC058986 | reverse complement strand
CCTTACGGGCGTCAGACGCCCGTAAGGTGGCCTTAACGGCGTTTCCCGCAGGGGGGTGTGGAGGCCGGGGTGTCGTGAGCGGCGGGGAGATGCGACGTGGGGGTCCCTCGGTGCGTCGGGTGCACCTAGGGCGTCCCTTGGCACGGCCAATGCACTGAAGGCGTCCCTCGGTGCGTTGCCTGTACTCAAGGCGTCCTTCGCTGCGTCCAGCGCACTGAAAGCGTCCTTCGGCTCATGGGTCACGAGATCGGCTCCGACCTGCGGAAAGAGAGCAAGGGACCTTTGCTAACGTCCCTTGGCAAGCCAACCATTAGCGCACTAAGCAATGGGAGCAAAGGTCCCTTGCTCCCGCTCAGCCCGCGATCGGTGCCACCACCGCGCCGGTGAGCCGCACCAGCTCGGCCGGGGCGAGTTCGACCTCCAGGCCGCGCCGCCCCGCCGAGCAGTACACGGTCTCGAACTTCTCGGCCGTCGCGTCGATCACCACCGGGATCCGGCTGCGGTGCCCGAGCGGCGAGATCCCGCCCAGCACGTACCCCGTCGCCCGCTGCGCGGCGGCCGGGTCGGCCATTTTCGCCTTCTTGCCGCCCGCCGCGGCCGCCAGCGCCTTCAGATCCAGCTGGCCGGTGACCGGGACCACCCCGACGGTCAGCTTGCCGTCGACGTCGGCGACCAGGGTCTTGAACACGCGCGCGGGGTCGAGACCGAGGGCGTCGGCCGCCTCCGAACCGAACGACTCGTGACGCGGATCATGGTCGTAGGAATGCAGTTCGTGGGCGACTTTCTGCTTCGCGAGCAGCGCGGTCGCCGGGGTTCCCTTACCGGCCATGGGCGTTGAGTGTGCCAGAGCCGGGGAATGCGGCAACGCCGTTTCCGGTTGTAGCGGGTGTGAACACCACGCTCACCCTCCCTCGTCAGACCGGCAGGCGCCGTTCCGAGCGCCCTGGCACGGCCCGCGTAAACTCGCGGGTGCCGTATGCGCGCCCGCGCATCGGCCCCGACCGGGAAGGGAACGGTTTGCCGAGCACGCAGAATTCCGCGCAGGAGGAGGTCGCGGACGTCCAGGAGGCGGCCGAGCGCGCCGAGCGCTTCGAGCGGGACGCGATGCCGCTGCTCGATCAGCTGTACTCGGCGGCGATGCGGATGACCCGCAACCCAGCCGACGCCGAGGACCTGGTCCAGGAGACCTACCTCAAGGCGTACGGGGCGTTCGCCTCCTTCAAGGAGGGCACGAACCTCAAGGCGTGGATGTACCGCATCCTCACCAACACCTACATCAACGGCTACCGCAAGCGTCAGCGGCAGCCGGTACAGCAGCCCACCGACGAGATCAGCGACTGGCAGATCGCCAAGGCCGAGAGCCACACCTCCAGCGGATTGCGGTCGGCCGAGGTCGAGGCGATGGACAACCTCCCCGACACCGATGTCAAGGCCGCGCTGCAGAAGCTGCCGGAGGAGTTCCGGCTGGCTGTCTACCTCGCCGACGTCGAGGGCTTCGCGTACAAGGAGATCGCCGAGATCATGGAAACGCCGATCGGTACCGTGATGTCCCGTCTGCACCGTGGCCGCGCGCAGCTGCGCGACCTGCTCGCCGACGTCGCGCGCGAGCGCGGCTTCATCCGCCGTGATCGCCAGGAGGTGGCGGGGCGATGAACTACTGCGAGGACGCAGGCGACGCCGAGGCCAAGGTGCGTTGCGAGGAGGCGCTCGCCGAGATCTACCTGGTGCTCGACAAGGAGTGCAGTCCTGAGCGGGACGCGGTGCTGCGCAAGCACATCGAGGACTGCCCGCCGTGCCTCGAGGAGTTCGGCATCGACGAGCAGCTCAAGCAGCTGCTGGCCCGCAAGTGCGGGGGTGACCACGCGCCGGACGACCTCAAGAGCAGGCTGCGCGCGTCGATCCGCAAGACCGTCGCCACGCGCGGCAACGTCACGGTGGAGCGCACCGAGATCAGCGTCGAGGAACGCTCCGAGTAGTTTCGCCGGAGAACGGCGACGGCCCCCGTACCGGCTGGTGCGGGGGCCGTTTCACGCCGATGCTCAGGCGTTGGGCTTCTTGCCGTGGTTCGCGCCGTTCTTCTTCCGGTCGCGACGCTTGCGGGCGCGCTTCGACATCGTTCACTCCTTGCTGCGTATGTTCCAGACCGTGGGTGGCCACTGCGGGGCGCTGACGCGCCTGCCGGGCTCGGGTCAACCTCCCTAGTGTGGCATGCGCTCCGCTCACCTGGTCGGGCGCCTGTGCCGATGGTTGGATGGGGGCCGGAGAGAGGCAGGAGGACGTCGATGGCCGAGATCAGGGCGGAAATGGTCGGCACCGTGCTCGAAGTGGTCGCCGAGCCCGGTACGGCGCTGGCGGCCGGGCAGACCGTGGTGATCCTGGAGTCGATGAAGATGGAGCTGCCGGTGGCGACCGAGGGCGCGGGCACGCTGACCAGCGTCGCGGTGGCCAAGGGTGACCTCGTCCAGCAGGGCGACCTGCTCGGGGTGGTCGAGTAACCCGGTGTCCACGCTTTCCGATCTGCTCGCCGAGAACACCGGCCTTCCCGGGGAGGCGGCGGATCACCTCCAGACCGTCGTCGCCGAATGGCAACTACTCGCGGACCTCTCGTTCGCCGACTTCCTGCTCTGGGTGCCGGTCGCGCAGGACCTGCAGCCCGAGGGCGGCGACTTCGTCTGCGTCGCCCACGCCCGGCCGACGACGGCGCCCACCGCGCATCCCGAGGACGTCGTCGGCGCGCGGTTCACCGTCGAGGAGCATCCGCAACTCGCGCGTGCCATGCGGGAGAGGCGGATCTGCCGTGAAGAGGATCCGCACTGGTATCGCGATCTGCCGATGCGCCGCGAAGCGGTGCCGGTGACGTTCGGCGGCAAGGTCATAGCGGCGCTCAGCCGGGAGACGAACCTGGCGGCGCCACGGGTGCCGAGCCCGCTCGAAATCGCCTATCTCGGCAGCGCCGGCGATCTGTGCCAGATGATCGTCGACGGGACTTTTCCCAGTCGTGGCAACGAAACCGACACGCACACGAGCCCGAGGGTCGGTGACGGGCTGATCCGGCTCGACCCAAGCGGAACCGTCGTGTTCGCCAGCCCGAACGGGCTTTCGGCGTATCACCGGATGGGGCACGAGTCCGATCTGGTCGGGACCCGGCTGGCGCCGCTGACCCGGTCGCTGATCCGAGATCCGTTCGACGCCACCGAGGTGTCGCACCGGATCATCGAGGCGCTCGACGGGAAACCGAGCAGCCGCACCGAGGCCGATTCGCGGCGCGGCGCCGTGGTGCTGTTCCGCGCGCTGCCGCTGCGCCCGGCCGGGCAGGCCGCGGGCGCGCTGGTGCTGGTGCGTGATGTCACCGAGGTCAAGCGGCGGGACCGCGCGCTGCTGTCCAAGGACGCGACGATCCGCGAGATCCACCACCGGGTCAAGAACAACCTGCAGACGGTGGCCGCGCTGCTGCGGCTGCAGTCGCGGCGGACGTCCTCGGAGGAGGCGCGGCTCGCGCTCGCCGAATCCGTGCGCCGGGTGACGTCGATCGCGCTGGTGCACGAGGCGCTGTCCATCTCCGTGGACGAGCGGGTCGATCTGGACAGCCTGCTCGACAACGTCCTGCCGATGGTGGGCGAGGTGGCCACCGCCGAGTCCCAGGTCAGCCTCTCGCGGGAGGGCTCGTTCGGGGTGGTCGTGGCCGAGATCGCGACGCCGCTGGTGATGGTGCTCGCCGAGTTGGTGCAGAACGCCGTCGAGCACGCGTTCCCGAACGGGCGCTCGGGCAAGGTCGAGCTGATCGTGGAGCGTTCGGCGCGCTGGCTGGACGTGCTGATCCGGGACAACGGGCGCGGGCTGCCGTCCGGGTTCTCGCTGGAGCGCAGCGACGGGCTCGGCCTGCAGATCGTGCGGACGCTGGTGGAGTCGGAACTGCGCGGCTCGCTTTCGCTCCGGAAAGTCCGTGCCGACGCCGGAACCTCGCGCCAGGCGGGTACCGAAGCCGCGCTCCGCATCCCGCTGTCCCGCCGTCTCTGACGAGATCTCCGTCCAAACACGACGGACCTCCACCCGCGCACGCCGGATCTCTTGGCAGGCACGCGAAATCCCTCTCGGCGCACGGCAGTGTCCCTTGTGGACGTCGGGTGCGAAGGGTGGATCTCGCGTGATCGGGCGCGGAACTCGTGTGATTGAACGGAGATCTCGCGTGATTGGGGGCGTCACTCGCGTGATCAGGCGGAGAAGACACGAGGAAGGGCCGACACCTGGTGGTGTCGGCCCTTTCCACGTTTCGCGGGAGGACATGAAGTCCTGGTGAGGCTACGCGGTACCCGTACCCGGGTGGTTTCACCTCGGTTGATAAAATGGAACCGGGTAGGTATCACCCCAGACGGCGCGGGCATGCTGCTACCGCGCCGGGTGAATTTCCTCGGCTCCGTGGTGGTGCTGGTGGTGCTTGGCGAAACTGTGGTGCTGTGAGAATCAGGCGTTGGTGCGCGTGCCGATGTGCGTACGGCGGCGCTTGAGCGCGCGTCGCTCGTCCTCGCTCATGCCGCCCCACACGCCGGCGTCCTGGCCGCTGGCCAGAGCCCAGGCCAGGCAGTCGGAAGCGACGGTGCAGCGGTGGCACACGGCCTTCGCCTGCGCTACCTGCGACAGAGCAGGACCACTGGTTCCCACGGGGAAGAACAGCTCGGGGTCCTCGTCTCGGCAGGCCGCGTCGTGGCGCCAGTCCATGTTCGTGAGCTCCTTCATAACGGCGCGGTACTCCGCGCCATAGTCGTCATGGCGGTCGTGTTCTTGGGTGCTTGTGAATGCTTTCACGAAGCACCGCTTTCGACAAGGGTTTTCCGAAGATCGGTGAGTCAGCTCACCCGGCCGAGCGACGCGTCTGACCTGCGGTTTCCGTCCGAAACGGCCTTCGGTTGGGAAGGCCGATGCGGTGAGTGGAGGTTCTGCGTCGACGAGCGGCATGTAACGCTTTGCCGCAGGCGATCAGAGGTCCGGTGGCGACACGATTACCGTGAGTGCATCCGGGACACTGACGAACTCCACTCCGGTCCGCTGCCCGACCAGGTCGCCGTCCACCTGGAAGTGTACCGGTTCAGCTGCGTCGATGCGGATCTTCGGCAGATCATCGTGACGAAGGAGACGTCGCCCGCGCTGGTTGCTCTCGGTGAGCAAAGCTTGCCGTACATGCCTGAACACGGTCGGCAAGCTCATACCGTTCAACGCGAACAGGCCGAGTCCGGTCTCGAACGAACAATCGCTGTTGAGATGAACGGCCCTGTCACCCAGGTAGGTCCACGGATCGGTGTTGGACACGAAAGCGGTCATCGCCTCGGCGGGTTCCTCGCCGGGGAGGTGGATCGTGAGGGCGGGACGGCCCAGCGGCGGCCGGAAGTAGCTGCCGACGGCGGCGCGGAGATAGAGCGCCGCGCTCGTCTGCTTGCCACGGCGCTTCGCGACCTTCCCGACGACGTCGGCGTCCCAGCCGAGGCCGGCGTTGAAGGTGAACCAGTGGCCGTCGGCGAGGCCGAGGCCGATCCGGCGGGAGCGATCGTGCTCCAGCGCGTACAGCAGCTGGTGGGTCGCCTCGACGGGATCGGGCGAGATACCCAGTGCGCGCGCGAAGACGTTGGCCGAGCCGCCCGGTACGACGCCGAGCATCGGGCCGTCGCCCACCCGCGCGGGGCTGGCGTCCGCCAGCAGGCCGTTGACGACCTCGTTGACGGTGCCGTCGCCCCCGTGCGCCACCACCAGGTCGAAGCCGTCGCGTGCCGCCGCCCTGGCCACCGCGAGCGCGTGCCCGCGGTAGTCGGTCTCGACGACGTCGAGCTTCACCTGGCTGGCGAGCGCGTGCGCCAGCACGTCCCGGCCACCGGCGGTGGTCGAGGTGGCTTGGGGGTTCACGACGAGGATCGCGCGCACTACCGCAGGGTAAGTGACGTCCACCGGGCGGAGAACCTTCCAGCGCACAAGGGTGACCAGAAGCTCAGCCCCGCTCCTGGCGGGTGGCGTCCTCGCAACAGCACCGGTGACCCTGTGGCGGGCGGCCCTCCTCTACTGCCGGTGAGTCTCCGCTCGTCGTGACAAGTGCACCCGGGCCGACCGCCCGCTCATCGACGACACTGCTGATTTTTGCCGCCCGGCGGCCCCGCGAAAACGGCCGACCGGGTGGCATACCATCGAAAGTGCTCACGTACGGTGACTCGCCCAGGTCGAGGCCACCGCGCTCCGGAAAAGCCGCCAGGAAGGCCGTTCGACGTGCCCCTCGCCGACAAGCTCTCGCCCGCCCCCCGTGAGGTCCGGCTGGCCGGCGTCATCTCCGCCGTGCCCTCGCTCGGGCTGCTCGTCTTCGGCGTGGTCGTGCTGGTCAGGGGCCTTCAGGAGCCCGCGCTGCCCGGCAACAACATCTACGCCGAGGTCGCCACCTACGTCGTGCTCGCGCTCATGTTCCTGGCCGCGTCGGCGGGCCTGATCCTCGGCAAGACGTGGGCGCGGTCGCCGGGCGTGGTCGTCGCGCTGATGCTCGTCGGGATCGGCTGGTACATCCTCGGGCCGTCCGGGCAGCCGGTGTGGGGCGTGCCGCTGGCGATCCTCGGCATCGCGACGCTGGTGCTGCTGTTCCGCCGCCCGTCGCGTGCCTGGGCGCTGGGGCTGCAGGAAGGCGAGAGCGAGGAGGACGCCGCGGAGCGTGGCGGCCTCGCGGGCCGCCGCGCCGAACGCGAGCGCCGCGAGCAGGATCAGGGCTGACCAGCGGTTTTCTCCGCGCGGGAGAGCAAGGGACCTTTGCTAGCGTTGCTTAACGCGCTAATCGTTGGCTTGCTCAAGGGTGTTAGCAAAGGTCCCTTGCTTCGCTCCGGCGGTAGTAAAGGTCCCTCGCTCCCGTTCTCGGGTGGCTCATCCGCGTCAGGCTTCGGCGGCGAGGGCGCGGAGTGAGTCGTCGGTGAGGCGGTTCACGGTCCATTCGTCCATCGGGACCGCGCCGAGCGACTTGTAGAACTCCGTCGCTGGGTTCCAGTTCAGCACCCACCACTCCAGCCGGGCGTAGCCGCGCGCGACGCATTCGGCGGCCAGCGTCGCGAGCATCGCCTTGCCGAGCCCGGTGCCCCGCTGCGACGGCCGGACGTACAGGTCCTCCAGGTAGATCCCGTGCACCCCGCGCCAGGTCGAGAAGTTCAGGAACCACAGCATGAATCCGACGACCTCGCCGTCGACCACGGCGACGTGGCCGAACAGGGCGGGGGACTCGCCGAACAGTGCCGTCCGCAGCTGGTCGGCGGTCAGGTGGCATTCGTCGCGGGCGCGTTCGTACTCCGCGAGGTCGTAGACCAGTTCGACGACGGCGTCGACGTCTTCCTCGCGGACGCGGCGGATGCGGTCGTCGGGCATTCAGGCCTCCAGCAGCGGCAGCAGGTTGAGGTGTTCGATCTGCGGTTCGCCGCGTTCGTCGCCGAGCACCGCGATCCCGGCCGGGTCGAGTCCGAAGTGGACGCCCGAAGTGGACGGCAGGCCGAGCCAGCGTGCCACCAGCACCCGGCTGAAATGCCCGTGTCCCACCAGGATGACGTCGCCGCGCTCGACCTCGCGCCGGGCCCGGTCGAGCAGTTTGTCCGCCCGCGCCTGGACGTCCTCGGCGCTTTCGCCGCCGGGAATCGGATGCGTCCAGACCGTCCACCCCGGAAAGGTCTCCCGGATCGTCGGGGTGGTGACGCCTTCGTAGTCGCCGTAGTCCCATTCGGCGAGGTCCTCGGTCACCTCGTCCACGCGCAGCCCGGCCAGTTCGGCCGTGCGCTGGGCGCGGGTGCGCGGGCTGGACAGCACGAGCGCGGGACCGCCGACCAGGGTGCGCAGGGTGCCGCCCGCCGCGCGTGCCTGGCCTTCGCCCGCCGAGGTCAGCGGGATGTCGGTGCGTCCGGTGTGCCTGCCGTTGACCGACCATTCGGTCTGGCCATGCCTGAGAAGAAAGAGCCGATGAGCCACGCGGCCGAATATACGGCCCGTTTGCGAAGCGGGTCCCGCGTCTGCTTAGCTACCCGTGAGTAACTTCGTGAGGGAGACGGATATGGCAGACAGCCCGACATTCGCGCTGTGGCGCAAGCTGGCCGCGAAACCCGGCGGGAAGCAGCTGTTCTCCGCGGCGATGTGCCTGCGTGTTCCCTACTTCCGCACGGTGCTGCCCTCGGTGCGCGAGCTGCGCCCCGCGTACTGCGAGGTGACCGCGCCGAAGTGGTGGGGTGTTTACAACCACATCAGCACGTTCCACGCGATCGCCGCGTGCAACCTCGCGGAGATCGCCATGGGCATGCTCGCCGAGGCCACCGTCCCTGGCACGCACCGCTGGCTGCCGAAGGGTATGACCGTCTCCTACGTCGCCAAGGCGGAGACGAGCCTGCGCGCGGTAGCCCAACTCCCGGAAGTGCCCGAATTCGGCGAGGACGGCTTCGAGCTGCCCGTGCCGGTGACCATCACCGACACGAACGGGAAACCGGTCGTGACGGCGACGATCACCATTTGGGTCACGCCGAAGAAGAAGTCCTAGAGCGGTTTGTACTGCACGTACGTCGTCTGCTTGAACACGTTGTTCCCGGCGGGCGACGGCAGGCCGAGGCGGCGGTCGACGAGAGCGCCGAGCGGTCCGCAGTGCTGTGTCGCGGGCAGTGCGAGTGCTTGGTCGACGACGCCGAAATAGTAGGTCGGCGGGTCTTTCGAGATCACTTTCCGTGGTACGGCGGGATCGTCGTACACCACCGAACGCAGCGGTTTCGGCGGACTTCCGAGCGTGCATTCCCCCGGTAGCAGCGGATGCCGCAGTTCCGCGAAGAGGTCGAGTTCGCCGCGCCGGTTCCCGACGGTCCGGAAATCGGAATGTCCGCCATAGCGCAGCCGGATCGTCGTGCCGAACACCCCGGGAACGCGCGCGGGAGAATGGCGCAGCGCGCCGAAGATTTGCGCGTATTGTCCGTTCACCCGTCCTTCGGCGAAGGTCATCCGCAGTTCGCCGAGCGGGATCTCGCGGTCCCGGATGGTCAGCGTCCCCTGGGAGACGAAGGCCTCGCACCGCCACGTGCCGGGGTCGGCGTTCGCGGGTGGTGCCGGGCAGTCGCGGAAGTCGAACGTGGGCACCGGGTCCGGCGCGTTCCCGGCAGGTGCCGGACCCAGAGCCAGGGTGGCCGCGGTGAAACCCGCGGCGGCCAGCGTGAACAACGTCATGATGCCAGCCTGCTGTGTCCTGTACCACACCACATCGGGTGAATCACCCAGGGGAAACCCGGAAAAAACCGCCGCTACTAAACACCGTTTACCAACTTGGTGCGACGATCGCGGGCATGTCTGTCTTGAATCGCCGTCGCTTTCTCGGCCTCACCGCGCTCAACACCGCCGCCGCGCTCGGTGTCACGACCGTTTCGGCCAGGACCGCCCGCGCGGAAAGCGCCGCTCTGCCCGAGGAGGTGCCCGCCGTAGTGATCGGCAGCGGCTACGGCGCGGCGGTCACCGCGCTGCGCCTCGGCGCCGCGGGCGTCGGCACGCTGGTGCTGGAGATGGGCAAGCTCTGGAACAGCGCGGGCGCGGACGGGAAGACGTTCTGCGACATGCTGAAACCGGACGAGCGCTCGATGTGGTTCACCCGGCGCACCCAGGCGCCGCTCGCCTCGTTCCTCTGGCTCGACGTCGTGAACCGCGACATCAAGTCGTACGCGGGCGTGCTCGACCGGGTGAGTTTCGGTGACATGTCCGTCTACGTCGGACGCGGCGTCGGCGGCGGTTCGCTCGTCAACGGCGCGATGGCGGTGACGCCGAAACGGGACTATTTCACCGAAATCCTGCCCGAGGTCGACGCGGACGAGATGTACCGCGTGTACTTCCCGCGGGCGAACGCGGGGCTGGGCACCAACCACGTGGATCCCGGCTGGTTCGAGACGTGCAAGTCCTACCGGTACGCCAGGGTTTCCCGGAAAGCCGCGCGGCGGGCGGGCTTCACCACGACGTTCGTGCCCAGCGTCTACGATTTCGGTTATCTGCAGCGGGAAGAAGCCGGGCAGGTCCCGCGCTCCGCGCTCGCGTCCGAAGTCATCTACGGCAACAACCACGGGAAGCGCTCCCTCGACAAGTCGTACCTCGCCGCCGCGCTCGGCACCGGGCACGTCACCGTCCAGTCGCTGCACCAGGTCCGCGAGATCCTCCCGCAGCCGGACGGCCGGTACACGCTGGTCGTGCGCGAACTCGACGCCGAGGGCACGGTGCTCGCGACCAAGCACGTCACCACGCGGTTCCTGTTCCTCGGCGCGGGCAGCCTCGGGTCCACCGAACTGCTGCTGCGGGCCCGCGACACCGGACGGCTGCCCGCGCTGAACGACCAGATCGGGCAGGGGTGGGGCACCAACGGCAACGTCATGCTCGGCCGCGCCAACCACCTCTGGGACGTCACCGGCAGCACGCAGTCCTGCATGCCCGCGCTGGGCATCGACAACTGGCACGATCCCGTGCACCCCGTCTTCGCCGAGATCGCGCCGATGCCCGCCGGGCTCGAGAACTGGGTCAGCCTCTACCTCGCGATCACGAAGAACCCGGAACGCGGCCACTTCAGCTACGACGCGGCCACCGACTCCGCGCGGCTGCACTGGGCGGCCGACCAGGGCCAGGCCTCGATCGACGCGGCGAAGGCGCTGTTCGACCGGATCAACCGCGCCAACACCACGATCTACCGCCACGACCTCTTCGGCGACACCAGGCCGTTCGAGAACCGGTTCACCTATCACCCGCTGGGCGGACTGGTGCTGGGCAAGGCGACGGACAACTACGGCCGGGTCAAGGGCTACCGGAACCTGTACGTCGTCGACGGTTCGCTCATCCCGGGCAGCACCGGCGTGAACCCGTTCGTGACGATCACCGCGCTGGCCGAACGCAACGTCGAGCGCGTACTCGCGGAGGACGTGCTCAGCTGAGCGCGAGAACGCCGACAGTTCCTGCGTCGGCGGCCTCGCGGGGCGTCACGAGGGGAGAGAGCGCAGCTTCTCGTAGTAGGCGACGCAGTCTTCGTACGCCGGGAGGAGGCCCTGCTCGCGCGCTTCCGCGACAGCCGGGGCGGTTCGGTCCTTTTCGGACAGGATCGGGGTCAGGTCCGCGGGCCACGGCAGGTCGAGCTCGGGGTCGAGCGGGTTAACGCCGTGTTCGCCCGACGGGTTGTACGGCTCCGAGCACAGGTAGCTCATGACCGTGTCGTCTTCGAGCGCGACGAACGCGTGCCCGAGCCCCTCGGCGATGTACATCGCGCGGAAATCGGTGCCGTCCAGCAGCGCGGTGTCCCACTGCCCGAATGTGGGCGACCCGACCCGCAGGTCGACGACGACGTCGAGCATCGAGCCGCGCGGGCAGTACACGTACTTCGCCTGTCCGGGTGGCGTGTCGGCGAAGTGGATGCCGCGGATCACACCGCGCCGCGAAACGCTGTGGTTCGTCTGGGCCAGCCGCAGGGGATGTCCGACCGTCTCCCGCAGCGCCTCCGCCTGGAACGGCGCGCTGAACAATCCGCGGTCGTCGGGGAATACGCGGGGGGTGAATTCGTAGGCGTCGAGGACGCGCAACCGCCGGAAATCCATTCCTCCACCTTATCCGGGCTCTTGAAAACCGGACGGACGTCTTGGGAAAGAAGGAAGATCGCGCTGTGACATGAACCGCACCTCGGGGTCGGGCGCGGCCGGGCTCCTGTCACAATGGTCGGACCGCCGCGTCCGCGGTCATCGCCCAACCCACGGCGCCGATGGCCGATGCGACGCCCGGCGACAGGCCGGCGCTACCGCGCTGGGCTGCCGTGCCGGAGGACAAGTCCCATGGGTGCTTTGGTGCGCCTTCGCCAGGCCCTTGTGGTCCCCCGCTCGCAGTCCCAGGAGAAATCAAGTGACACACTTTCGAACCGCGAGTTCCGTGGTCCCTGCTGAAGGGATGACCGAACCGACGACAGGAACCACGATGGACGACCAGTCCCGCGCCGACGTGACCCCGGCACCGGTGACCGACGAGGAGATCTTCGACCGGCACGAGGGCGGCAAGCTCGCCGTGGCGGCCACCCGGCCGATCTCCGACCCGCGCGATCTCGCCATCGCGTACACCCCGGGCGTGGCGAAGGTGAGCCGCGCGATCGCCGAGGACGCCGCCAAGGCCAAGCGGTACACCTGGGCGGACCGGCTCGTCGTGGTGGTGAGTGACGGGACGGCGGTCCTCGGCCTCGGCGACATCGGCGCGAGCGCCTCGCTGCCGGTCATGGAGGGCAAGTCGGTCCTCTTCAAGACGTTCGGCGGGCTCGACTCGATACCGCTGGTGCTGGACACCACCGACGTCGACGAGATCGTCGAGACGCTCGTCCGGCTGCGGCCCTCCTACGGCGCGGTGAACCTCGAGGACATCTCCGCGCCGCGCTGCTTCGAGCTGGAGGACAAGCTCAAGCAGGCGCTGGACTGCCCGGTCATGCACGACGACCAGCACGGCACCGCGATCGTGACGCTGGCCGCGCTGCGCGGGGCGAACCTGGTCCTCGGCCGCGACATCGCCGCGGAGCGTGTCGTCATCTCCGGTGCGGGCGCCGCCGGCGTGGCCTGCACGAAGATCCTGCAGGCGGCGGGTGTCGCCGACGTCACTGTGCTGGACTCGCGCGGCATCATCCACGCCGGCCGGGACGGGCTGAACCCGGTGAAGACCGAGCTGGCGCGCACCACCAACGCCGCGGGGCTGACCGGCGGGCTGGCCGAGGCGCTCGAAGGCGCCGATGTGTTCGTCGGGCTCTCCGGCGCGACCATCGACGAGACGCTGCTGGGCCGCATGGCCGACGACGCGATCGTGTTCGCGCTGTCCAACCCGGACCCGGAGGTCCATCCCGAGGTCGCGGCGCGCTACGCCTCGATCGTGGCCACCGGGCGCAGCGACTTCCCGAACCAGATCAACAACGTCCTGGCGTTCCCCGGCGTCTTCCGCGGCGCGCTCGACGCCGGTGCGCGGGCCATCACGGAGAACATGAAGCTCGCCGCGGCCGACGCGATCGTGGCCGTCGCGCAGGACGACCTCGGCCCGGACCGCATCGTGCCGAGCGCGCTCGACCCGCGGGTGGCGATCGAGGTCGCCGCCGCGGTGGCGAAGGCCGCCGAAGCCGACGGCGTCACCGGCTGATCCTCGCGTGAGCTGAAGGGGACTTTCCTCGCATGTGATGCTAGGAAAGTCCCCTTCAGCCCAGCAGGGTGGCGAGGCGGTGGCGGGGGACGTCGACGAGGCGGAGGTCGCGCAGGTCGTCCGGGACGTCGAGGGCGACGTTCGCCAGCCGCGCGTGCGCCCGCGTGAGGATTTCGTCGGGATGCTCGACGGCGTCCGCGACCACGATCGCGTGCTTGTTGTCCGGGGTGCTGCGCAGGAAGCGGAGCCGGTACTTCGCCGCGGTCAACGCCGTCAACGCCTTCTGGGACGCCTCGTCGCCGAGGTCGGGGTGCGCGTTGGGGAGCAGCAGCGCGAGCCGTCGCGCGTTCGTGCCCAGCAGCGTCCGCAGCAGCCACGGCCCGGGATCGGCGGAGAGATCCATCGCCACCGCGTCGCCCTCCGGCCCCGACGCCGACCAGTCCACCGGCCGCGATTCCAGCGAGAGCCCGCCTTCCGTCGCGATTTCCCGCAGGGCTTCGAGCAGCGCGGGTTTCGTCCCGGCCGACTCCACCGACTGCGGGCCGTGCGTGTAGATCGCGGACTTTCCTTTGCCACCACGGTTCTTCTTCGCCTTGGCGGTCGGCTGGCAGACGTAGAGGTCCGCGGCGCTGCCGATGGCCTGCGCGCCGAAGTAGCGGTTGAAGTCCGGCAGGATGGCCTCGAACGTCAGCCCCAGCGTCGCCAGCGACCGCTGCACCTGCGCGCCCAGTGCCGGATGCCGCGGGCTGTACCCGTAGGCGAACAACAGCCTGCCCTCGCTCGGTTCCCGCAGCGCCTGCACGCCCCGCGCCGCGAACAGGCCCATGCCGTCCGGGGTGTACGGCGGGTCGCTGAACACCAGATCGGCCCGGCCGGAGACCGCGGGCGGCAGCCCCACCCGCAGATCGGCGTGCACGGTGCCGATCGTCCGCTCACTCAGTTCGTCCACATAGGACAGGACGCGCTCGTCGAGGTCCACCACGGTCAGCTCGGCGGCCGGGCACACCGCACGGACCGCCAGCGACGTCAGGTCGTGGTCGCCGAGGAACAGCAGCCGCGCGGTGGCGAGGTCGTAGCGTGCGTTCAGCCACAACGCCCGGCGCAGCACCGTGTCCGGGGTCGCCTGGACGTGGTCGAGCGCGGCGAGCGGGGGCGGAACGCGTTCGACGTAGCCGGTGATCGTCGCGAGCAGCTCGGCGTGTTCGGGCGCGAGGGGATCGGTGGACGCCGGAAGGGCGTAGCGCGCGTACGACTCCGCGGCGTGCGGGGCGATCCGGACGCCGGACTCCGTCCTTTCGAGATCGTCGCCGAGCGCGGTCAGCACGTCCTCGACGCTGCGGCGGGGCGCGGTGGTGAGCCGGACGAGTTCGCCGAGATCGTGGTGGCCGGTGCGGAGCAGGGCGATCACCTGGTACAGCGGGCGGACGCCGACGCCGTGTGCGGCGAGGACGTCGTCGAGTGCGCTCACGGGACGCCACTCTAGTAGTCCGTTCGCCGCATCAGTGGATGGAACGCCGTGCCGAAGTCCTTGATCTCGGCTACCGTCGGTGGTTACCGGATGTGGGGAGTGACGTGTGACAATCCAATTCCGCGACGTGACCAAGCGGTATCCGGACGGGACGGTCGCCGTCGACACACTGAACCTGACCGTCGAGGACGGCACGATCACCGTGTTCGTCGGCCCGTCCGGCTGCGGCAAGACGACGTCGCTGCGGATGATCAACCGCATGGTCGAGCCGACGGCGGGCACCGTGCTGCTGGACGGCAAGGACGTCTCCGAGGGGGATCCGGCGCTGTTGCGCCGCGGTATCGGCTACGTCATCCAGCATGCCGGTCTCTTTCCACATAGGACGGTGCTGGACAACATCGCCACCGTGCCGTTGCTGGCGGGCTGGGACAAGCGCAAGGCCCGCGACCGCGCCGTCGAACTGCTGGAGACCGTCGGCCTGCCCGCCGAACTCGGCAAGCGATATCCCGCGCAGTTGTCCGGCGGTCAGCAGCAGCGCGTCGGGGTGGCCAGGGCGCTCGCCGCCGACTCGCCGGTGCTGCTGATGGACGAGCCGTTCTCCGCGGTCGACCCGGTGGTCCGGGAGGGCCTGCAGGACGAGCTGCTGCGGCTGCAGTCCCAGCTGGGCAAGACGATCGTGTTCGTCACCCACGACATCGACGAGGCGGTGCGGCTCGGCGACAAGGTCGCCGTCATGCGGGTCGGCGGGAAGCTGGCCCAGTACGGCACGCCCGCCGAGGTGCTGCGGCATCCGGTGGACGACTTCGTGGCGTCCTTCGTGGGCCGTGACCGCGGCTACCGCGGGCTTTCGTTCCTGCCATCGACCGGCGTCGAAGTCCAGGAGATCCCGCAGATCGCGCTCGGCAGCACGCTGACCGGCCCGAGCAGCGGCTGGCTGCTCGCGGTCAACACCGACAAGCAACCGCGCGGCTGGCTGCCGCCGAATTCCACTGTGGACGGTGAGTTGACCGAGGCGGATCTGGTCGCGGGCGGCTCGCTGTACGTCCAGGGCACGCCGATCCGGGGCGCGCTGGACGCCGCGCTGTCCTCGCCCGCCAGTCTCGGCGTGGTCGTCGACGACGAGCACCGGGTCATCGGGGCGGTCGTGGCGCGGCAGGTGCTCGAAGTGATCGAAGCGTCGCCGCAGGGGGCGTGATGGGCGGCTTCTTCGCGGAGCTCGGCCGTTATCTGGGCAGTGCCAACAACCGCGCGCAACTGCTCGGTGATCTGCTCGACCACATCTACCTGTCCCTGGTGCCGCTGGTGCTCGGCATCGTGGTGGCGATCGCGGCCGGCTGGCTCGGGCACCGTTACCAGCGGGTCCGCAGTGTCCTTCTTGTACTGTCCAATTTGCTCTACACGATCCCGTCGCTGGCGTTGTTCGTGGTGATCCCCGGCCTGATCGGCACCCGGATCCTGAACAGTGTCAACGTGATCGTCGCGCTCACGATCTACACCGCGGCGCTGCTGGTGCGTCCGGTGCTCGACGCGCTCGACGCGGTGCCGCCGCACGTCATCGCCGCGGCCACCGCCATCGGCTACCGCGCGCCACGCCGCTTCCTCGGCGTCGAGCTGCCGCTGTCGATCCCGGTGCTGGCGGCGGGGGTGCGGGTCGCGTCGGTGAGCAACATCAGCCTGGTCAGCGTCGGCGCACTGATCGGCACCGGCGGTCTCGGGGTGCTGTTCACCGACGGCTTCCAGCGGGAGTACTTCTCGCCGATCGTGGTCGGCATCGTGCTCACGCTGCTGCTCGCGCTGGTGGTCGACCTGTTGCTGGTGTTGCTGCGCAATGTCCTCACGCCGTGGGAACGGGCGAGCAAGGCGGCCCCTGTGCTGGAAGGGGCCGCGGCATGATTTCCGATCTTTTCTCCTGGTTCGGCGATCCCGCGCACTGGCAGGGGCCGGACGGCATCGGCCACCGGCTCGTCCAGCACCTGTCCTACATCGGGCTGGCACTGGTGATCGCGCTCGTCATCGCCGTCCCGTTGGGACTGTTCGTCGGGCACACCGGGCGCGGCGCCGTCGTGCTGGTCAGCGCGGGCAACGCGATCCGCGCGCTGCCGACGCTGGGCCTGGTGACGTTTCTGTTCCTGCTGTTCACCGAAAGCACGACGGCGACGGTGATCGGGCTCGTCGTGCTCGCCGTGCCGCCGGTGCTCGCGGGAACGTACGCGGGAATCCAGGCGGCCGAACACGACGTCGTCGACGCGGCCGAGGGTATCGGGATGACCGGACAGCAGACCTTGTGGAAGGTGGAGCTTCCGATCGCGCTTCCCTTGGTACTGGGCGGAATCCGCAACGCCGTACTGCAGTTGGTCGCGACAGCCGCGGTGGCCGCGTACGTCGGGCTCGGCGGGCTCGGCCGGTTCCTGCTCGACGGACTGGCCATTTTGGACTACACCGAGGTCGTCGCGGGCGCGATCCTGACCGCGTTGCTGGCGATCGTGCTGGACGTCGTACTGGCCGCCGTGCAACGGGCGCTGGTGCCCAGGGGAGTCCGGCTCGCGGCGGGCGCGGCGTCCGGGAAGGCCGCCGCCGCGGGAGGTGTCGCGTGAAGCGTGTACTCGTCGCCCTGCTCTCCGGAGTCGCCCTGCTCGCCACGGCGTGCGGAAACCCACTCGCCGGCGGTGCTGAGGGCGGCAGCAGCGGGGACATCGTCATCGGCGCCTCCGACGTGGGGGAGAGCCTGCTGCTCGCGCAGATCTACGCGGGCGCGCTGCGCAACGCGGGCGCGAAGAACGTCACCGTGCACCCGCCGGTCGGCAGCCGCGAGGTCGTGGTGAAGGCCTTGCAGGACAAGTCGTTGTCGGTGGTGCCGGACTACAGCGGGAACCTGCTGCGGTACTTCGACAAGAACACCACGGCCACGACGTCCCAGGACGTCTACGCCGCGTTGCGGCAGAAGATCCCGGCCGGGTTCGAGGTGCTGGCGCAGGCGCCCGCCGAGGACAAGGACCTGCTCGTCGTCGGGAAGCAGCTGGCCGATTCGGGCGTGCGGACGTTCTCCGACCTCGGGCCGCGCTGCAAGGATCTGGTGCTCGGTGGCCCGGGCCAGTGGAGCAGCCGGTGGAAGGACCGGATCAAGCAGCTCTACGGCTGTGAGTTCAAGGAGATCCGCACGACCGACACCGGCGGCCCGGTCACCGTGGCCGCGCTCAAATCGGGCGAGGTGCAGGTGGCGGACCTGTTCAGCACGTCGTCGACGATCGCGGCCAACGGGTTCGTCCCGCTCGTCGACGACAAGAACATGTTCCCCGCGCAGAACATCGTGCCGCTGGTGGCCAAGGGGACGCTCTCACCGGCGGAGACGGAAGCACTGAACCGGGTGTCCGCGGCACTGACCACCGAGCAGCTGACCGAGCTGAACGTCCAGTTCACCAAGGAGAAGCGCAACCCGCTGGACATCGCCGACGAATTCCTGGCACGCAACGGTCTGAAGAAGGTTTAGCCGAGCCAGGCGCGGGCTATCCCGTGAGACGCAGGGTGACCGTTTCCTCGGCTAACGATCTCCGCGACTTTGGTAGTCCGCCATTCGAGTGAGCGTCGAGAGCCGGAAACGGTCACCCAACGTATTGAGTGCTGTAGTGGGTTAGTTTCCGGCAAACGCCACTACTCCTACCGTCGCAAGGACCACCTTCCTTTGCCGCAAATCCGGCGCGCAGGTGGCGTAGTGCCCGAAAAGTCCGAAAAGGACAGGCGAAGATCGTTCTTTTCGGTCAGCGCGCCGTGTCCTGATCCCGGCGCTACGTTCCCTGTGAACGAGCAGCACATTCGGCGCCTTTGTCACCCCTAGAGATCGGCGGTCCGCGGGGACCGTCCGGTCACTCATGCCTAGGAGGAACGGATCTTGCGGAAATCCCTTGGAAAAATGGGTAGGCGACTCCCTGTCGTAGGAGTCGCTGCCGCCGTGGCGGTCGTTACCGTTCTCGGCGGAAATGCCGTCGCGTCGGCGAAGGAGGGGACGGTTCGGGGCGCCGGGAGCGCCAACGCGGTGCAGGACAGCTACATCGTCGTGCTGAAGGACGGGCTTTCCCTCGACAGCGTGGCGCAGCAGGTCACCAACCGGCACGGCGGGGCGATCGCGAAGACGTTCTCGACGCTGCACGGGTTCTCCGGGCGGATGAGCGAGACGCAGGCGAAGCGGATCGCCGCCGACCCCGACGTCGCGTTCGTCGAGCAGAACAAGGTCGTGCACGTCGCGACGGACCAGGCGAACCCGCCGTCCTGGGGTCAGGACCGGGTCGACCAGAAGGACCTGCCGCTGGACAAGAAGTACAGCTATGCCGCGACGGGTTCGGGCGTCACGGCGTACGTGATCGACACCGGGATCTACACGCAGCACGCCGACTTCGGCGGGCGGGCGACCTCCGGCCACGACTTCGTGGACAACGACAACGACGCGACCGACTGCAACGGCCACGGCACGCACGTCTCCGGCACCATCGGCGGCAAGACCTACGGCCTGGCCAAGGACGTCAAGCTGGTCGGCGTCCGTGTTCTCGACTGCCAGGGCTCGGGCACTCTCGAGGCGGTCACCGCCGGGATCGACTGGGTCACCCAGAACGCCAAGAAGCCCGCGGTGGCGAACATGAGCCTCGGTGGCGGCGTTTCGGACGCGCTCGACGCCGCGGTGAAGAAGTCGATCGCCGCCGGGGTCACCTACGGCATCGCCGGGGGCAACAACAACGGTGACGCCTGCCAGAACTCGCCCGCCCGTACGCCGGAGGCGATCACCGTGGGCGCGACGGCCAACAACGATTCGCGTGCCACCTACTCCAACTACGGCAAGTGCCTCGACATCTTCGCGCCGGGCACCGACATCACGTCGGCGTGGATCGGTGGCACCAGCGCCAGCAAGACCATCAGCGGGACGTCGATGGCGACCCCGCACGTGGTCGGCGCGGCCGCGCTGTACCTGGAGAAGAACACCTCGGCGACGCCGCAGCAGGTGCGGGACGCCCTGGTGAACGGCGGCACCAAGGACAAGGTCACGAACCCGGGGACCGGCTCCCCGAACGTCCTGCTCTACACCGGCGCCTGACGTGCTGAGCTGAACGACGGTCCGTGGGGGCCTCCTCGAAGGATCCAGAGTCCTTCAAGGAGGCCCCCACGGGCCTTTTACCGGGAAGGCTGGGGAGCGCGGAGCGGGGCTTCGATCCGCATGGTCTGGACGATTGTGGAGGTCGCGCCGCGCGGGTCGTTGACCCCGATCGTGTCGATCGACGAGCAGCTGACCTCGAAACCGTTGTGCAGCGTGGCCTTCGGCCCGTCCACGCTGGTGCGCCCGCCCCCGGCGCACTGCTCCTCGATCTTCGCGAACGCCTGTTTCGTCTCGTCCTGCAACGCCTTGTCGTCCGGCCACAGGTTCGCCACCGCGATGCCCATCACGTTGATCGCGACGTCCTTCGTCTTGCCGACGTCGGTCTTCTCGTTCTTCCATGGCCGGGCCGTGGTGCTCGCGACCAGGAGGACCTCGTTCATCGTCCCCTGAAGTTCGTGGGTGTGGGTGTCGTAACCGATGCTGGCCGACATGAGGTACGGCTGTTCGACATCGTTGGCCGCCTTGCAGACGCCGAGATCGCGGACGGTGTCGCCGGCCCCGTCCTTCTCGCCTTTCTTGAAGCACGGCCATTTCTGCTTCTGCGCGATGCGGTCGAGGAACGCCTGACCGGTCACCTTCGGCGGGAAGCAGGAGCGGCTGACCCTGCTCTCCGGATCGCAGGGCACCGGCGCGTTCGGGTCGGTGGGTGGCGCGCTGCTCGACGCCGGAGCGGACGGCGGCGGTGTCTGGCTCGCGGGGGCAGCTGTGTCACCGGATTTCCCGGTCAGTGTCACGACCAGGACCACGACGAGCCCGATCACCAGCACGACGCCGAGGATCGAGCCGCCGATGATCCACGGTTTCTTGCTGCCGCCACCCGGCGGTGGTGGCTGCTGTGCCGCGAGGTGCGGGAACTGCGGGTTCCCGCCGCAGAACCGGCCGTTCCACTGATCGACCCACGCGCCATGGGCGTGCGGATCCGGGAGCACCGGTTGTCCGCAACGCCCGCACGGAACGGGTTGTGGTGGTGTGGTCATCGTGCGCCCCCGGGCCTTTCCGCTGTGCGATTCGTCCACAGTGCACTGTCTGGTCCGGACGGAATCGTACCCGGACACGGTGCCGTTGAGCCTTTTTCGGCCCGAGCCGGGTGAATCAGGCGAAGGCTGCGCTCGTGGTCTCCAGGACGTCGATGAGCGCCGCGCGGCTGCCGGCGAGGAACGTGAGCATCGGCTCGTCGCCCAGGTCCTCGGAGACGAGCGCGATGACCCGCCCTTCGCCCACGACGTCGACCACGGTGACCGGGGTACTGCGGCGGCCGGAACCGTTCCCGACGTAGAGCTGGTGGATTCCCGAACGCCGCCCCGCCATCAGCGCCCGCGGCCGCGCCGTCGGGTCATCCGGCTCCTCGCTGGTCGGGTCGTTGAAGTCGAACGCCGCCGAGATGCTCTGGTCCGGGCGGTACTTGGCCTTGGGGACGGCGACCGTTTCGAGCCGCGCGGGGCCGACGTCCGGCAGCGCGTCGACCACCGCGGCGGCGGCCCGCCCCGCGTCGACGGGGTCGATGCGGACGAGCGTTTCCATGCGCAGCACCCGGACGGCCTCGTTGCCCTTGACCGACACGAGGATTCCGCCGGTTTCGTCGTTCCGCACGTCGCCGCACCACGCGGTGAACCGGAGCGAGCCGGTGGCGAGCACGGCGAGGGTGTCGCGGAACTCGCGGGTGAGCGTGCCGCCCTCGGCGACGCCGAGCCCGGTGAGGATGCCGAGCACCTCGTTGTCGTACTTCGCCCGGGTCTGTTCGGGCAGCCACTGCTCGTCGATGCCGATGACGGCGGGCGGATCCCCGTAGCCCTCCCAGCGCCACGCCGTGATGAAGGCGGACTTGGGCAGCAACACCGTGCCGCGATGCATGGTCGTTCCCCCTGCGAAATGCCGCTCAGGCGCCGATGGTCGGCGGGACCGGTTTCTCTTCGGTGCCACCGAAGATCTTGTCCGCGTCCTGCTCCTGCAGATAGGACGCGCGCTTGTGTTCCTTGTCCTCGCCGCCCTTGCCCTTGCCGCCCTGGCCGGCGCCACCCATACCGCTCATGCCCTGCTTGCCCGATGCGCCGCCGGGGCCACCGCGCCCGGCCGCGCTCGCGGCGTTCGCGCCGCCACGGGAACTCGGCTCGGCCGCGCCGGTGCCCTTGCCCGCGCCGGGTTCGGAGCCGATGCTGCCGCTCACGCGCCCGCTGTTGCCCTTGCCCACGCCGTCGAGCCCGGCGCCGCTGCTGCTCCCACCGCCACCGGTGGGCCCGAAACCGCCGAGGCCGAACGAGTTCTGGCCGCCACCGGAGCTGAGCCGGTCGGCGATGCTGCCCTGCTGGTAGGACGGGATGTTCGGCGGCTGGTACGACGACGTCGACGGCGGCACGTACGACGACGTGCTCGTGTGGTCGTTCGGACCGGGCACGGTGCCGGGCCGGAAATCCGGCGGGTTCACCGGCGGTGGCAGCGGGGGACGCGGTTGCGGCGGCACGAAGCCTTCCTTGCGGAAGTCACCGGGGCCAGGGACGCGCTTGTGCTCGTCCTCGCCGCCGAATCCCTTGACCGGAGGCTTCTCCGGCGGTTTCTTGGAGTCGTCGACCTTGAAATCGCCGCCACTTTGCTCGTCACCGAGTTGCCCGTAGTCGATCTTCATATTGGGCTGGTTGACGGTGTTCGTCTGCTGCGTGTACTGCTCGTAGAGGGCCTTGTTCTCCAGGACCTTCTTGTTGCGCTCGTTGATCTTGTCCTCGGTGCTGGTGTTCCACGGCGTCGCCTTGTCCCAGAAGTCCCGCTCGGGCGCGTCGTTGGTGACGTCGGCGTGCATGGTGGACTTGAGATGCGAGAACTGGCCGAGCTGGTCTCCAATGGTGTTGGAGTTGTTCGTGAGCGTGGCCGAGGCCGAAGCGGCAGTGGTGGAGAGCGGCACGATGCGCTGGCGGGCGGCCTCTGACGCGTTGCCGGTCCAGGCCGATTCGAGCGCAGACGCCATCTGACGGCTCTCGGTCTCGATCTGGTTCTGCTTCCCGGATTGCTCGACACCGAGCTGGCGAGCGCGTTCGAGCGATTGTCCTCCGTCGCCTTGCCTCTGGACCTGGTCGACGAGATCCCCGGCACCGGTGCCGTGTTTCGTGAGCTGGCCGTGGCTGCCGGTGAGTTCACGCCAGATGTCAGCGAAATCGCCGTGGACGAGATCGTTGAGGACGCGCGCCTCGGACTTGGCGACGTCGACTACGGACGAGGCGAGGTCCTCCAGCCACTGCCACATGGTCAGGCCCTTGCCTTGATGCGGGTCAGTACCCGGTCGGCCACGTCCCGGCCCGCGGTACATGGGTCGATGTTCTTCCTTTTCGCACTGTCGCTGAGGAAGATGCCGATGGCGTAGGTGAGGTCGTCGGAGATGCCCACTACAAGCGCGCACTCGGACTTTTCGAGGCCGTTGCTCTTCGCTGCCAGATAACCGACGAGGGGATATCCCTGGATGGGGCTGGGCTCGACCCAGCGAACCGCGTCGGGCTTGACATTGCTGTACGCCGCGCCAAGGCCGCCCTTGAGCCGAGTCTGATAGCCGACGCTGATCGAAGCGCCGTTTCCGGCCGCGTTGTGCCAAGTGCACGCCGGACCCAGCGCGGGGTTGTCATCCGGCTTGGCCGGGTCGGGGGCGCCGATGAACTCCTTGACGTCTTCCGCGCTGAGCGAGGTGTCGCAAGGGCTGCCCGCGAGTACCTTCGCCGGGAGCGGGTTCTGCACCTTGGGTGCGCCATTCTGTGCGGCCGGGCTGCTGTCGCTGGCCGGAGGCACTGAACTCTGGGAGGCGGGGCCTTTGCCCGAGCCACCGGAGCAGCCCGCCACCACGAGCCCGGCTGCTGAGAGAACGGCGACGATCGCACGGTATCCGGGCCGCATCAGTACTTGCCTTCCTTGCCTGCGTCCTTGGCGACGTCCGCGTTGGCCTGGTCAGTGGCCGTGGTCCGGCCGAGTGCCTGGTTGAGTTTGTCGATGAGAGCGCCGTAGCGATTGAACTGGATCTGCAGGTGGCCGATGTAGTACCGACCGGAATTGTTCGCGGTGTTCGCGAAGCCCACGCTGGAGACGTCCTTGCCAGGAGGCTCGCATTGCACGAGCCATTGGGCCTTGTCCAGCTGTTCTTGGATCAGCTTCCTGGTGCCCTCGGCCTTGCTGAGCAGTGTTTCCATTTCGGAGGTGCTCATGCGGAAGCCACCGGAGGGGCCCACGCTCTGCGTGTCCCCGAAAAAGCTCAGTCCGGACAGAAAGTTGCTTCCGTCGTCCGCCATGCCGCCCCTCCCGAGCGTCTGGTCCAAACGCAACGGAGGATAGCAGGGAGATCACCGGGCGCGGGCGCGTTTGGTCAACTTCCTACCAGGCTCGAAAAGCCCCGGAAAGCCGTTAAGGCCACCTTACGGGCGTCAGACGCCCGTAAGGTGGCCTTAACGGCACTTCACGCGAAGATCAGCTGAATGCCTTGGCGATCAGCGCCTTCTGCTCGACCTCGTGCACCTTCGACGACCCGGCCGACGGCGCCGCCATCGGGCGACGGGCCGCGACCTCGAGGCCGACGAACTTCTCCGGGAACTTCCGCGGCAGGTTGAGCCCGAAGAAGGGCCACGCGCCCTGGTTCTCCGGCTCCTCCTGCACCCACATGAGCTTCGCGCCGGCGTAGCGCTCGACCGCGGCGAGGAGCTTCTTCTTGGGCAGCGGGTAGTACTGCTCGATCCGCACGATCGCGACGTCGTCGGCACCGCGCTTGGCACGCTCCGCGACGAGCTCCCAGTACAGCTTCCCGGAGGTCAGCAGCACCTTGCGGATCTTGCCGGGGTCGGCGGCCGCGTCGTCGATGACCGACAGGAACTTCGACTGGTCGGTGAAGTCCGTCACCGCCGACGTCGCGGCCTTGTTGCGCAGCATCGACTTCGGGGTGAAGACGATCAGCGGCCGCTGGATGCCATCGAGGGCGTGACGGCGCAGCAGGTGGAAGTAGTTCGCCGGGGTCGACGGCACCGCGACGGTCATCGAGTTCTCCGCGCACAGCGAGAGGAACCGTTCGATGCGGCCGGAGGTGTGGTCCGGGCCCTGGCCCTCGTGGCCGTGCGGCAGCAGCAGCACGACGTCGGAGCGCTGGCCCCACTTGGCCTCGCCCGAGGAGATGTACTCGTCGATGACGGTCTGCGCGCCGTTGACGAAGTCACCGAACTGCGCTTCCCACGCCACGAGCGCCTCGGAGTTGGCCACCGAGTAGCCGTACTCGAAGCCGACGGCCGCGTACTCCGACAGCGCCGAGTCGTAGATCATCACCCGGCCCTGGCCGTCGGCCAGGTTCTGCAGCGGGGCGTACTCCTTGCCCGTCTTGCGGTCGATGAACACCGAGTGCCGCTGGGTGAAGGTGCCGCGCCGCGAGTCCTGACCGGACAGCCGCACGAGACGGCCTTCCAGCGCCAGTGACCCGAAAGCGAGCAGTTCGCCGAAGGCCCAGTCGATGTCGCCCTCGCGGGACATCTTGTGCCGCCGCTCCATGACCGGCTTGACGCGCGGGTGCGGGGTGAAGCCCTCGGGCACGTTGACGAACGCGTCGCCGATGCGCTCGATGGTCTCCTTGCTGACCGCCGTCGGCACCTTCGCGGGCACCTGCTGCTCGTCCTCGACCGAGGGGCTCGCCTTCGGCGGGTGCTTCTCCAGCTCGCGGACCTCGTTGAAGACGTGCTCCAGCTGGCTGGAGAAGTCGCGCAGCGCGGCCTCGGCTTCCTCGACGGAGATGTCGCCGCGGCCGATCAGCGATTCGGTGTAGGTCTTCCGCACCGAGCGCTTGGTGTCGATGATGTCGTACATCGCCGGCTGCGTCATCGACGGGTCGTCGCCCTCGTTGTGCCCGCGGCGGCGGTAGCAGATGAGGTCGATGACGACGTCCTTGTGGAACGCCTGCCGGTAGTCGACCGCCAGCTTGGCGACCCAGTGCGCGGCCTCCGGGTCGTCGCCGTTCACGTGGAAGATCGGCGAGCCGATCATCTTCGCGACGTCGGTGGCGTACTGGCTGGAGCGCGAGTGCTCCGGCGCGGTGGTGAAGCCGACCTGGTTGTTGACGATGACGTGCACGGTGCCGCCGGTGCGGTAGCCGCGCAGCAGTGCCAGGTTCAGGGTCTCGGCCACGACGCCCTGGCCCGCGAAGGCCGCGTCGCCGTGCATCAGCACCGGCAGCACGGTGTAGCCCTCGCCGCCCTTGTCGAGGATGTCCTGCTTGGCGCGGACGATGCCCTCGAGCACCGGGTCGACGGTCTCCAGGTGCGACGGGTTCGCGGTCAGCGACACCTTGGTCTCGCCGTCGCCGAACATCCGGAAGTACTTGCCCTCGGCGCCGAGGTGGTACTTGACGTCACCGGAGCCGTGCGCCTGGCCCGGGTCGAGGTTGCCCTCGAACTCCTGGAAGATCTGGCTGATCGGCTTGCCGACGATGTTGGCCAGCACGTTCAGCCTGCCGCGGTGCGGCATGCCGATGACGACCTCGTCGAGCTCGTGCTCGGCGGCCTTGTCCAGCAGCGTGTCGAGCAGCGGGATCGCGGTCTCGCCGCCTTCGAGCGAGAACCGCTTCTGGCCGACGTACTTGGTCTGCAGGAACGTCTCGAACGCCTCGGCGGCGTTGAGCTTCGAGAGCACGTACTTCTGGACCGCGGGGTCCGGCTTCTCGTGCGGGATCTCGACGCGTTCCTGGATCCAGCGCCGCTCCTCGGGGTCGAGGATGTGCGTGTACTCGATGCCGACGGTGCGGCAGTACGAGTTGCGCAGCACGCCGAGGATGTCGCGCAGCTTCATCCGCTCCTGCCCGGCGAAGCCGCCGACCGGGAACTCGCGGTCCAGGTCCCACAGGGTGAGGCCGTGGGAGAGCACGTCGAGGTCGGCGTGGCTGCGCTGGCGGTAGTTCAGCGGGTCGGTGTCGGCCATCAGGTGACCGCGGATGCGGAACGCGTCGATCAGCTCGATGACCCGCGCGGTCTTGTCGACCGGGCCGTCCGGGATGTCGGCGACCCAGCGGATCGGCTCGTACGGCAGCCGCAGCGAGGTGAAGACGTCGTCGTAGAAGCCGTCCTCGCCGAGCAGCAGCTGGTGGATGCGCTTGAGGAACTCGCCGGACTCCGCGCCCTGGATGATGCGGTGGTCATAGGTCGAGGTCAGCGTCATGATCTTGCTGATGCCGAGGTCGACCAGCGTCTTCTCGCTGGTGCCCTCGAACGCGGCGGGGTACTGCATGGCGCCGACACCGATGATCGCGCCCTGGCCGGCCTGTAGGCGCGGCACCGAGTGGTTGGTGCCGATGCCGCCGGGGTTGGTCAGCGAGATCGTGGTGCCCGCGAAGTCGTCGGCGGTCAGCTTGTTGTTGCGCGCCTTCTTGACGATGTCCTCGTAGGCCTGCCAGAACTGCAGGAACGTCATGTCCTCGCAGCCCTTGATCGACGCCACGACCAGGGTGCGGGAGTTGTCCTTGCCCTTCATGTCGATCGCGAGGCCGAAGTTGACGTGCTCCGGCGTGACCGCGAACGGCTTCCCGTCGATCAGCTGGTAGTGCCGGTTCATGTTCGGGAAGTCCCGCAGCGCCCGCACCATCGCGTAGCCGATGAGGTGGGTGAACGAGATCTTCCCGCCGCGCGTGCGCTTGAGGTGGTTGTTGATGACGATGCGGTTGTCGGCCATCAGCTTGGCCGGGACGGCGCGCACGCTGGTCGCGGTCGGCACGGACAGCGAGGCGTCCATGTTCTTCGCGATCGCGGCGGCGGCGCCGCGCAGCGGCTTCGACTCGGGCTCACCCTGCGTCGCGGGCTTCGCGGCGGGCTTGGCAGCGGGCGCCGTCTTGGCGGCGGGCTTGGCCGCCGGCTTCGGGGCGGCGGCGGGTGCCGGGGCGGCGGCCTGCTTGGCGGCGGATTCGGCGTTCTGCACGGCCTTGGTCGTTGGCGGAGTGGGCTGCCCGTTCGTGGTGCTCGCGGCCTGCGCGTCGGCGGTCTGGCGGGCCGTGTCGGCCTTCGCCTGTGCCGTCTGGGTCGGCTTGAAATCCGCGAAGAAGTCGTGCCAGGCGGCATCGACTGAGGAGGGGTCTGCGAGGAACTGGTCGTACATCTCTTCGACCAGCCACTCGTTGGGGCCGAATTGTGACGCAGGGCTGCTGCTGGACACGGCTTGGGCTCGCCTCTATCCGTCTCGATCTTGAATCGGGGTGATGCGCCTACCAGGCTAACCCCTTCGGTAACAGACCTGTGATCGAACTGGCCCGTGTGAGGCGTGGCGCACTAGGGCGTCGGTCACTGTCTCGATCACTGACTCGATACAGATCGTGGTACGCGCGGCTTGCCCGGGTGCGGGGAACCGGGGGAAGGTCACTTCCGTCAGTACCGGGGAGCAGGAAGGGGCCGAGGTGGCTGATCTGTCGGACGTCGAACGCATGGTCGACGACTGGGAGCGGGACGCGGTCGGGAAGTCGCAGCGCTTCCAGGCGATGCAGGAGCAGGTGGAGCAGATCACGCTCACCGGCACGGTGGCGGGCGGCGCGGTCAGCGTCACGGTGGGTCACAACGGCTTGCCCACCGCGATCAGGATGACCGACGGTGTCCGCTCGATGAGTCCTGACGAGATCGCCGCCAACGTCATGAAGGCGATCCAGAAGGCGCAGTCGCAGTACCCGCAGAAGATGCGGGAGATCCTCGCCGAGACCGTGGGCGACGACGACGCGGCGCGGCACATCGCGGAGACCGCCGAGCGGAACTTCCCGGACGCGCCGGAGGAGGACCCGGAGCCCTCGCTGCCCGAGGAGCCCCGGCGCCGGCTGTACGAAACGGACGAGGAGCCTCCGCCGCCCGCGGCGCCGCGCACCCCGCCGCCCGCGCCCAAGCCGCCCGCCGCGCCCCGGCGTCCCGCGCCGCCGGACGACGACGAGGACTTCGGCGATCAGAGTTTCCTGCGACGCGACTAAGGGGAGTGGGTCATGCCAGACGGAGGCTTCAAGGTCCTCGGTGAGGAACTGGGGACGCACGAGGGCAAGGTGCGGGGCTTCGCCGACCGGATGAAGACCGTGGTCGACGCGGCACAGCAGGTCACCATGGACAACAGCGCGTACGGCGTCATCTGCCAGCCGTTCGCGTTGCTGCTGGACCCGTTCGAGGAGATGGGCGTGCGCGCGCTGCAGCAGGCCTCGGACTCGATCAACGGCACCGCGGACAAGGTCAAGGACGCGGCGGACGCCTACCGCAAGCAGGACGAGGCGTCGGTCGACGCGATCAAGAAGGCCGGCCCGAAGGGCGCTTGACGCGTCACCGGGGTGATGGGGGTTCGAAGTGGACGGCAATCCGCTGGTCGCGCAGGCGCAGTCGCAGACGACCGGGGTGACCGGGATCGGGATCCTGGAGTCGGCGAACGATCTGGCGAGCGGGGTGAAGGACGGTTCGTGGGTCGAAGCCGGGCTAGGGGGTCTTGGCGTCGGTCTCGAGGTGCTGTCCCTGGTGACGGACCCGATCGGGACGTTGGCGCAGTACGGCGTTTCGTGGCTGATCGAGCACGTCAAGCCGCTGAAGGACTGTCTGGATTGGCTGGCGGGGAATCCGCCGGTGATTCAGTCCTTTTCGGACACTTGGGCGAATGTGTCCAAGGAGGTCAACGCGATCGCGGGCGATCTCGCGAACGAGGCCAAGGGTGGTACGGCGGGGTGGGACGGTGCGGCCGCCGAGTCCTATCGCGGTGAGGTCGCCGAGCAGACGGACGCGCTGGCCGGGGCGGCGTCGCTCTGCGACGGGATCTCCACGGGCGTCATGGTGATGGGTCAGGTTGTCGCGGCGGTGCGGGAGACTGTGCGTGACCTGATCGGGACTTTGGTCGGGAAGTTGATCTCGTGGGCGCTGGAGGAGGCGTGCACGTTGGGGTTCGCGACCCCGGCGGTCGCGGTGCAGGCGACGACGGCGATCACGAATACGATCAACAAGGTTTCGACGTTGATCCGGAAGCTGATCAAGACGATTTCGAATGTGGGCCCGAAGGTTCGCAAGATCGTCGAGAAGCTGGGCGAGATCATCGAGAAGCTGTCCAAACTGGCCAAGCGTTTGGGTAAGCGTGGCGAGCACACGAGCGCGTCCGCCGCTCGTAAGGCCGAGCATGCCGCTGACGACGTCCACGTGCCGAAAGAGCACACGTCTCCGTCGAGTGCGCATGACACGCCTGACGGAAAGACCTCGCCGTCCTCGTCGAAAGGCGGAGACACTTCTCCGTCCAAATCGGACGGTGCGGACGGGGGTGCCCACAGTGAGGGGCACGCCGATGGTCCGGACGGCGAACGGGCAGCGGCACCCGGCCAGAGCGGGGGTTCGTCCCGGCCCAAGGTGGACGATTCGGTCCGCTCGTACGAACGGAACGAAGTGTGGGCGAATGACGCCTACGACGCCATTCGTAATTCCGACGACGTGGCCGATGTGGCGCACAATCTGCGCGACGCACCCCGTCTCGACGGTAGTCGCGGGTTTTCCCACGAAGAGGTCGAGACGATCAAGAATCACGTTTTCCACGATCGGCATCCCCTCGACGACGGTGCCGGTGGCGTGGTGCACGAGCGTTTCGAAGCCAACCCCGACATGGCGGAAGCATGGCTCCGGCTGAGAGCGGGCCGTCACCAGGACGCCGACCTCGCGCTCCTGGAACACGAACTCGCCGAAAACCGTTACTGGCAGGGCAATCCCAACGCCGTCTATTGGGAAGCGCACCGGCACGCGAACAGCGTCTCCAACTGGGAGAGCCGGATACCTCCGGCGACGAACGAGAGCTATGATGAACCGTGGAGGTGATTTTCGTTGGCGATTCTGGTGAATCTCCGAAAAGTCGAGGACGACGATCGGGTCGCGCGGTATTGGTTCCAGTCGGCGAGCGGCCCCCGCCGGGTGCTGGTCTTCGACCGGACCACGGAAAAGGTGTGGCCGGAGGACGAGAACCGTGACGCGATCTTCCGTGCCGCGGCGATGAAGCTGTCCAAGGTGTGGTTGGAGAAGAACGAATTGCCGGAGCTGCTCGTCCATCAGGCGTGAGCGGTACGGCGTTCCGGCCGGTTTCGCGGTTCTGTCCGGTGGGCACCCGGTGCCCGCCGCTGGGGTGAAGGGGACGCACGGTGGACGGTAATCCGCTGGTGGCGCAGGCGCAGTCGCAGACGACCGGGGTGACCGGGATCGGGATCCTGGAGTCGGCGAACGATCTGGCGAGCGGGGTGAAGGACGGTTCGTGGGTCGAGGCCGGGCTCGGCGGGGTCGGTGTCGGGCTGGAGGTCCTTTCCCTGGTCACCGATCCGATCGGGACACTCGCGCAGTACGGCGTCTCCTGGTTGATCGAGCACGTCAAGCCGTTGAAGGACTGTCTCGACTGGCTGGCCGGTAATCCGCCGGTGATTCAGTCCTTTTCGGACACCTGGGCGAACGTGTCCAAAGAAGTCAACGCGATCGCCGGGGATCTGGCCAACGAGGCCAAAGGGGGCACCGCGGGATGGACGGGCGAAGGCGCCGACGGATATCGCGGTGAGGTCGCCGAGCAGACGGACGCGCTGGCCGGGGCGGCGTCGCTCTGCGACGGGATCTCCACGGGCGTCATGGTCATGGGCCAGGTTGTCGCGGCGGTGCGGGAGACTGTGCGTGACCTGATCGGGACTTTGGTCGGGAAGTTGATCTCGTGGGCGCTGGAAGAGGCGTGCACGCTCGGGTTCGCGACCCCGGCGGTCGCGGTGCAGGCCACTACCGCGATCACGAATACGATCAACAAGGTTTCGACGTTGATCCGGAAGCTGATCAAGACGATTTCGAATGTGGGCCCGAAGGTTCGCAAGATCGTCGAAAAGCTGGGCGAGATCATCGAGAAGCTGTCCAAACTGGCCAAGCGTTTGGGTAAGCGTGGCGAGCACACGAGCGCGTCCGCCGCTCGTAAGGCCGAGCATGCCGCTGACGACGTCCACGTGCCGAAAGAGCACACGACGCCGTCGAGCGCTCACGAGACCCCGGACGGGAAGACCTCGCCGTCGAGTGCGAAGGAATCGCCATCGGACACCGGTGGCTCACCGTCCAAAACAGACGGTTCGAGCACCGACGGCGGATCGCACTCATCGTCCACAGCGGACGGTGGATCGTCACACGGTACTGGCGAAAGCAGCCCGAACCGGCCGCGCGACCCGCGCGAGGCCGACACCCCGCTGGAGCGACGGGTCTGTGAGAACGACCCGATCGACGTGTCGAGCGGTGAGATGGTCCTCGGGCAGACCGACGTCGAACTGGCCGCGGTGCTGCCGCTCGTGCTTCGCCGCGTCCACGTTTCTTCCTACCGCGCGGGGCTTTCCTTCGGCCGTTCCTGGGCTTCGACCGTGGACCAGCGCCTCGAGTTCGACGCGCACGGCGTGGTATTCCTCGCCGACGACGGAATGCGGCTCGTGTATCCGGCGCCCGAACCCCACGGTGAGGTCTTTCCGCGAACGGGGCCGCGCTGGCCGCTGGCGGTCACCGAGGACGGCTACACGATCCGGCGGCGCGACACGGGGGTCAGCCTGCGTTTCGCCGGAAGCGAGTCGTCGCGGTCGTTCCTGACGGCGATGGTCGACCGGTCCGGCAACCGGATCGACTTCGAACGGCCGGACGGCGTGCTGACGCGGATTCGTCATTCGGGCGGTTATCAGGTGAACGTCACGGCCGAGGCCGGCCGCGTCACCGGGCTGTGGCTGGCCGCCGCGTCCGGTCCGGACGTCCTCCTGGCCACCTACCGTTACGACGGGCCGGGCGATCTCGTCGCCGTGGGCAACTCGTCGGGCAGGGCGCAGGCGTTCACGTATGACCGCGAAGGCCGGATCACGCAGTGGACCGACCGGAACGGCGAGTGGTACCGGTACTTCTACGACGCGCAGGGCCGCTGTGTCGCCAACCAGGGGTCGGGCGGCTTCCTCAACGGCACGTTCACCTACGATCCGGCGGGCCGGAGTACCCGGTTCACCGACGCGCTCGGGCACAGCACGGTCTACGAGTTCGACGCCGCGGGTAACGTCACCCTGCGGGTCGATCCGCTGGGCCGCGCGACCCGCCAGGCATGGAGCGCGGACGGGCTGCTCCTGTCCAGGACGGACCCGCTGGGGAACACCACGAGGTACCGCTACGACAGCGCGGGCAATCTGCTCGCGCTGACGCGGCCGGACGGCACCGAGGCCAGTGCCGAGTACAACGACCTCGGCAGGCCGGTGTCCACTGTGGACCCGGACGGCGCGGTGTGGTACCGGGAGTACGACGAAGCCGGCCGTGTCGTCACCGTCGTCGATCCGATGGGCGCCAGGACGCGGTGCGAGTACGACGAAAAGGGCCAGCTGGCGGCGGTCACCGACGCGCTCGGCCGGACTCGCCGGACCGAGACCGACGCCGCCGGACTGCCTGTCGTCGAGATCGCGGCCGACGGCTCGGTCTACCGGTACGGCCGTGACCAGTTCGGCAGGGTCACCACGATCACCGACCCGATGGGCGGTGTCACGCGGCTGTCCTGGACGGTCGAGGGCAGGTTGCTGAGCCAGACCGCACCCGACGGCAGTGTGCGGCGGTGGCGGTACGACGGCGAGGGCAACCGGATCGCGTCGATCGACCCGGAAGGCCGGGTCAGCGCTGTCGAGACCACCCACTTCGATCTGCCCGCCGCCGAAATCCGCCCGGACGGCACCCGGCTGACCTTCGGCTACGATCCGTTGCTGCGCCTGACCTCGGTCACCAATCCCGACGGCCTGACCTGGCGCTACGAGTACGACGCCGCCGGACAGCTGGTCGAAGAGACCGACTTCATGGGCCGCCGTGTCCGGTACGTCCACGACGCGGCCGGGAATCTGGTGCAGCGGACCAACGGCGCCGGCGAGGTGGTCCGGTTCGAGCGTGACGTACTCGGCAGGCTCGTCCGGCGCAGCCACGGCGAGGTCGTGGAAAGTTTCGAATACGACGCCGCGGGCCGGATGGCGAGTGCGCGCAACGCGCACACCGAACTCGTGTTCACCCGGGACGCGCGGGGCAGGGTGCTTCGGGAGTCCGTCAACGGGCGGGCGGTGGAGTCGGTGTACGACGCGCTCGGCCGCCGGACGGTGCGCCGCACGCCCACGGGCGCCGAAACCCGCTGGGAATACGGGGCCGGCGCGCAGCCGGTCAAGGCGCGGCTGGGTGAGCGGACGCTGAGCTTCGGCTACGACGCGGCGGGCAGGGAGACCGAACGGCTGCTCGACACGGGCACCATCCTCGCGCAGGCGTGGGACGCGAACCACCGGCTCGTCGGCCAGACCGTGTCCGCGGTCACCACCGGGCCGTCCGGGACCGCCGGCCGCGCGCAGCTCGTCCAGCAGCGGGGGTACGAATACGCCAGGGACGGGCGGCTGACCGCCGTCCGGGATCACCTCCTCGGTGACCGGGTCTTCGAACTCGACCAGGTCGCCCGGATCACCGGCGTCCAGGGCACCGGCTGGTCCGAGCGGTACTCCTACGACGCCTCGGGCAACATCGTTTCGGCCGAGTGGCCGGGTTCCGCCACCGGGCACGAGGCCGCAGGTGTGCTCGTGAAACGCGCGGGGAACATCCGGTACCAGTACGACAGCCAAGGCCGGGTGGTGTGCCGCACCCGGGAACGTCTTTCCGCGAAGAACGAGGTCTGGCGCTACGAATGGGACGCCGACGACAAGCTGAGCGGCGTCGTGACCCCGGACGGCACGCGGTGGCGGTACCACTACGACCCGCTGGGCAGGCGGATCGCGAAGCTCCGGCTCGCGGCGGACGGCGAGATCGCCGAGCGTGTCGACTTCACCTGGGACGGCATGACGCTGGCCGAGCAGGTGCGGGACGACGCGTATGCCACGACGTGGAACTGGGAGCCGGGAAGCTTCCGCGCGCTGAGCCAGACCGACCGTGTCCGCGGTGACGAACGCGGGCAGGACTGGGTGGACGAGGCGTTCTACTCCATCGTCACCGACCTCGTCGGCACGCCGTCCGAACTCGTCGACACGACGGGAACCGTGGTCTGGCGGCGCCAGGCGAACCTGTGGGGCCAGGAGATCGCGCCCGCGACCGAGGGTGCCCGGACGCCGCTGCGGTTTCCCGGCCAGTACTTCGACCCCGAGACCGGGTTGAACTACAACAACTTCCGGCACTACGACCCGGAGACCGGCCGGTACACCTCGAACGACCCGCTGGGGATCGCGGGGTCCCCGCACCCGCAGGCGTACGTGTCCAATCCCACGGCGGCCATCGACCCGATGGGGCTCACCCCGTGCCAGACCTTCTACAGCGTGCAGGACCCAGCGGACGCCGAGCGGCTGCTGAACCAGGGAGGTGAGCCGTGGCCGTCCGGTTTCGACCACGGCACGTCACGCGACGAGTTCGGCCCCGGCCTCTACACCTGGGAGACCAGGGAGCAGGCCGAGCGCTATCTGGAACGGGTCAATGCCCGCGGCGGTAACGCGGAGATCCTGGAGCACCACATCTCGGGTGAGGACTTCGACCGGCTCCGCTCCGCGGATCTGACCACTATGGACGATGACACCGCGACCGCCATCTGGAACTCGGAGGGCAGGCACGGCTACGACCACGTCCGGCGTAACACCGGGAACTTCGGGCCGGAGAACTACTTCTCCAGCAGCGTCTACCACCTTTTGCAGACAAGGAGACCCACATGACGGCCGAGGCCGTGGGAGAACACCGGTTGCGGCGCCAGCAGGGCGGGCGTGGTTACTTCGGGCACGCGAAGGTCCGCCTTGTCCGCCGCGAGGCGGGAAGCCCGGCGGTGGTCTGGGCGGTCCCGGCCGACGACCGCGCGTCCGTGCAGCCGGGCACGGACGCCGAATTCGTGGACGCCGCGATCGCCGGCGCCGAGGAAGGCCTCCGGCTCCTGGCGGATCCGGACCACGCGGTGCGGCTGGAACAGGTGCTGATGAACCTCGCCGACATCGACGCCACCGCGACCCGGGCGGCGGCCACCCTCGCGGTGTTGAACGCCGCCGGGGTGGACGATCGGTACGTCAGCACCTTCGACGGTGGCTGGCAGGTCGTGCCCGCCTAGCGCGGTGTCCACTGTGGACCGTATCGCGACCGTCGGCCGCTGGGCGCGACGACGCGGTTCGGCGATCAGGCGGAAATGCCGATCGACGCGGCCAGCCGCGGGTCCAGCGGATAGGGCTTCTCCGCGGGGAGCAGGTTCTCGGCGTCCGCGGTGCGGCCCTCGGCGAGGTGTGCCTGGATGGCGTGCATGGTGGCGGTGACGTCGGTGATGCCGGTGATCCACGAGTCGACGTAGCGGTCGACGGCTTCGCCGCTGAGTCCGATTTGGACGCTGCGATGCGACAGCGGCCGGTGCCGCAGGTCGCGTTCCGGATCCCACTGCAGGCGGACCGGGCTCGTCTTCATACTGGCTCGCCAGGCTTGTTCGTCGGCGTGGAACTCCGGGTCGTAGTGGCTGAGCGCCGCGTGCCGAAGCGCCCAGGCGAAGCCGTCGCGGGAGATGTCGACGGCGAGGACGCGTTCCTGGCCCGGTTTACTTCCCCAGCCGCAGCGGTAGGCCATCCACAGGAAGGACGGTTTGATCCACGTCATCCGCTCCCGCTTGAACGGGGCGACGAAGGTGCCCGCGTCGAGCGCCGCGTCGGCGATTTCGGCGTTGTAGGCCTGGTAGACCCGGATGGTGGTCTCGGTGTGCACCGCCCGGATCTGCCGGCGGGGAATTCGGTCGTTCATGCCGTGATGGTGGCAGGATCCGGGGCGGCGAGCGATGTCATTTCCGTTGGTCTGTCCACTGTGGCCTGATCCTGAGTGGGGGACTCGCGGGTCATGCCAGGGACCAGAGGCGGGCGTAGTGGCCGCCGGCGGCCAGCAGTTCGGCGTGGGTGCCTTGTTCGATGACGCGGCCGTGGTCGAGCACGATGATGCGGTCGGCGCGGGCGGCGGTGGCCAGGCGGTGCGCGACGACGAAGGTGGTGCGGCGCCGGGTCAGCTGGTCGGTGGCACGCAGGACGGCCGATTCGGTGGCCGGGTCCAGTGCGGCGGTGGCCTCGTCGAGGAGCAGGATGTCCGGCTCGACGAGTTCGGCGCGGGCGAGGGCGACGAGCTGACGCTGCCCCGCGGACAGGGAACGGCCACGTTCCCCGACCGGTTGCCGGAAGCCCGCGGGCAGCGCGGCGACCCCGTCCAGCGCGCCGACGGCGCGGACGGCGGCCTCCACCTCCGCGTCGGTGGCGGACGGACGGCCGTAGCGGACGTTGTCCGCCACCGTGCCGGAGAACAGATGTGCCTCCTGGGGGACTACGCCCATCCGGCCGCGTAGCCCCGACAGGTCGTACTCGCGGACGTCGGTGCCGTCGATGCGGACTTCGCCGCCGGTGACGTCGTAGTAGCGCGCGATCAGCTTCACCGCTGTCGACTTCCCGGCGCCGGTCGCCCCGACCAGCGCGACGGTCTCGCCGGCGGCGACGTCGAGCGAAAGGTTCGCCAGTGCGAGGTTTTCCGTTGCGGTGTAAGCGAAATCGACCTCCTTGAAGCTGACCTCGCCGCGTAGCCGCTCCGGGACCGCGACCGGATGCTCGGCCGCGGGGACCGAGGTCGGCGTGCGCAGCAGGTCCCCGATGCGGTTCAGCCCGACGCGTGCCTGCTGGTAGCCGTCGAACACCGAGGACAGCTGCTGGATCGGCGAGAAGAACTGTTCGAGATAGAGCAGGAACGCGACCAGCACACCCGCGGACAGCACCCCGCTCGCCACCCGGTTCGCGCCGACGACCAGCACCGTGGTCGTCGCCAGATCGGACAGGAACGCCACCAGCGGGAAGTAGGTGGCGATGTAGGCCTGCGCGCGCAGCCGGGAGCGCCGGTAGTCCCAGCTGCGTTCGGCGAACGCCGCCGCGGAACGCTCCTCGCGGGTGTAGGCCTGGGCGACGCGCAGGCCGCTGAGGTTCTCCTGCATGTCGGCGTTGACCACGCTGACCCGCTCGCGGGCCTCGTCGTAGGCGCGCGAAGCGAACCTGCGGAAGATCACCGTCGCCACGAGGAGGACGGGCAGCACGGCGAGCGCGTACGCGGCCAGCGTCGCGTTGATCACTAACAGTGCCACGGAAATCCCGGCCAGTGTCAGCACGGAGACGACCGCCGTCGCGACCCCGGTCTGCAGGAACGTCGAGAGCGCGTCGACGTCCGTCGTCATCCGGGTCATGATCTTCCCGGCGAGCTCGCGCTCGTAGTAGTCGAGGCCGAGCCGTTGCAGATGCGCGTAGCTGCGCACCCGCAGGCTGTAGAGCACGGTCTCGCCGACTTTCGCGGTGAGCCGGGTCTGGAGGTGCACGATCAGCCAGTCGGCCGCGATCACCAGCGCGCCGATCCCGGCCAGCAGCCACACCACCCAGGCCACCCCCGCGCGCACGCCGTGGTCCACGCCCTGCTGGTACAGCGCGGGCAGCGCGATCGAGGCCAGCGCGTCGGCCGCGACGAGGCCGATCACCGCGATCAGCGGCCAGCGCACCGGGCGCAGCAGGCGGCCGAGCCGGAAGCCGGGGTCGGGTGCCGTGATGTCCACATCGGACAGCCGGGGCCGGTCCTTCGCGGGCGGGAGTGCCCGGACGCCGTCCAGCAGTTCCTGTGTCGGGGGAAGGGCGAGCGCCGCGCCATCGCCCCGGCCGCCGACGAACCCGCTGCCCGCCGCGCCGGCGGAGCTGCGTTCCCTCGCCGCGTCGGCCAGATCGTCGACCTCGTCGCGGGAATCGTCACGCGGCCACAGCGCCGGGGTGATCCCGGACGGGCCGCATTCCAGGCCCTCGCACCGGCACTTCTCCTCGACGTCGTCACCCGGCCCGGCCACCAGCTCGCGGAACAGGGCACAGCGCTCCAGCAACTCCGCCTCGGTGCCGACGTCGACGACGCGGCCCGCGTCCAGTACCGCGATCCGGTCGGCGAGCGCCAGGGTGGACCGCCGGTGCGCGATCAGCAGTGTCGTCCGGCTCGCGGTCACCGAGCGCAGTGTTTCGTGGATCGCGGCCTCGGTCACCGTGTCGATCGCCGAGGTCGCGTCGTCGAGAACGAGCACGCGTGGATCGGTCATGAGCGCCCTGGCCAGCCCGAGCCGCTGGCGCTGACCGCCGGACAGCGTCAGCCCGCGCTCCCCGACCTGGGTGTCGTAGCCCTCGGGCAGCGCGCGGATGAACTCGTCCGCCTCGGCCGCCCGCGCCGCCGCGACGATCTCCGCCTCGTTCGCGTCCGGTCTGCCGTAGGCGATGTTTTCGCGCACCGACGAGGAGAACAGGAACGCCTCCTCGAACACCACGCCGATCGATTGCCGCAGATCCTTCAGCCGTACGTCCCGCACGTCGGCACCGCCGACCTCGACCGTGCCCGCGTGGACGTCGTAGAACCGGGGCAGCAGCAGGGAGATCGTCGATTTCCCCGACCCCGCCGTGCCGACCAGCGCCAGCGTTTCCCCCGGTCTGGCTTCCAGGGACAGACCGTCGAGCACCGGCTCGCTGCGGGTGTAGCCGAACCGGACGTCCTCGAGCCGGATCCCGAGCGGCCCGTCCGGCAGCGGCACCGCGTCCGCCCGCTCCCGGACCTCGGGCTGTGCGTCGATCAGCTCGTACACCCGCTCCGCGCCCGCACGGGTCAGCTGCGCCTGCACGACGAACGAGGAGAGCATCCGCGCCGGGCCGATCAGCGCGGCCAGATACGTCGCGAAGGCGAGGAACGTGCCGAGGCTGATGGTGCCGTGCATGGCAAGGAGACCGCCGAACGCGAGCACGGCGACCTGCCCGGCGGCGGGCAGCGCCGAGGTCGTCGCGGTCGGCACCGCGGCGAGCTTCGCGGCGCGCAGCCGCTCGGCGAACAGCAACCGCGCGGTGCGGCGCAGGCGGGAGACCTCGCGCTCCTCCTGCCCGAAACCCTTCACCACGCGGACCCCGGAAACCGTTTCCTCGACGTGCTGGGCGACGTCGGCGGCGCGCTGCTGCGCGGACCAGGTGGCCGGGAAAAGCCGTTTCCTGCTGCGCGCCACCACAATCCCGACCGCGGGCCCGACCACGAGCGCGATGAGCGTGAGCACCGGGGACATCCACAGCATCGCGCCGAGCGCGAGCACCGAGAAGATCACCGAGCCGGTGGAAATGGGGAACTGCATGAGCAGCGCGCTCATCAGCTGCAGATCGGTGATGGCGCGGGAGGCGACCTGGCCGGTGCGCAGCGAGTCCTGCTTGCCGCCGTCGAGCCGGGAAATGGCGCCGAACACCCGGCGCCGCAGGTCGTGCTGGACGTCGAGGGCGAGCCTGCCCCCGACGTACCGCCGGGCGAACGCGCTGGCGAAGGTCAGCAGCTGCAGGCCGACCAGCGCCGCGGCGAGCACACCGAGCTGCTCCGTCCGCCCCGCCACCGCGTCGTCCACCGCCGCCCGCACCAGCAGCGGGCTCGCGGCCTGCAGGCCCACGCCGAGGATCGCCGCGCACAGCGAGAGCACGACGAGGGCGGGGTGCGCCCAGCAGGCGGCGGCGATCCGGCGGGCCCAGCCGGGCTGCCGGTCCGCCGTCTCAGCCGCCGGGAGCCCTTGCCGGGCGCGGGTCGGGGTGGTGGTCACTTCTCCACATTAAGCGCCACCCCCGACAAGTTTCGCCGCCTGACCTTCCGGACGTACTGAAGGCCACCTTGAGGGACGTGAATTCCCTCAAAGTGGCCTTCAGCGGCCTTACCGCGCTTGGCGGCTCAGGTGATGTCGCGGCGCTGGTTCCCGGCCCAGCCCGCGGCGAAGAACACCATCGTCCACGCGAAGAAGATCAACGCCGAGGCCCACCACGAGAACACGCCGGGCGCGCCGGCGGCGAGCTGCAGGCCCAGCTGCGACCAGTGGTCGACCCCGTCGGGCAGGTTCAGCGTGTTGATCCCGAAGGCGTTCGCCGCGATCCCGCCGACGATCCCGTTCGCGGTGCCGTTCGGCAGGATCCCGCCGAGGACGTCGGTGACGCCCCACATCGAGACCACCAGGACGTTCTCCACGATCAGGAACCACACGAGCAGCAGCACCACGGCGAGCGTGACATTGCGCAGCACCGCGCCGAACCCGATGCCGAACAGCATCACCAGCACCGAAGCCAGCACGGTCCCGCCCAGCGCGGCCAGCCACTGCGGTCCGCTCGGCAGCCGCCCGGAGTCCACGCTGAGCACCGTCGCCAGCGCGGACACCCCGAAGCTCACGAGGCCGTAGAGCACGCCCCACATGATGTAGGTGAGCATCTTCGCGGACAGCGCGGTCAGCCGGTTCGGCGCGGTGAGGAACGTCGTCGTGATCGTCTTGCTCCGGTACTCGCCCGCGAGCGCGAACACCCCGAACAGCGCCGGGATGATCTGCGCGATGTTGACGCCGTGCGCGATCGCCAGCATGCCCACCGGCAGCGCGTCCGCGTTCAGGCCGACCGACGCGGCGATCTCCCTCGCCGTGCCGCGCCCGATGTAGGAGGCGAAGTTGTTGGTGATCCGGCCCCAGACGAACGTCAGGCCGAACGACACCACCACGAGCGGGATGAGCAGCACCCACCAGGTGTTGAGCGTCAGCGTCTTGCGGAACTCCGCCTTGATCAGGTTCCCCATCAGCGCTGGCCTCCCCAGCCGTCGTGCTGCCCCTGCTGCTGTTGCGGCTGCGGCTGTGGTGGTGACTGCTGTTGTTGCGGCTGCCCTGGCTGATACCCCGGCGGCGGCCCCTGCTGCTGATACCCGGGCGGCGGGCCGTACCCCGGCGGGACCTGCTGCTGAGGCGGCCCGTATCCGGGCGGTGGTCCCTGCTGGTACGCGGGCGCGCCCGCGTACTGACCCTGGGTGAGCTGGAAGAACAGCCGCTCCAGATCGGCGGTCTCCTCCTGCATCCCGTACACCGCGATCCCGGCCTTCGCCGCAAGGTCACCGATCTGCTGCACCGACGACCCGCTCACCGCGACCCGCCCGTCCGGCGTCGGCGTCACCTGCGTGATCCCGTTCTCCTGCAAGGCTTTCGCCAGCCCCGCCGCGTCGGCGGGCTGCACCAGCACCCGCGACTGCTGGCTCTTGCGCAGCTGATCGAGCGAACCGTAGTACCGCGTCATGCCCTGGCTGATGATGACGACCTGGTCGATCGTCTGCTCGACCTCGTTGAGCAGGTGACTCGACACCAGCACCGTCCGGCCCTGCTGCGCGTACCCCCGCAGAAAGTTCCGCAGCCACAGGATGCCCTCCGGATCGAGCCCGTTCGTCGGCTCGTCGAGCACCAGCACCTGCGGGTCACCCAGCAACGCCGTCGCGAGCGCCAGCCGCTGCCGCATACCGAGCGAGAACCCGCCCGCCTTCCGGTCCGCCGCCGCGCCGAGCCCCACCAGCCCGAGCACCTCGTCGGCACGCTGATCCGGGACACCGATCGCCGCCGCGTACACCCGCAGGTGATTCCGCGCGGTCCTGCTCGGATGGAACCCTTCGTTCTCCAGCACCGAACCGACCACCCGCGCCGGATTGCCCAGCTGATCGTGCGGGCGGCCGTTGATCGTCGCCACCCCCGTCGTCGGCGTGACCAGCCCCAGCAGCATCCGCAACGTCGTCGTCTTACCGGCGCCGTTCGGGCCGAGGAAGCCCGTCACCGAGCCCGGCTCGACCGTGAAGCTCAGGTTCTGCACCGCGTTGACCGGGCCGAACTGCTTGCCGAGGTTCTGCACCACTATCCGGCCGCTGCCGTCGTGCATACCGTCCCCTTTTTGTCACCCGAGGTTGAATCGGGCGCCATCCTGCCTCACCCGGGCCGAACGTGCGTGCGGAACGCCCCTAACCGTGCCCCGGCGACCTTCGTCACGTTCGCCCGCGGTGCGGCCCAAGTAGCTCTCCGTGCCCGAAACCCCCGATTTTCGGCTGGTGAAGACGTACTTGCCGTGAGCTACACAACGAAATCGGCAGTTTGTGCACCCCGGTGCAGCGAACTCGGCGCGCATTACTTAGACTGGAACACGGCGGCCCGCTCCCAGTGACCCCCAGGCTGGTTGAGCGGGTCGCCCTTATCTTGTTCGCGCTTCGCGCTTCCCAAGGTCCTCGTACTACCCGGGGGCCGAGCCCCCGGACCCCCACGGTGCGGCAACTTCCGACCCAGCGTGGTTCCTTTGGCATCGGAGTCGGCTTCGGGCCTGGCGGCCCTGGCCTTGTTGTCACTTCTGACCCAGCGTAAGAGTGAGGGCCCCTCGAGGTGTGTCTCGGGGGGCCCTCAGCGGGAAAAAGGGTCTGGGTTAGGCGAGGACGGTGGCCAGGTCGGTGTGGGGGAGGGAGTGGGCGACGGCGACGGGTTCGTTGGTGAGGTGGCCGTCGTGGGTGTTCAGGCCCTTGGCGAGGGCGGCGTCGGCGCGGAGAGCCTGCTGCCAGCCGTGGTCGGCGAGCTGCACGGCGTAGGGCAGCGTCACGTTCGTCAGGGCGTAGGTCGAGGTCCGCGGCACCGCGCCGGGCATGTTCGCGACGCAGTAGAAGACCGACTCGTGCACCTGGTAGGTCGGGTCGTCGTGCGTGGTCGGCCGCGAGTCGGCGAAGCAGCCGCCCTGGTCGATCGCGATGTCCACCAGCACACTGCCCGGCCGCATGCGCGCGACGAGGTCGTTCGACACCAGCTTCGGCGCCTTCGCGCCCGGCACCAGCACGGCGCCGACGACGAGGTCGGCCTGCAGCACGGATTCCTCGATCGACAGCCGGTTCGACGTCACGGTCCGGATCCGGCCCCCGAAGTCGTTGTCGATCTGCCGCAGCCGATCCACGTTCGTGTCCAGGATCTCCACGTCCGAGCCGAGGCCCAGCGCGACGCGCGCGGCGTTGAGGCCCGCGACACCGCCGCCGATCACGACGACCCGTGCCGGGTGCACACCGGGGACACCGCCCGGCAGCACGCCGCGGCCACCGCTCGGCTTCATCAGCGCGAACGCGCCGACCTGCGGAGCCAGCCTGCCCGCGACCTCCGACATCGGGGCCAGCAGCGGCAGCGCGCCGTTCGGCTGCTGCACCGTCTCGTAGGCGATCGCCGTGACGCCCGAGGACAGCAGCGCGTCGGTCAGCGGCCGGTCCGCGGCGATGTGCAGGTAGGTGAACAGCACCTGGCCCGAGCGCAGGCGCGGGTACTCCTCGGCGATCGGCTCCTTCACCTTGAGGACGAGCTCGCCTTCGGCCCACACCTCGTCGGCGGTGGCCAGGATCTTCGCGCCGGCGGACACGTACTCCTCGTCGGAGATGGACGAGCCGACGCCCGCCCCGGTCTCCACGAACACGTCGTGGCCGTGGGTGACCAGCTCGTGCACACCCGCGGGGGTGAGCGCGACCCGGTACTCGTGCCGCTTGATCTCCCGGGGAACGGCGATACGCACTGCTGCCTCCTGAGGCGGGTTCTGCGTGTGCAAGTCGTGGTGCCACTCACGGTGATGTACCCGGACGGCGGTGTCATCATGCTCCGAGAACAAAGTTCGGCGGAAAACCTGGTGCCGTGAGAACAGTGTTCTTGACCTCGAGTCCGGTCGAGGTTGCACGCTGTGTGCCTGCTGATCCGGTGAGGGAAGGGTGTTCATGCGCGCGGTGTGGCTACGAGAGTTCGGCGGGCCCGAGGTGCTCGTCCCGGGGGAGGCACCCGATCCGGTGGCGGGACCGGGGCAGGTCCTGATCGAGGTGGCGTTCGTCAACGTCACCTTCGTGGAGACGCAGTTCCGGGCCACGGGCGCCGGCCCGTACCGGGCGGAACTGCCGATGATCCCGGGCAACGGCGTCGGCGGGGTGATCAGCGCGGTCGGGTCCGATGTGGACTCCGCGCTGATCGGCAGGCGCGTGGTGACCTCGACCGGGGGTTCCGGGGGCTACGCGCAGCGGGCGGCGGTGGACGCGGCGACGGTGTTCGCGGTGCCGGACGAGCTGGACACCGACGTCGCGGTGGCGCTGCTCGCCGACGGCAGGACCGCGACCGGTCTCGTCCACGCCACCCGCGTCGCGCCGGGGGAGCGGGTGCTGGTCGAGGCCGCGGCGGGCGGGGTGGGGAGCCTGCTCGTCCAGCTCGCCAAGGCGGCGGGAGCCGAGGTCGTCGGTGCGGCGGGCGGGGCGGAAAAGGCCGCGCGAGTACGAGAACTCGGCGCGGATCTCGCGGTCGACTACCGCGAACCGGACTGGGCGGAGCGGGTGGGCGCGGTGGACGTCGTCTTCGACGGAGTCGGCGGGGCGGTCGGCACCACGGCGTTCGGGCTGCTGCGTGCAGGCGGCCGGATGGCGATGTACGGGCTCGCCAGCGGGACGTGGGCCGAAGTGTCCGAAGAGGACGCTCAGGCGCGCCGGGTGACGCTGGTGCGTTCGATCGGCGGGCCGGAGGAAATGCGGACGTTCACCGAATCGGCGCTCGCCGAGGCGGCGCTGGGCAGGCTCGCCCCGGTGATCGGGCAGCGGTTCCCGCTCGACCGCGCCGCCGACGCGCACACCGCGATCCAGACGCGCGGGACCGTCGGCAAGACCCTGCTGGTGGCGTGATGGACGTCGGGATCACCTTCACCGCGCGGGCCTTCGGACCCGAGGGCGCGACCGGAAGATCTGTGCCGCGCGAACGGAATCCGGGCTACTCGCCGAGCCGCGGCGGCCGGTAATGTCCTTTGTGGATTGTGATGCCGTGAAGGCCCCCTTCACGGCGCTGAGTGCTGTAAAGGACCCCTTCAGAGCGGTCCGGTACGCCGAGGGACCTCCTCGCCACGGACAAACCGGTCAGCTCCACCGCAACGCGACCAGCTGGGTGATCAGCGCCAGCCGCACATCGGGATCGTCGAGGTCGAGCGGGACCAGTTCGAGCAGCCGCCGCATCCGGTAGCGCAGGGTGTTGGGATGGATCCGCAGTTCCCTGGCCGCCGCGCGCGGGTCGCCGGGGTGCCGCAGCCATTCGTACAACGTGTCGGCGTAGCCCGCGCGGTTCGCCTGGTCGTGGGTGTGGAGCGCTTTCAGCGGTCCCAGGTCGGCCACCTTCGCCGCCGCGCCCGACGTCGCGGCGCGGTGCAGGGCGAGCGCGGTCCACACCTCCTCGAAGGCGACCACGTGCTCGTCGACCAGGTCGGCGCGCAGGAGCCCCAACGCTTCGTCGGCCTGCGCGCGCGACACGGCGAGATCGCCGATTTCCCCTGCCGACCCCGCAGCGGCTCGCAGGATGCCGCCCCGGCGCTTCGCGGGTTGCTCGGTCAACGCGGTCCGCAGCTCGTTCCAGCCACCCGGGCCGGTGGTGTCCGGCACGACGGCGTAGAGCAGGCCGCCCAGTTCCGTGGCGACCGGACGGCGGCCGATGCCCTGGGAAATCCGTTCCAGCAAAGCCAATCGCGGGCCTTCGGCGTCCCGGCCGTCGCCGCCTGCGACCTCGATGACGACCACGCGGTGGGGTTCGTCGGACAGGTCCAGCTCGGCCATTGCCTTACGCGGCGTCGCGCGTCCTTCGAGGACGGCGCGCAGGAGTTCGGCGGTGGCGCGGCGCTGCGCGTCGGTGTGCGCGCGCCGACGGAGCAGATGCAGCGCGACGACGGGGGCGGCGTCGGCGAACGCGGCCGCACGCTCCTCCGACACCGGTCCCGCCACGACCGCCCACATCGAACCGAGCAGTTCGCCGCCCATCCGGATCGGCACGATGAGCCGGGGCAGCGTGCCGTCGCGCTGGGCGGGCACGAAGATCGTCTGCCTGCCGCGGGAAAGCTCCCGGAACACGCCACGGGAGCGGAAACGCGCCAGCACGTCGTCGGGGATGCGGCGGCCCATGATCGTCGCGACGCGCGCGGGGTCGGTCAGGTCCTGCCGCGCCGAGTAGGCGAGTACGCGCGAGTTCGTGTCCTCGATGGTCACCGGCGCGTCGACGACCGCGGCCACGGCGTCGGCGAGGCGGAACAGGTCGCCGGAGCCGGGATCGCCGCCGTTTTCCAGCGACTCCGACTCGTCGGCGAGCGCGTCGAGGACGGTGCGGAGCAGCCACACCAGCTGCGCCCACGACGTCGCCGCGTGCACCTGGACCAGTGCGATCCCGGCCGACTTCGCCGCGCGCTTCACCGTCGGCTTGGCCGCGAGGGGCGGCTTCAGCAACACCGCCGCGGCACCCTGGCGCGCACTCGCCTTGACGAGTTCGGCGGCATCGGCCGCCTCCGTGACGGCGACGCCCAGCACGAGGTCGCCGCCGGAGAAGCTGGACGATCCGCCGGGTTCGGCGATCACGACGTCGGCGACGGCGGGCGGGTCTTCGGGCAGCTGGAGCGCGTGGAGCAGCGTCGGCCCCACCCTGTCGACCACGTTGCGCACCGAGACCACGGAGACATTGTGTCCGACCCGCCGGTCGCCCGCTCGATACCGGCATCCTCGACGTGGCGATCAGACCTGGGGCGGGGTGCGCGCGTCGATGTCCTCGGGCGTGAACCGCTCTCGTTTCGTCGTGAGCGCCCACCGATGCCCGTCCGGGTCGACGACGCGCCCGTAGCGCTCGCCGAAGAACAACTCCTCGACCGGAGCCTCGACCCGCGCCCCGGCGAAGACCGCGCGGCGCGCAACGTCGACGAAGAGCACGGTCCCGTCCGGCAGCGCCGTGCGGAACAGCTCGATCGCGTCGAACGCCTTGGTGTAGAACGAAAGCGCCGCGTCGACGTCACGGACGAACAGATGGGGGACCAGCCCGAGCGTGCGGCTCACGCGCTTTCCGCCCGGCCTTCGAGGAGCCCGGCCTCGCCCGCCGCCGCGACGAGCCTGGCCAGCAGTGCGGCCTCGCGCGCCACGGCTTCGCGACCGGCGGGGGTGAGGCTGTAGTAGCGGCGGCGGGAATCGGCGCTGTCGCCGGGTACCTCCTCGACGAGCCCGTCGGCGGCCAGCCGGGTCAGCGTGCGGTAGAGGGTCCCGGGGCCCAACTGGACGGCCCCGTCGGTGATGTCGCCGAGGAAACCCATGATCCCGTAACCGTGTGCGCGGCCGAGCGGCCCGTTCGCCATGGCGAGCAGGACCTGGAACGCCGCGGGGGTGAGCGGTGGGTTGCCTTCGGCCATCCCGGCAGTCTACAGTCCGAACTGGTTGTATCCATGGTGGATATATCCGGGAAGAGAGGGAGACGTCCATGACGATCCAGGGGGTCACCAAGGTCGTGCTGGGAGTCCGGGACCAGGCGCGGGCGACGAAGTTCTGGTCGGAGATCGTCGGCTTCCCGATCACCACCGACGCGCCCTACGCCGACGACATCGAGAAGACGTACGAGGAACTCTCGGCGAAGGGCGTCGAGTTCCCAGCCAAGCCGGAGAAGCAGCCGTGGGGATGGTGGGCGTTGTTCCTCGACTCCGAGGGGAACCGGTTCGCGTTGCAGCGGAAGGACTCGTGAGCGTCCCAGCCGGTCAGAACGCTCACGAGCCACTTCTCATCGGCTGAGCACCCGCCCCAGCACGTTCCAGAGCTCCCCGGCCGGATCCGCGACCGGCTCGACGCCGCGCCACGCGACGATCCCGTCCGGCCGCACCAGGCTCGCGCCACCGGTCGCCAGGCCGGAGCGCGCGGCGGACGAAGCGTTCAGCACGTGGCAGACGAGCCGGATTCCCGTCTCGGCCGCGATGTCGGCGACCGCCGGGCACCACCGCGACCCGTCCTCGGCGCACAACACCACCCACTCGTGCCCGAAAACGTCCACAGTGGACTTGGTGAAGCCGTCGACCGTGATCGGGACGTCGGGGAAGCGGAAGCCGGGTCGCCCGCTCGGCTCCAGCGGGTTCTCGCAGAGGGCCGCGTCGTCGTCCTCGGCGAGGACGGCGGTCGACCGGTAGCGGAAGCCGAGCACCGCCGCGAACGGATCCTCGGGCGGCGCCAGATCGGAGACGTCGAGATCCGGCCGCATTCGCTCCTTCAGGTTGTGCAGCGAGGCGTTCACGATCATCTCGGCGATCGGACGACGCTCGGCCTCGTAGGTGTCGAGCAGTTCGTCGCCCGCGTCGCCGCGTAACACCGCCGCCAGTTTCCAGGCGAGGTCGGCGCCGTCGCCGACCGCGGTGTTTCCGCCCTGCCCTCCGGTCGGCGGCGTCACCTTCGCCGCGTCCCCGATCAGGAACACCCTGCCGGAGCGGAATCGCTCGGCGATCCGCGCCGCGATCTCCCACGGGCCGGTCCACTGGATCCGTGGTTCCAGTTCGGGAAGATCGGTCGCCAGCCGGATCAGCTCGACGATCCGCTCCGGCGGGAAGTCCGCCGGGCTCTGCCCCTTCTCCGGGAAGTAGTCCAGGGAGAACACATACCGGTTGGGAATGTCCGTATTGGACAGGCCGCCGACGAACTCCGGGTGCTGCAGGTAGAACAGGTCGGTGATGCCCGGCTTGACGCGTTCCCCGAGGTCCGCGTCGAACACGATGCCGAGGTTGTGTCCCAGTACGCCCTTGCCCTGGGTCGTGATGCCGAGGTTTTCCCGGATTCCGCTGCGCCCGCCGTCGGCCGCGACGAGGTAGCCGGCGCGCACCACGGTTTCCTCGCCGGAATCGCGATGGCGCAGCGTCGCCGTGACGCCGTCCGCGTCCTGGGTGAACGCGATCAGTTCGGTGCGGAAGCGTACCCGCGCGCCGGACTTTTCCGCCTGTGCCAGCATGATCGGCTCGACGACCTCCTGGCCCGCCATCCCGAACGGCATCGACGTGGCCGCCGAGAAGTCCGGCTCGTTGAAGTCGTCCATGATCCGGTTGAACACCGGGCCGGCCAGGCTCGACGCGACCGTGATGCGCAGCCCCTTCGACGCGCGCGGGCTCGCGTTCAGCACCGCGTCGTCGATCCCGGCCCAGCGGAACAGTTCCATCGTGCGCGGGGTCTGCCCGGTCGCCCTCGTGTGGATGGCCGTGCTCGCGTGCCGCTCGACCGTCAGCACGTCGATTCCCCGCTGTGCCAGGAACATCGTCGCCGACAGCCCGCCGAGCCCGGCGCCGACGACGAGGACCTGTACCCGCTCCTCCATGATTATCTCCCTGCCTGTGAATTTTGATCCCAGAGATATCTTAGCTAGAGAGATAATTCTGTCAACTCCCATCTCGTGGGAGCCCTTGGGCTGCTCCGTTCGGCCCAGCTAGCTTCGAGTCCCAGCTGGTTTCGAATCCCTGTCGACCCCTTGAGCCGCAAGGAGAATCCATGAGTGCCGACGCATCCGAGACTGCTGCGTGGTCCTTCGAGACCAAGCAGATCCACGCGGGCGCGGTGCCCGATCCGGCGACCGGCGCGCGGGCGACACCGATCTACCAGACGACGTCGTACGTCTTCCGCGACAGCCAGCACGGCGCCGACCTGTTCAGCCTCGCCGAGGCGGGCAACATCTACACGCGCATCAACAACCCCACCCAGGACGTGCTGGAGCAGCGGATCGCCGCGCTCGAAGGCGGGGTCGCCGCGCTGGCTTTCGCCTCGGGCACGGCGGCGACCACCGCGGCGATCCTGAACCTCGCGAACGCGGGCGACCACTTCGTCTCCAGCCCGGCGCTCTACGGCGGCACGTACAACCTTTTCCACTACACACTGCCGAAGCTGGGCATCGAGGTGTCGTTCGTCGAAGACCAGGACGACCTCGACCAGTGGCGTGCCGCCATCCGCCCGAACACCAAGCTCCTCTTCGCCGAGACGCTGGCCAATCCCGGCAGCAACGTCCTCGACATCCGCGGGGTCGCCGACGTCGCGCACACGGCGGGCGTCCCGCTCATCGTGGACAACACGGTGCCGACGCCGTACCTGCTGCGGCCGATCGAGCACGGCGCCGACGTCGTCGTGCATTCCGCGACGAAGTACCTCGGCGGGCACGGCACGACGGTGGCCGGGCTGCTCGTCGACGGCGGGACGTTCGATTTCGGCAAGGATCCGGCGAAGTTCCCCGGCTTCACCGAGCCCGACCCGAGCTACCACGGCCTGAAGTTCTGGGAGGCGCTCGGGCCCGGCGCGTACGCGGCCAAGGCACGCGTGCAGCTCCTGCGCGACACCGGCGCCGCGATCGCACCGCTCAACAGTTTCCTTATCCTGCAAGGAATCGAGACGCTGTCGCTGCGCATCGAGCGGCATGTGTCGAACGCGCGGGCGCTCGCGGAATGGCTGGAACAGCGCGACGAGGTCGAGAAGGTCTACTACGCCGGTCTGCCGTCCAGCCCGCACCACGCGGCGGCGCGGAAGTATCTGCCGCGGGGTGCCGGCGCGGTACTGTCGTTCGATCTGCGCGGCGGTGTCGAGGCGGGACGCGCATTCGTCGACGGGACCGAATTGCACAGTCAGCTGGTTAACATCGGTGACGTGCGAAGCCTCATCGTGCATCCGGCGTCGACCACGCACAGCCAGCTTTCGCCGGAGGAGCAGCTGTCCAGCGGTGTCACGCCCGGTCTCGTGCGGCTCGCCGTCGGGCTGGAGGGGATCGAGGACCTGAAGGCCGACCTCGAAGCCGGATTCCGGGCGGCGAAGGCGGTCCTATGAGCGATACCGGTGTCCCGCCCGTCACGGGAGCGTGGCGGGCGGGGGATCCACTGGGCCGACGCCAGTGGATCACCGGCCCCGGCCCGCTGCGGCTGGAGGCCGGTGGCGTGCTGCCGGAGTTCGCGATCGCCTTTGAGACTTGGGGAACGCTGAACCGGGACGCGTCGAACGCGATCCTCGTCGAGCACGCGCTCACCGGCGACAGTCACGCCGCCGGTCCCGCCGGGCCCGGACACCCCAGCCCCGGCTGGTGGGACGGGCTGATCGGGCCGGGACGGGCGCTCGACACCGGCGAATTCTTCGTCGTGGTCCCGAATGTGCTCGGTGGTTGCCAGGGCTCGACCGGGCCGTCCTCGCCGGATCCGGACGGCCGCGCCTGGGGCAGCCGCTTCCCCGCGGTGACCGTGCGCGACCAGGTGGCCGCCGAGGCGGTACTGGCCGACGCGCTGGGCATCGAGCGGTGGGCCGCCGTGCTCGGCGGTTCGATGGGCGGGATGCGCGCGCTCGAATGGGCGGTCGGTTTACCCGAGCGGGTCGCATCGGTCCTGGTGCTGGCCTCGGCCGCGCGGGCGTCGGCCGAGCAGATCGGCTGGGCGGCGCCACAACTGCACGCGATCCGCGCGGACCCGCATTGGCACGGCGGCGACTACTACGGTTTCGGCGCCGGGCCCGCGGCGGGGCTCGGCATCGCCCGCCGGATCGCGCATGTCACCTATCGGAGTGAACCCGAACTGGCGGAGCGCTTCGGCGGCCGGTATCAGGACGGCGAGGACCCGCTGCGCGCCGGGCGGTTCGCCGTGGAGTCCTATTTGGACCATCACGCGGACAAGCTGGTGCGGCGCTTCGACGCGGGCAGCTATGTCGTGCTGACGGAGTCGATGAACACCCACGACGTCGGACGGGACCGCGGCGGGGTGGCCGCCGCGCTGGGCCGGGTGCGCGCGCGGGCTGTGGTCGCGGGCGTCGACAGCGACCGGCTGTACCCGCCGTACCAGACGGCGGAAATCGCGCGCGGAATCGCCGGGGCGGGAGAGGCGTCGGTGATCGCGTCGCCTTACGGGCACGACTCGTTCCTGATCGAGACCGACCAGATCGCCGCGCTGGCGAAGTCGCTGCTGGGGTAGTCGGCGGCGAGGTGCTGAAGGACGCTTTCAGTGCGTTGGCCGTGCTGAAGGACGCCATCGTTGCATCGAGTGCACCGAAGGCGTCCTTCAGCACATCCGAGGCTCACTGATGTCCCGAACGACGCGTTCGAGACGATCAACGTCCTCAACGCGTCGTTCGGGACGCCCCCCCCGCGCCTACTCACCCGTCCGCCCGTCGAGCCGCTCCAAGACCCTGTCAGGCCCCCGATTTCCGGGGTTGTCCACAGCTATGGAGCGGTTGTGGACAAATCCCGCTCGTCACGGCCGTCACGCCGGTTTTGTCGGGTCAGGGCGGTAGACTGGTTGCGGGGTCGCCCCCTGGGAGGGTGGGGGATACCCAGAGCAGGGCAGCCGTGGCCGCGAGTGTGGGAAAGCCCTGGTGGGCAAGGGAAACGAGAGTCAGCCTGCCACGGCGTCGGAGATCCAGGGGGCCACCGGGAGGTCGCGGTCCAGGCATTCGACCGACAGCCGGATCGTCCAGCGCAGGGCCTGCAGCACGAGCGAGTCGACCTCGTCCGGGGCCGCGTTCGCCAGCGCGATCTCGACCTGTTCCTGCGCGGCCGCCGTGTTGCCGTGCACCTCGGCCAGCAGCGTCCGCACGGCCGTCCGCACGGGCGGGTCGGCCTGGTCGATCGAGACCTCCTCGCCCGCCTCGTCGAACACCTGCACCTTCACCGGTGCGCTGCCGCCGTCCCCGAGCGTCGACACCATCGCGCTGCACTCGCCGAAAAGCAGCAGCATCAGCGCTTTCGTCTCGTCCGAGCGGGCCTGCGGCTCGGCCGACGTGGGCGCGACCTGGTCCAGCGCCTCGGCGTCCTCGCCGAGGCTGATCGCGACGAGCGCGCGCTGCGCTTTCTCGACGAGCCGCCGCTCGTCCTCGCTCCTGTCCGGGTCCACAGCCCCTATCAAACACCAGCATCGGTGATCGTGGGGATACCCGGAACCCGGCCCGGTGGCGTGCCCCTCACTCGGCCGCGCGCAACGCACCGAGCGCGAGGCGGCACAGCAGCTCGGCCAGTTCCTCGTCACCGAGATGGCGGTTGTACGGGGTCGAGTTGATCAACCCGAACACGGCGTGTGCCGCTGACCGGGCCCGTCGTTCGCTCAGCCCGGGTACCGTGTCCCGGATCGCGCGGACCCACACCTCGACGTACTGCCGCTGCAGGGCGCGCACCTGCTTGCGGTCACTGTCGGTGAGATTCGCGAGGTTGCGCTCCTGCACCGTGATCAACGCCGGATGCTGCAACGCGAAGTCGACGTGGAAACGCACCAGCTCGGCCAGCACGTCCTTCGGCTCGCCGAGGCCGGCCCGCGCGCTTCCGCCGTCGAGCAGGTAGCGGCTGATCGAGTTGAGCATTTCGCCGAGGATCGAGTCCTTGCTGCGGAAATGCCGGTACAGGGCGGGCCCGGAGATCCCGACGGCGGCGCCGATGTCGTCGATGCCGACACCGTGGAAACCGTGGTGCGCGAACAGCTCGGCGGCCGCGGCCATGATCTGTTCGCGCCTGTTCGCCTTCGCGCCGTTCGCGAGTGGGGTGGGGTTCGCCGCCATCTGGTCATAGTAGGGCGGCCGGTTAACAACCGCTAACAAGTGACCACGACTTCCTGACTAGGCCATGCGGTTACGCGGTTTTCTAGGGGTTCCTCGTGGAGGACCCACCTGTAATGCTTCCTTCATGTAAGGCTGTCACGAAGGAGTGACTATGACCCGTCCCCTCATCCGCTGGTGCACGGCCGTGGCCGTCACCGCTCTCACCACGTTCGGCCTCGCCGGGACCGCGAACGCGATCCAGGCGACCACCTACGCAGCCCTCGGCGACTCCTACTCCTCCGGCGTCGGCGCCGGCGACTACGGCAACTCCGGCGACTGCATGCGCAGCTCCAACGCCTATCCGCAACTCTGGACCAACGCCCATTCGGGCACCAAGCTCACCTTCGTCGCCTGTTCTGGGGCTCGCACGGGCGACGTCGTCAACCAGGCTTCCTCAGTGACCTCGGGGACCACCCTGGTCACCGTGTCCGTCGGCGGCAACGACGCCGGATTCACCGACGTGATCAAGACCTGCACGCTCAACGACGACCAGACCTGTGTCAACCGGGTGAACCAGGCGAAGACCTACGTCAACGGCACGCTGCCCGGCCTGCTCGACAAGGTCTACGGCACCATCAAGCAGAAGGCGCCGAACGCGAAGCTCGTCGTGCTCGGTTACCCGCACATGTACAAGGTGCCGGGCTCGTGCAACGTCGGCCTGTCCGACACGAAGCGCTCGGCGATCAACTCCGGTTCGGACGCTCTCGCGTCGACGATCTCCCAGCGTGCTTCGGCCGCCGGGGCCACGTTCGTCGACATGCGCTCGCCGTTCAGCGGGCACGAGATCTGCTCGTCCGACTGGTGGCTGCACAGCCTGACCTGGCCGGTGGCGGAGTCCTACCACCCGACGGCGGCGGGGCAGTCCAGTGGTTACTACGCGGCACTGAAGGCCAAGATCGGCTGATCCTCGCCCTCGTCGCTGGACATCCGGGTTAGCAGTCGTTAACATCCGAGAGGAGTTAACGACTGCTAACCTGTCTGCGTCCGGGGGACGACGAGGGAGTCATGGACACGCCGGTACTGAACAGCTCCGCCGATCCACGGAGTGAAACGTACGCCCGCAGCGCCACCTCGCACGCCGAACTCGTGGAGGACCTGCGCAAGCGCCTGGACGCCGCGCGGCTCGGAGGCCCCGAGAAAGCGCGTACCCGCCACGTCGAACGCGGCAAACTGCTGCCGCGCGACCGGGTCGACACCCTGCTCGACCCGGGTTCGCCCTTCCTGGAGCTGTCCCCGCTCGCGGCCACCGGGATGTACGACGACGAGGCGCCGTCGGCGGGCATCATCACCGGCATCGGCCGCGTGTCCGGCCGCGAATGCGTGATCGTCGCCAACGACGCGACCGTCAAGGGCGGCACCTACTACCCGATGACGGTCAAGAAACACCTGCGCGCCCAGGAAGTCGCGCTGCACAACAACCTGCCGTGCGTCTACCTGGTGGACTCCGGCGGCGCGTTCCTGCCGCGGCAGGACGAGGTCTTCCCGGATCGTGAGCACTTCGGGCGGATCTTCTACAACCAGGCGACGATGTCCGGCCGCGGGATCCCGCAGATCGCCGCGGTGCTCGGTTCGTGCACCGCCGGCGGCGCGTACGTCCCGGCCATGAGCGACGAAGCGGTCATCGTGCGCAATCAGGGCACGATCTTCCTCGGTGGTCCGCCGCTGGTGAAGGCCGCGACCGGCGAGGTCGTCACGGCCGAGGAACTCGGCGGCGGCGACGTCCACGCGCGTCAGTCCGGCGTCACCGACCACCTCGCCGACGACGACGCGCACGCTCTGAGCATCGTTCGCTCGATCGTGTCGACGCTCGGCCCCCGGACGCCGCGGCCATGGGACGTGACCCCGGTCGAGGAACCCGCCGTCGACCCGGCCGAGTTGTACGGCGTCGTGCCGACCGATCCGCGCGTGCCCTACGACGTCCGCGAGGTGATCGCCCGGATCGTCGACGGCAGCCGGTTCGGCGAGTTCAAGAAGGAGTACGGGGCCACTTTGGTCACCGGGTTCGCCCGGATCCACGGTCATCCCGTCGGCATCATCGCGAACAACGGCGTGTTGTTCGCCGAGTCGGCGATGAAGGGCGCGCATTTCATCGAGCTGTGCGACAAGCGTTCGATCCCGTTGCTGTTCCTGCAGAACATCACCGGGTTCATGGTCGGCCGCGCGTACGAGGCGGGCGGTATCGCCAAGCACGGCGCGAAGATGGTCACCGCCGTCGCGTGTGCCCGGGTACCGAAGCTGACCGTGATCATCGGCGGTTCGTTCGGGGCGGGCAACTATTCGATGTGCGGCAGGGCGTATTCGCCGCGTTTCCTGTGGATGTGGCCGAACGCGCGGATCTCGGTGATGGGCGGTGAGCAAGCGGCGTCGGTGCTGTCGACGGTTCGCCGTGACGCCATCGAATCACGTGGCGGCGAATGGTCCGTGCAAGACGAAGAGGCGTTCAAGGACCCGATCCGTGAGCAGTACGAGGCGCAGGGCAGCCCGTACTACTCGACGGCGCGGCTGTGGGACGACGGCGTGATCGACCCGGCGGACACCCGCACGGTGGTCGGGCTCGCGCTGTCGGCGGCGGCGAACGCGCCCCTGTCCGAGGTCAACTACGGCGTCTTCAGGATGTGAGCATGTTCGACACTGTTCTGGTCGCCAACCGGGGCGAGATCGCGGTCCGCGTCATCCGGACCCTGCGTGATATGGGCATTCGCTCGGTCGCGGTGTACAGCGATGCCGACGCGGACGCGCGGCACGTCCGGGAGGCACACACGGCGGTCCGCATCGGACCGGCCGAGGCTGCGAAAAGCTATTTGTCGATCCCGGCGATCGTCCAGGCCGCGCGGGACACCGGCGCGCAGGCGGTGCACCCGGGTTACGGCTTCCTGGCGGAGAACGCCGGGTTCGCGCGGGCCTGCGAGGAAGCCGGGCTGGTCTTCATCGGCCCGCCGGTCGCCGCGATCGACGCGATGGGCGACAAGATCCGCGCCAAGGCGACGGTGTCGAAGGCGGGCGTCCCCGTCGTGCCCGGTGCGTCCGATGTGGACATTCCGGCCGGTGGCTTCGCCGAGGCGGCGGCCGGGGTCGGGTATCCGTTGCTGCTCAAGCCGTCCGCCGGTGGCGGCGGCAAGGGCATGCGGCTGGTGACCGAACCGTCCGAACTGGACGCCGCGGTCGAGTCCGCGCGCCGTGAGGCCAAGGGTTCGTTCGGTGACGACACGTTGCTGCTGGAGCGGTTCGTCACCACGCCGCGGCACATCGAGATCCAGGTGCTCGCCGACCAGCACGGGAACGTGATCCACCTCGGTGAACGCGAATGCAGCCTGCAGCGGCGCCACCAGAAGATCATCGAGGAAGCGCCTTCGGCTCTGCTGGACGAGGCGACGCGCGCGAAGATGGGCGCGTCCGCGGTCGAAGCCGCGCGGTCGGTCGGTTATGTCGGCGCGGGGACCGTCGAGTTCATCATGTCCGCGCACGACCCCGGCGAATACTTCTTCATGGAGATGAACACCCGCCTGCAGGTCGAGCACCCGGTCACCGAGCTGGTCACCGGGCTGGACCTGGTCGAATGGCAGGTCCGCGTCGCGGCGGGGGAGCCGCTCACCCTTGCCCAGGAAGACGTCCGGCTCACCGGGCACGCCGTGGAAGCCCGGGTCTACGCCGAGGATCCCGCGCGCGGTTTCATCCCGACCGGTGGGACTGTGCTGGCCGTGCACGAACCTTCGGGTGACGGAGTGCGTGTCGACTCGTGGATGACCGAAGGTGCGGTGATCGGCTCGAACTACGATCCGATGCTGGCCAAGGTCATCGCCCACGGCTCGGACCGCGCGGCCGCGCTGCACCGGCTCGACCTCGCGCTCGCCGACACCGCGCTGCTCGGCGTCGGCACCAATGTGGCGTTCCTGCGCGGTTTGCTGGCCGATCCCGATGTGCGGGAAGGCAAACTCGACACCGAACTCGTCGATCGCCGTCTGTCCACTCTGGTCTCTTCGGCGGTGCCGGCGGAGTTCTTCGTCGCCGCGGCACTGGACCGGCTGCTGGAGCTGCAGCCGACGGGATCCATTGTGGACCCCTGGGACGTGCCGAACGGCTGGCGCGCCGGGGGTTCGGGCGGGGTGACCTTCCGGCTCAAGGCCGGTACCGAACAGGCCGTGGTGAAGGTCGTGGGCACGCCCGCCGACGCGACGGTCACCGTCGGGGACGGCGAGCCGGTGCGGGTCTCCGTCCGCCGGGACGGCGACGTGCTGGAAGTGCGGCACCTCAGCGGTTTCCACCGCTACCGGCAGGCCTGCGGTCCGAACAGGACGGTCTGGCTGGCCAGGGACGGACACGGATTCGCCTTCGGGGAACAGGAAAACGTGCTCCTTTCCCGTGGTGAGGCCGCCGGTGCCGGACCGGTCGCCAGCCCGATGCCGGGCACGGTGCTGGTCGTCAAGGTGGCGGTGGGCGACGTCGTCAGCGCCGGAACACCGCTGCTGGTCGTCGAGGCCATGAAGATGGAGCACACCGTCACCGCGCCGATCGACGGTGTGGTCAGCGAACTTTCCGTCCGCGTCGGCCAACAGGTCGCGCTGGACGAAACCCTTGCCATCGTGTCACCCCACGAGGAGAAATCGTGATCGACTTCCGCCTTGACGAAGAGTACGAGTCGCTGCGCAAGACCGTCGAAGACTTCGCGCACGCCGAGGTCGCTCCGGTGATCGGCGAACTGTATGAGCGCGAGGAGTTCCCGTACGAACTCGTCGCGAAGATGGGCGAAATGGGCTTGTTCGGGCTCCCGTTCCCCGAGGAGTTCGGGGGGATGGGCGGCGACTACTTCGCGCTGTGCCTCGCGCTGGAAGAGCTGGCGCGTGTGGACTCCTCGGTCGCGATCACCCTGGAGGCCGGGGTGTCGCTGGGTGCGATGCCGATCTACCGCTTCGGCAGCCAGGAACAGAAGGAGAAGTGGCTGCCCTCGCTGTGCGCGGGTGAGGCGCTGGGCGGCTTCGGGCTGACCGAACCCGGCGGCGGCTCGGACGCGGGGGCGACCCGGACGCGCGCCAAGCTCGACGGCGACGAGTGGATCATCAACGGCAGCAAGGCGTTCATCACCAACTCCGGCACCGACATCACGAAGCTGGTCACCGTCACCGCGGTCACCGACGTGATGGAGAACGGGCGCAAGGAGATCTCCGCGATCATCGTTCCTTCGGGCACACCGGGGTTCGAGGTCGCGCCCAAGTACTCGAAGGTCGGCTGGAACTGCTCCGACACCCACGAGCTGTCCTTTTCGGACGTCCGAGTGCCTGCGGGCAACCTGGTGGGCGACCGCGGCCGAGGATACGCGCAGTTCCTGTCCATTTTGGACGAAGGACGGGTCGCCATCGCCGCGCTGAGTGTCGGGCTGGCGCAGGGCTGTGTCGACGAATGCCTCAAGTACGTCAAGGACCGCGTCGCCTTCGGCAAGCGGATCGGGGAGTACCAGGCGATCCAGTTCAAGATCGCCGACATGGAGGTCCGTACGCACACCGCCCGGCTGGCCTACTACCAGGCGGCGTCGAAGATGCTGCGCGGCGAGCCGTTCAAGAAGGAGGCGTCGATCGCGAAGCTCGTCGCGTCGAACGCGGCGATGGACAACTCGCGGGACGCCACGCAGATCTTCGGCGGCTACGGCTTCATGAACGAGTTCCCGGTGGGCCGTTTCTACCGCGACGCCAAGATCCTCGAGGTCGGCGAGGGCACCAGCGAGGTGCAGAAGATGCTGATCTCGCGCCACCTCGGCGTCGTCTGAGCCCGCACTTGAAATGCCGTTAAGGCCATCTTACGGGCGTCAGACGCCCGTAAGATGGCCTTAACGTACTGCGGTCAGAGACGTTCGTGGACGATCCTCGTCACGAGCGCGGGATCTTCGAGATGGACGTCGTGGCCGGTCGGCGTCGCGATGAGTTCCATCGCGCCGTCGGCCGCCAGCGCGGCGAGCTGTTCGCCCAGCCATCGTTCGTGCGCGCGCCAGGTGTCCTGCACCGCCTCCGGCAGCAGATCCGCCATCGAGCGGGCCGACCGGGTGACCACCAGCGGGCCACCGGCGCGGCGGTAGGCCGCGAACCGGTCGAGACGTTCGAAGGCGCGTATGACCGTCATGAGATAGTCGCCGAGCCCCGCACTCATGCTCGCGAGTTCGGCCCGTAGCGCGGCGTGCTCCTGGGCTGCCCGTTCGGGGGCGAGTCCCGCGTACTGACTGGGGTGAATGGGATTGCCGTGCCCGTCGAGGTTGACCGCGAGCGGGCAGCCGGGGTGTTCCGCCGCCCAGAGCGCGGCGATCATGCCGCCGAGCGAGTGCCCGACGACGGCCGGCCGCACGAGATGGAGTGCGTCGGTCACCGCGGCGACGTCGGACAGCACCAGCTCCCAGGACCAGGTCGCCGCGGGAGTCCGGCCGTGCCCGCGGAGGTCGAGTGCGACGGGGCGGTACCCGAGCGCGCTCAGCCGCCCCGCGATCTCGGTCCAGTCCGCACTGGACCGGTCACCGCCGTGCAGGAGCACGATCGGTCTACCCGTGCCGCCGTGATCGACGACGTGCAGTGGTACTTCCCCGTTGGTGACGGTGAGCGTGGGCATGCCGCAACACAATCATGCGCGACGGGGGCGGGGCCACGGAATTAGACGTGTAACCCCGGCCCGTATTGCGTGATGACGTTTTGGCGTCACGCAAAGGAGGGTTTCATGCGCAAGCGCTTACCGGCGGCCATGGTGGCCGCGGGCGCGATGGCCGGGGTGATGGGTGTGTCCGCACCCGGTGCGGAGGCGGCCCCGGCGCCGCAGTACAGACTCGTGCTCGGTTCCGCGACCACGCTGGAGTATCGCGGGATCAACGCGCACGGCGACATCATCGGTCTCGGTACCGACCCGTCGTCCCAAGGGCGGGAGAAAGGTTTCATTCTCAAGGCGGGTTCGAAGACTCCACTCTTCCTCAATGCGCCCGGCACCGGCCCCAGCCTGCGCGAGGAAACCAGGGCACTGTCCATCAACGACCAGGGCATGGTGGTCGGGCGGTACGGGAAGGTCGTGGTCTTCCCCGGCGGCGTGGCGGAGGTGCCCCGGCCGGTCCTCTGGCCGGGTCCGGGCGCCACCGGGACCGATCTCGGCGTGAATCCCGCCGGGACGGCCGAGGCTCTCGGCGTCAACAACAGGCAGCAGATCGTGGGCACGCAGGGCGGTATCGCGGGCACGCCGTGGTCCAAACAGGGTCCGACGGTGACCAACCTGCCCCTGTTCCCCGGTGGCAAGACTGGTGAGGCGCTCGCCGTAAACGGCAATGGAGTGGTCGTCGGCGACGCCGCGCGGGCCAACGGCGGCAAGGCCGCCGCGGAATGGGTCAACGGGAAGATCAGCTCACTCGGCACGCTCAACGGCGGTGGTTTCGCCGAGGCACTGGCTGTCAACAACGCCGGTCAGGCGGTGGGCGCGGCCAGCGCACCCGGAAGCCTGCCCAACCTGTTCCACGCGGTGTTGTTCAGCAAGGGCAAGGCGGTCGACCTCAACGTGCCGGGCGCCAACCAGAATGCCGCGCACGCCACCGCGATCAACAACCACGGTGACATCGTCGGCGACGACGGGGTCATCCCGCCCCTCGACCTCGTGGGAAGCGGCAACGGCTTCCTCTACCGCAACGGCCACGCGACCGAGCTCAACACGCTGATCGCGCCGCACCCGAACGTGCGGCTGGCAGGTGCCACCGGCATCAACGACGCCGGGCACATCGTCGGCCTCGCCGCGGTCACCGCGCCGAACGGGGCGCAGTCGAGCGTCGGCTACGAACTGGTGCCCATCCCGCCCAATTAACCCGAACGCGTGGTGGGGGCGCGTTGCCGCGTCCCCACCCCCGGTGAACGCGGCTGAAATTCCGGGGAGCAACGGCTCGGCCGACGCCCACAGTTCGGCTGGACCAACTGTAAGAAATGCACGCTTTTAATGAAGGATGAATTGGCTGGTCCGAATGGGTTGACTTGCTTGAATCTCGTGCGCGGCGATTGGTCGATTGGTGACAATGTCGGCCGACGTCGAAGGGGGGCGGGCGGTGCCGCGCAAGGAAAAGCCGCTGGACGCGGGGGAAGAACCTCTGGTGCAACTGGCTGCTGATCTACGCCGGCTGAGGGAGTCGGCGGGCAGCCCGACCTATCGGGAACTCGCAAAGCGGGCGCACTATTCGGTCGCGACCCTTGCCACGGCAGCGGCCGGGCGCCGACTGCCCAGCTTGGCGGTGACCCTGGCCTATGTACAGGCCTGCGGCGGGGAACCGAGGGAGTGGGAACGGCGGTGGCGTGCCATCGCCGCCGAGCTGGTCACATCGGTGGAGCCGGCCGACGCCGGTTCACCTTACGTCGGTTTGGCGGCACTGCAGCCCGAGGACAGCGCACGGTTCTTTGGCCGTGAAAGCTTGGTTAGTGCGCTGCTGAACAGATTATCGCAGTTAAGTTTCCTCGCCGTGTTCGGCGCGTCGGGGGTGGGTAAGTCTTCGTTGTTGCGAGCTGGGCTGGTACCTCGGCTTCCGGATGCGGTCGTGTTCACCCCAGGCCCGCACCCGATGGGGGAGTACGCGCGGGTAACCGGCACGGCGGTGGGCCGCGACACCGTGCTTGTAGTGGATCAGTTCGAAGAGGTTTTCACGCTCTGCCGGGATCCACGCGAGCGCGCCGAGTTCATCACGGCGCTGCTGCAGGCGGCTACCTCCGAGGATGCCGACGGCTTGGGCTGCCGCGTCGTGCTGGGTGTGAGAGCCGACTTCTACGCTCATTGCACTGCCTATCCGGAGCTGGCCGATGCCCTCCAGAGCGCGCACGTGGCGGTCGGGCCGATGACCGCTGAGGAGCTGCGCCAGGCGATCACGAAACCGGCCGCGGGCGCCGGTTGCTCGATCGAAGGGTCCCTGGTCGCCACCCTGGTGGCCCAGACCGCCGGAGAGGCAGGAGTACTGCCGTTGCTGTCGCACGCGATGCTGGAAACCTGGCGACGGCGGCGCGGTAACACGTTGACACTGGAGGGGTTCCACGAGGCCGGGGGTATCGACGGGGCACTCGCGCAGACCGCGGAGTCGCTGTACACAGCGCTCAACGACGATCAGCAACAGCTGGCCCGGCAGATCTTTCTCCGGTTGACGGCGCTCGGCGAGGGCACCGAAGACACGAAGCGCCGGATCACCCGCAGTGAGCTGGACACCGCCGATGCGGACGTCAGTGTGGTGCTCGACCGCCTGGCCGCGGCACGTCTGATCGTCCTGGACACCGACTCCGTCGAGATCGGCCACGAGGCCCTCATCCGTTGCTGGCCAAGGCTGCACAGCTGGCTGGCCGAGGACCGCGCGGGACTGCGGCTGCATCGCCAGCTGACCGACGCCACCGAAATGTGGGAGGGACTGCACCGCGACACCGATACGCTCTACCGCGGTACCCGGTTGGCATTGGTCCAGGATTGGGCCGTTGGCAACGCGGGGGCGCTTACCGCCAGGGAGCGGGAGTTCCTCGATGCCAGTCTTGCCGCCGAGGAGGCCGAAAAAGCCGGATCCCGTCGCCGGGCTCGCCGGTTGCGGCAGCTTTTGGCGCTGGTGACGGTGCTGTTCCTGGTCGCGGCCACCGCTACTGTGATCGCCGTCGACGCGCAGCGTGGCGCGATCCAGCAACGCGACATCGCTCTGTCAGGGCAGGTCGCCTTGGAAGCGAACACTTTGCGCGCGACCAACCCGGCGCTGGCCGCTCAACTCAGTGTCGCCGCGTCCCGGCTCACGGCCACCACGCAGGCTCGTACCAGCTTGCTCAGCACCTTCGCCACACCGTATGCCACCAGATTGACCGGCCACATCGACCGGGTTCAAGCGGTGACATTCAGTTCGGACAACCACATGGTCGCCAGCGCGAGTGACGACGGAACGGCGTGGTTGTGGGACGTCACCGACCCGCACCGGCCAACGGTACTGGCCCCTTTGGTGGGACACAACGACCACGTCCGGTCGGTGGCCATCAGTCCTGATCGGCGAATGGTCGCCACCGGCAGTTCCGACCACACGATCCGAATCTGGGATATCGGCAACCCGCGCTCACCCAGTGGGCTGTCCGTCCTCACCGGACACTCCGACGTAGTGGAATCGGTAGCGTTCAGCCCAGACGGGAAGACACTCGCCAGCGGCGGTGCCGACCGGACGGTCCGGGCATGGGATCTGGCCAATCCTCGCCAGCCGATCCCTGCCGCAACGATCACCGGGCACGCCAAAGGCGTAAACAGCGTGGCCTTCAGCCCGGACGGGACCACGGTGGCCAGCACCAGTGCCGATCGGACCGTCCGGCTGTGGAACATCGCGAACCGAGGGGAGCCCGTACCGCTGGGGATCATCACCGACCACACGGACACCGTCCGGTCGGCGGCCTTCAGCCCGGACGGCCACACGGTCGCCACCGCCGGCGACGACATGACGGCCAGACTGTTCGACGTCACCGACAAACACAGACCAGTAGCGCTGGCGACACTTCCCGGGCACACCAACGCTGTGCACTGCGTGGTGTTCAGCGCGGACGGACGCAGCGTGGCGACTGCGAGCTTCGACCATACGGCCCGGCTTTGGGACGTCGGCAACATACGGTCACCGAGCCTGCTGTCGGCGCTGTCGGGCCACAGCGATCACCTGGAGTCCGTGGCGTTCAGCCCGGACGGCCGCACGGTGGCCACCGCCGGCGACGACCGGACCGTGCTGCTGTGGGACATCCCCGGACCGACCCTCACCGGACACACCGACACCGTTCGGTCGGTCGCGTTTCGCCCGGACGGACATCTGGCTGTCACCGGCAGCGACGACGGCACCGCGCGGTTGTGGGATGTCACCGATCCCTATCGCCCGGTCCTCCTGTCCACGCTGACCGGCCACGCCAGTCCGGTCGACGCCGTGGCGTTCAGCAGGGACGGGAATGCGGTGGTCACCGCAGGGGACGACAACCTCGCGCGACTGTGGGACGCCGGCAATCCGCACGCACCGGTACTGCGGGCGGTCTTGTCCGGTCACGCCGCCAAAGTCGTCGCTGTGGCGTTCAGCCCGGATGGCCGCACACTGGCCACTGCAAGCCGCGACCACACTGTGCGGTTGTGGAACCTGACCGGCCCAGGTGTCCCCGTCATGCTGTCCACGCTGATCGGTCACGACAACACCGTCTACAGCGTGGCGTTCAGCCCGGACGGACGTACCGTGGCGACCGGCAGCTTCGATCACTCGGTGCGGCTGTGGGACGTGACCGATTCGAGGAACCCGGCCGCCCTGGCGAAGCTGACCGAGCACGCCGACAGCGTGCGGTCGGTGGCGTTCAGTCCGGACGGGGGCACGCTGGCCACCGGGAGCTTCGACCAGACCGTCCGGCTGTGGGATGTGACCGACGTGCGTCATCCGGCCGCGCTGGCGACGCTCGTCGGCCACACCAACCACGTCGTCTCGGTCGCGTTCAACCAGAACGGGCATACGCTGGTCAGCGGCAGCGATGACCAGACCGCCCGCTTGTGGGATGTGACCGACGTGCGTCGTCCGGCCGCGCTGGCAACACTCGCCGGGCACACCGGCCCGGTGGAATCGGTCGCGTTCGACCCAGCAGGGCGAACCGTGATAACCGGCAGCGACGACCACAGCGCCCGGCTGTGGGAGACCGACGTTGACCGCGTTGCCGCTCGAGTCTGCGAGGTCGCCCATCCCGCGATCAGTACTGCTGAATGGGATCAGTATTTTCCGGGGTTGTCTTATCATCCGCCGTGCGCGAAGTAGACGGACCCGGCACCCGAGCCGGAGCGCCGGGCCCGCCTGGCGGGTTCAGCCGATGATTGCTCCGCCCCACACGTCCCGGCCGGTGACTCCGTTGGTATCGGGGTAGAAGAAGTGCTGAAGACTACCGTCCTCGCCCTTGGCGAACAGGGTGATCTGGTTGGTGTAGACCGGTGCGGTGTCCGGGTCTCCCGCGATTCCGCCGCCCCAGCTGTCGAAGCCGGTGACTCCATGTTCGTCAGGGTAGAACCAATGTGCGAGGCTGCCATCGGTTCCCCGGGCGAATACGGTCAGCTGTCCTGAGAAAATCGTCACCCCGGGTTTGCCGGTGATTCCGATCCCGGTGGTCGTCCAGGTGTCACGGCCTGTCGTCCCGTTATCGGGGTAGAAGAAATGCTGCAGGGTGTTGTCCGAGCCTTGCGCGAATACCGTCAACTCGTCGTGGTAGACGGTCGCCTCCGGGTCTCCTGCGATTCCGCCGCCCCAGCTGTCGAAGCCGGCGACTCCGTGTTCGTCGGGATAGAACCAGTGCAGCAGGCTGCCGTCGGCACCGTGCGCGAAAACGGTCAATTGGTCGTGGTACACCACGGCTGTCGGGCGTCCGGCTACCGCGACGCCATTCGAGGCCCAGGTGTCCTGACCGGTGGAGCCATTGCCGTCGGGGTAGAACCAATGCTTCAGGCTGCCGTCCGTTCCCTGCGCGAACACGGTCAGCTCGTTGTGGTAAACGACCGCCGTCGGATCTCCGGCCAAGCCGCCGCCCCACACATCGAAGCCGGTGGCGTGGTTTTCGTCCGGGTAGAACCAGTGCAGGAGGCTGCCATCGGTGCCGCGAGCGAATACCGTGATCTGACCACTGTAGATGATCGCGGTCGGCTTCCCGGCGAGTTTGACTCCATTGGTGGCCCAGGTGTCGAAGCCGGTGACTCCGTGTTCGTCGGGGTAGAACCAGTGCCCCAGCGAGCCGTCCGCGGTGCGCTCGAAGTGAGCGAGCTCGCCGTTGTACTCCACGGAAGATGTCGCCGCCGGAGCGCTGTTCGTACGCGGTGGCCCCGGAAGGAACTTGTCGACGGCCGCTTGCGCGTCAGCGAGGAAGTTCCGGTAGGTGCCGAGGTTCTGAGGCGCGCTCTTGCAGGGGTCGAAGGTGTTCCACTGACACCAGTTCTGGGCGCCGCTGGAAATGACCCAGGCCGCCTGCGCGTTGCAGGTCTTGTCGAATCGGCATTCCGGCTTCGTCCACTCGGGATGGTAGTGGTCGTTGATCTGCCACAGCCCGTAGTCGGTCGACCCGCTTCCGTTGTGGTGCTCGGCAGTGGGGTTGCAGTGTGACTCCGCCATGCCGACCGCGACCGCGATGACGAAATGCTCCTTGTCGTCCTTGAAGCCCGTGTTGGGCGCGTTGAACGCGGCCTCGGCGCAGACGTCGGCCGCGGAATCGGCCGAGGCCGCCGGCACGGCGGTCAAGGTTGCGCCGCCGGCCGCCAGCACGGCGGCCAGCAGCAAGCCTGCGACGCGTCTCGTCGATAATCTGAACAATGTTTCTTCCCCTCTTTATCGCACTTGGACAGGAAACCGGGTAAGGCCGCGGAGCGTCGGGTTGGCGTCGAACACCGGATCGCCCGCGCGGCGGAGGTACGCACCGTCTCGCCAGGCAGCGTTCAGAAACGCGCGGAGCATGGTGCCCGCGACCGCGGCGCCGATGCAGGCGTGCGTGCCGGTACCGAAGGCGAGGCTGGGGCGGAAGGGCCGGTCGAAATCGAGGGCGTCCGGCGAGGGGAATCTCGCGGGGTCATGGTTGGCCGCGCCGAGCAGGGCAACGACGGTGTCGCCCCGGCGCAGCCGCACCCCGGCGATGACGGTACTGGCCACACACCGGCGGCTTTGCGCCTGAAACGGGTTGTCGAACCGGACGATTTCGTGAATCACCTTGTTCGATGGCGTGCTGGAGCGGATCCGGCGGGTCGCGCCCTCGTCGCCGAGCAAGGTGAGGGCGGCCAGCCCCAGCATGCGCTGCGCGGTGTTCAGGCCGGCCAGCAGGACCACCCGCAAGGAGTTCACCAGCACCTCGCGGGGAAGCGACGAGGGGCATCCGGCCGACGCCACCGCGCCGAGTACGCCGTGGCCGCACTTGGCGTCCAGGCAGGAATCGAGTAGCCGGCTCAACTCGGCGCGAGCCCGCCGGCCAGGCTCTCGGGTCTCCGGCCGCAAGCCTGCGTTCATGCTGGTCACTATCCGAGCCGACAGGCTCCATGTCCGGGGTAGCAGGTCGGCCGGAATGCCCATCAGCGCCACCATGGCAGCGGTGGATACGGGGATGGCCAGATCCCTGACGAGGTCGCCGCTCGTATCCGCGGCCATCGCGACCAAGCGTGACCGTGTCTCCGACTGCACAATCGTCGCGATGCGGCCGAAGTCCTGGGCGCGCAGGGCACCTGCCAATACCTTGCTGATGCGTGTATGGGCGGGGGGATCGAGGCGCTGGACAGTGATCGTGGACTCCGGGATGCTCCCGCCTGACCTGCGGTCGTCCGCGGCGAACACTTCCCAGTCGCGAAGCACTCGCTCACAGAGGTCGAAGCTGCTGACCACCCAGGAATTCAGGGCTTCATGCCAGGTCAGCGGCGCTTCGCCGCGTAGCCGGGAGTAGTAGTGGTAAGGGCTGGCGAGAAAATCAGGGTCAAAGGGATTCCACCAATTGCTCGCCGTTGTCGCAGGGTGCAGTGGGATATCGGCCATTTCTTCACCTTCGGGTTGGGAGAGGGCGCCGCCAGGAAGCAGTTCGTAACGGCGCCCTCCTAGCCCCGTGTCAGCAGATTGAGATGACTCAGTACCAGTGCTGCATCACATTCACCTCCAAACAATCACGCGATGGGCTGCCGGTGTATGGATGCCGGGCAAGCGGCGTCGGCATCGGTAGTTCGGTGGCATGTCGTGTTCTGTTATAGGGCAGAAACATTGTTTGTTGCCGGTCCCGGCCATCAGACAAACACAATGTAGACAAAGCTGTGCGGATGAGCGCGTACGTGGCTACGGCTGGAACGGCGTCGAGGGTCGCCGGCATCGAGGCCGGGAGCACCGTCACAGGTGTGGCGGCGCTGGGTTCTGTTTTCCCGGGAGGACACCGCCCGCCACCACTGTTCACGTGACGGAAAGTCATCTCACATGTACGCGGGGACATCATCAAGGCGGGTCGATGCCGCGACTCGCACCGGCCGACGTTCGCGCCGTTGTCCACACGATGTTTGTCTGGCGGCCGTCTACCTGCAGAAAACAACTCCTCTGCCCTACAACTGGTGTCGGTCTGGGAGCGAGATAGGGACGAGCCTGGCTCGCTCGCGTTCCCGGCCATTGGTGAGTCGCTGATTCTGGCTGACGCCAGGGACGCCGGCCCGAGGTCTCGTCAAGCCGGCGGAAGTCACGGCGCACCGCATCCAACCTGGGCGCAATGCCCAAATCCTGAAAGGAGCAAGATGTATAAGCCTCTGCTGCGGGTCACTGTGCCCGCCATCGCGGCTGGAGTGCTCGTACTCGCCGGAGTCACCAGTTCCGCCGCCGCGCCGATTCACCGGGAGGTCGTCCCGCTCGCCGCGCAAGTGAAAGGTGACGCCCAGGCCCACCCGTACGGTAGCCACGCGGAGAATGACTATCGGGATAGTGACAATGAGTGGAGTTCCACGGTGACAGTTTTCGACGGACAATCACGGTCGATCACCTTCTGCAACAATGGCACGCGGAAGGTGGGCGATTGGATGGGCAGGGGCACCTGGAGCTTCTACGGTGAGTGCTATGGCAACGGCGGTTACGGGGGAAATCACGTCATCGAGGACCGCTGATGACGGTCGACTGGCCGTAACGCCTCCGCGTAGACAATATTCGTGACCTGACTGGTTGCGCATAATCAGGGGCGATCGGCCAGAGCTGGGCGTGACGTCACCAAGGGGGAGGTGCGTCCACTGCCGTGGACGCACGGGACGTGCCGCGAGGTGGTGGCCGATCCGGTTGGTGATGGCCCTGTTTGGGCCATCACCAACCATCCCGAGCCTGCCGGAGGGTGAGGATGCCAAGGTGTCCGCAGCCGCATAGACGTTGGTCAGGCTCGTTGACGCTCGACAGATCTCCGCGGTCATGTAAAACAAGAGGCATGGAGCAAATCGTCATCCGTTCGGGTGATTCTGGGGACGCGGACACGCTGCTGGGCTTCTTCGACGACGCTGTCGCCTGGCTGGTCACGCGGGGTAGTTCTGGGCAGTGGGGGACCGAGCCGTGGTCGGCGATCCCGAAGCGGGTCGAGCGCGTGCGGGGGATGGCGGCCGACCCGGGGCTGCGGATCGCGGAGATCAACGGCGAGCCGGCGGGCGCGCTGATCGTCACCGAGGAATGCCCGGTGCACGTGCCGAAGGCCGAGGAACGGGAGATCTACATCGGGTTACTGATCACGTCGCGGCGGTTCACCGGGCACGGCGTCGGCGCGAGGCTGCTCGAGTACGCGCTGGACGAGGCGCAGCGCCGGGGCATCGACCTCGTCCGGGTCGACTGCTGGGCAGGCGGTGACGGTCAGTTGCAGGAGTACTACGAGGGGCAGGGCTTCAAGGCGACCGTGCGGTTCAACGTCGACGGCTGGATCGGGCAGGTGTTCGAGCAGCGCGTGGGGTAGCGGGAACGGGCGCGGGGGCGCACCATAGTTGGCAGTACGTCAACAACCTTGGAGTCAGGGCAGACGAAGAGGAGCCGCCATGGCCAGGCAGCCGCGTTCACTTACCGGGAAGGTCGTCGTGGTCACCGGCGGCGCGCAGGGGATCGGGGCGGCGACCGCCGCCGCGGCCGCCGGGCTCGGCGCCAGGGTGGTGCTCGGCGATCTCGACGACGTCCGCGCCGAGAAGACCGCGGCCGAACTCGGCGGTGATGTCGTGGCGCTGCGCCTCGACGTCACCGACACCGCCGGGTTCACCGCGTTCCTCGACGAGGTGGAGCGGCGCGTCGGGCCGATCGACGTCCTGATCAACAACGCGGGCATCATGCCGCTGTCCGCATTGGAGGACGAGGACGACGCGTCGACCCGGCGTCAGCTCGAGATCAACCTGCACGCGGTCATCCACGGCACACGCGAGGCGGTCCGGCGGATGCGCCCGCGCGCGGCCGGGCACATCGTGAACGTCGCTTCGATGGCGGGTAAGGCAGGGTTCCCCGGGGCGGCGACGTACTGCGCGACGAAGCACGCCGTCGTCGGATTGTCCGAAGCCGTTCATTTGGAACTGCACGGAAGTGGGGTGCTCGTGTCGTGCGTGATGCCGGGGATCGTGCGGACGGAACTCGCGAGCGGGCTCGGCGAGGCGAAATTCTTCAAGTCCGTCCGGCCCGAGGATGTGGCGCACGCCATTGTGGACGCACTGCGATTCCCCCGGTTCGACGTGTTCGTGCCTCGATCCCTGGGAACTATGGGCAGGATCACGCGGCTGCTGCCGCGGCGGTGGGGCGAGTCGGTCGCGCGGGCACTCGGTGCGGACCGGGTTTTGGCTTCAGCGGCCCATTCCGCGGCTCGCGCGGACTACGAACGCCGGGCGGCGGACAGCGCGCCGGGCGCGGATTCTTAGCTCGGACGGCCTAACCACTGTCCGAATTGGACTGCTTGCTTCCATGGACTCTGTTGAGTTGCCCGCCGCCGCGAGGCAAGATTGCCGGGAAGTTCGCACGGGCCCAGGAGGCAAGGACATGGCTTCACCACCGGCACGGCTCGCCGCCGCGGCGTCGAATGTCGTGGGCAAAGTGGCCCGCGGTGGGGTCGCCGACCTCCGGCCGATGCCGCGGGTGCTGATCGATCAGGGGCCCAACCGCTCGCTGTACCGGCTCACCCACGGCGCCGAAAAGCAGTCCGGCCCGCCGATCCTGCTCGTGCCGCCGCTGGCCGCGCCGGCGTTGTGCTTCGACCTGCGCCGCGGCTGCAGCCTGGCCGAGCACATGGTGGACGGCGGCCGCAATGCCTACCTCGTGGACTATGGAAACGTCGCCTTCTCCGACCGCCGTCTCGGTGTCGAGCACTGGATCGACGACGTGCTGCCACGGGCGATCCGGAAGGTCAGCGAGGATTCCGATGGGCAGGGCGTGCACCTGGTCGCCTGGTGCCTGGGCGGGATCTTCTCCCTGCTGACCGCCGCCGACCAGGCGGATCTGCCGGTCGAATCGATCACCACGATCGCCGCGCCCTTCGATTTCACCGCGATCCCCCTGATCGCGCCGTTCCGGCCGCTGATCGACCTCACCGGCGGGCATCTGCTGACCCCGTTCTACCGCCTGCTCGGCGGCGCGCCGTCGAGCATCGTCAGCCGGGTCTTCCGCGTGACCGGGATCAACAAGGAAATCACGAAACCCCTTGCCATCCTGAAAAATCTCGACGACCGCGACTATCTCGCGCAGATCGAGGCCGTCGATCACTTCATGGACAACATGATCGCCTACCCCGGGCGCACGTTCGGCCAGCTGTACCACCGGTTCTTCCGCGCGAACGATCTCGCGGAGGGCTCGGTGGACCTGGGCGGGCGGATCATCGCGCTGGCCGGCGTCAAGGTGCCGACGCTGGTGATCGCGGGCCAGAACGACACGATCGCCCCGCGCGCCGCCGTCGAACGGCTGGTGGACCTGCTGGACAACGCCCCGTCCGTGCGCTTCGAAACCGCGCCCGGCGGCCACCTCGGCGTGCTCACCGGCCGCAAGGCGCGACACACCACCTGGCGCTATATCGACGAATTCCTCGACGACCAGGTCTTGGGTTAACCTCCGGCCTCACTCCGGCGCGTCATCCGGGGGATCGAGCCAGATGGCCACCTGCTTGCGGGTCATCACGACGAGCACGATCGCTGCGAGAATGAGCCCGGCGACCGCGAGAACGGTGCCGATGAGCACGACGACCAGCTGCGCGATGACCACGACGCTTTCCAGGAGGATCACGGTGGAGCGCAGCCACGGCGGGCGGCTCTCGAGCCGGACCGTGGATACCAGCAGCAGCACCGAGATCAGCACGCTGAGCGCGATCAGGAAGTAGGCGCCAGGCCGGACAAGCTGCTCGTGGCCGATCCTGCTCGCGATCGTGCACACCATCAGGCCGACGGAGAGCGCGTTGACGACGCTCTGGACGTACAGAACACTCCTGGCCATCTTGAGCTGCCCCGGCATCGGGCTGCTATCGCTCATACGCCTACGGTAACCGGATTCCCAGGGAGCGGTCCCGAGCCTGCGGGGTCCGTGCGTGCGCAAAGGCCGGGTAGTTGGCGGCTGGATGTGCTTGCCCAGTGCCTGCGCATGTCGCGAACGCGCCGTTCGGGACACAGCCCTGCCCACCAGGCAGGGCAGATGGCATTCACGGAACGTCCCGGAGGCGGTACGCTGGGGGAGGACGCAGGGCCGCCGCGTCGAGGGGGAGCATCTGACACCCGGGCGGCCGAGGAGCGGATACCGTGCTTGCGTTGTCCTCAGGGGGAATCGGGCTAGTTCTGGTCGCCGTGACAATGCTCGTGGTGGCAGGCGTGGTGACACTGGCCCTGCTGAAAAAGGTGCTCGACTCACCGGAGCGGGACGTCCGGGTCCGGGTCGCGGTGTTTCCCCGCCCTCGTATCGAAATCGACGCCAAAGCTGCGTCAGGCGGCGTGGACAAAATCTGATCCAGAACACGAAACCGCCCGGCCGCGCGTGTCCACAGAGGACACGTACGGCCGGGCGGGGTGGACCCTCCCGGGGTGGGCTATTTCAGCTCGGCGGAAGTCTTGCCGAGGACGCGGCGGGCGACGATGAGTTGCTGGATTTGTTGCGTGCCTTCGAAGATGTCCAGGATCTTCGCGTCCCGGCTCCACTTCTCCAGCAGGGATTCCTCGGAGTACGCCCCGGTCAGCTCGACGCACTTCAGCGTGATGTCGACGACCGAGCGGCCTGCCTTCGCCTTGGCCATCGAGGCCTGCAGCGAGTTCGGCTGGCGGTTGTCGGCCATCCACGCGGATTCCAGCGTCAGCAGGTAGGCCGATTCGTAGTCCGCTTCCAGCTGAAGGAACGCCGCGGCGGCCGCGTGCTGGGTGTTGGCGGGGCGGTCGTAGTCGATGGTGATCCCGGCTTCGGTCAGGATGCGACGGGTCTCCTCCAGCGCCGCCCGCGCGACGCCGATGGCCATCGCGGCCACCAGCGGGCGGGTGTTGTCGAAGGTCTGCATGACCCCGGCGAAGCCCTTCGCCGTGTCGATCTCCGGCGTGCCGAGCAGGTTTTCCTTGGGGACACGGCAGTTCTCGAATCGGAGCACCGCGGTGTCGGAGGCGCGGATGCCGAGTTTGTGCTCGACCCGCACGACCTCGAAGCCGGGCGTGCCCTTCTCCACGACGAACGACTTGATCGCCGCGCGGCCCTTCGACTTGTCCAGTGTCGCCCACACGACGACGGCGTCGGCGCGCTGGCCGGACGTCACGAAGATCTTCTCGCCGTTGAGGACGTACTCGTCGCCATCGAGGCGCGCGGTCGCGGTGATGGCCGCCGAGTCCGAGCCGCAGCCCGGCTCGGTGATCGCCATCGCGGCCCACAAACCGTTGAAGCGCTTGAGTTGTTCGTCGGTGGCGACCGAGCCGATCGCCGCGTTGCCGAGGCCCTGGCGCGGCATCGACAGCAGCAGCCCGACGTCACCCCAGCACATCTCGATCGTGCCGAGGACGACGTTCAGGTTGGCGCCGTTGCGATTGCCCTTCTTCGCGCCGTCCTTGTCGTCGCGGCGGACACCCGCCGCGCCCGCGCCGCCCTCGCCGGAGGAGTTGAGCCCGTCCAGCAGCGCGGCGAACATGTCGAGTTCGGCAGGGTAGGTGTGCTCGGCGCGGTCGTACTTGCGCGAGATCGGCCGGAACACTTCCGACGCGGCCTGGTACGCCTGGTTGATCAGCGCGCCGGCCTTCTTGGGGACTTCCAGGTTGATCATGAGTGCTTACCTTCCGAGAAAGCCTTAGAGGAGAACGGCGCCTTCCATCACGCCGATGGCGCGCAGATCGCGGTACCAGCGCTCGACCGGGTGCTCCTTGACGAAACCGTGCCCGCCGAGCAGCTGCACGCCCGCGTTGCCGATCTGCATGCCCTTGTCCGTCGCGAGCTTGCGGGCCAGCGCGACCTCGCGGGCGTAGGACTTGCCCTGCTCGGCGCGCGCGGCCGCGCGCAGCGTCACCAGGCGCAGGCCTTCCAGCTCGATCGCGATGTCCGCCACGGAGAACGCGACGGCCTGGCGGTGGCTGATCGGCTCGCCGAACGCGGTCCGCTCGTTGACGTAGGGCACGACGTAGTCGAGGACGGCCTTCGCGGTCCCGGCCGCCAGCGCCGCCCAGCCGAGCCGCGACAGCCGCACGATCTCGGCGAACGTCTCGGGCTTGCCGCCGCCGAGCAGCGCGCCCGCGGGCAGCGAAGCCTTCTCCAGATGCAGTTTCCCGGTCGCGGCGCCGCGCAGGCCCATCGCGGGCTCGGCCTCGATCGTGACCCCGGAGTTCGACGACTCCACAAGGAATAGCGCCGGTCCCCGGCCTTCGAGGTCGGCGGAGACGATGAACAGCTCCGCCTGCGCGGCACGCGGCACCAGCGACTTCACGCCGTCGAGCTGGTAGCCCTTCGGCGTGCGCCGGGCCTTGGTGGCGGGCTTGAACGGGTCGAACAGCGGGGCGCGTTCCTGCAGCGCGAGCGCGGCCGCCGGGACGTGCTCGGTGGCGAACGCGGGCACGTAGTCGGCCTGCTGCTGCTCGTCGCCGTAGGAGACCAGCGCGGTGCTCACGGCCGACGGCGCGAGGACGGCGACGGCGAGCCCGAGGTCGCCGTGCGCGAGCGCCTCCGCGACGAGCGCGTTGGTGACGACCGAGCGTTCGGTGCCGACGCCGCCCAGCTCCTCGGGGATCCCGACGAGGCTGATGCCCAGCTCGGCGGCCCTGCTGAGCAGGCCCTCCGGCGCCGCGAGCTTCGCGTCGGCGTCCGCCGCGGCCGGGCGCAGCTGCTCGGCCGCGAACTCGGTGACGGTCTCGACGATGAGCTGCTGATCCTCGCTCGGGGTGAGGTCGAACAGGCCCTTGTCGGACATCGGCGCGAGCCGCGCGGGCTTGCCGAGCCGCTGCGCCGCCTGGAACGAACGGGTGGCCGCGCCCGCGACGCGGAAGCCGTTCCTCGTCCCCGCGGTGACGAGGTTTTCGACGGGCTTGCGCAGCCCGGCCTTGTCGATGACCTTGCTCCCGGCCAACCGGGTGAGCGCGGCCAGGCCGAAGCCCATCGCGTCTCGTTTCCTTGGCGCAGCCATGGTGGCCCCTCCATCTCGCTACCTACTCGTGAGTAGGTTAGCGGTCCGGAGCGGTTCATGCCAGCGGTGCCCCTCGATTCGGTGGCCGGACTCACCCGGAAGCTCACCTGGTGCGGACCCGGGGGACCAAACGTTCACTCCCGCTTGTCCGTTTGTCCTGGCTGCCCGGAACCGGTTCTTCCCGGCGATAACTTGCGACCGAAAGCGGTTTCATCCTGCGTCGGAGGAATGAATGAGCGACTCCCTGCCTGTCGTACTGGTGCACGGTTTCTGGCACGGCAGCTGGTGCTGGAGCCCGGTGGCCGAGCAGCTGGCCGCCCGCGGGATCCAGTCGGTCGCGGTCGACCTCGAAGGGCACGGGCTGCGCGGCCCCGCACCGCGCGCCCGCTGGGCGCGGCCGTTCGACGCGGAGGCGTTCGCCACCGAACCGTCCCCGGTCGCTTCGGTCACCGCGTCTTCAGCGGCGGCCGACCTCGCCGACCGGATCCGGGCGATCGGCGCGGGCCGGCCGTGTCTCGTGGTCGCGCACAGCGCCGGTGGCGTGGTCGCGACCGCGTTGGCGGAACTCGCTCCCGAACTCGTGGGCGGGCTGGTCTACGTGGCCGCGCTCGCGCCGGTGAACGGGATGTCCGCGTGGTCGTACCTCGGCAGTCCGGAAGCCGCCGGTGAGAAGTTGTCTCCGCTGCTGGTGGCCGATCCGGCGGTGATCGGCGCCGCGCGCGTCGACTTCCACGATCCGGACCGGCGGGATCAGATCAAGGAGGTCTTCTACGGCGATGTCGACGACCGCACGGCGGACGCCGCCATCTCCATGCTCACTCCGGACGGCCCGGCCGGAATCCCCCGTGAGGAACTGACCGTGACGGCGGAGCGCTACGGCAGCATCCCGCACTCGTACGTGACCTGTACCCAGGACTACGCCATCGCGCCGACGCTGCAACAGCGTTTCATCAAGGAGATCGACGCCGTGTCGGCGTCCCCGACGGTCGTCACGGAACTCGATTCCTCCCACTCGCCCTTCCTGTCCCAGCCCGCCGTGCTCGCCGAACTGATCGCCGACGCCGCGACCGCACGTCACGGCTAGTCGGCCCGAAGCTGACGACGCCGCTCCGACCAGCGGAGCCGCTCGAAGGCGATGAGTCCGAGGACGGTTCCCGTGGCGATCACGAGCGTCACGGCCGCGGGGACGTGTTCGAGCAGCGGGGTCACCGCGGGCAACGCCGCGGCGAGCACCAGGCGCTGCACGTTCCACCGGCCGAGGTTGCGCCTGCGCAGGGCGCTCAGCGTGCACAGGTAAAGCGCCAGCCCGCCGGTCAGCGCCCAGATCGGGACGCCGTGCAGCGCCTCACCGGGGTGGTGGTGCTCGGTGTCGGCGAGGTACAGGAACGCCTTCTTGAGACCGAGCGCGACGAGCACGATCCCGGCGATGAGCGGCAGGTGCAGGAACGTGTACGAGTCGGTCGCGAGTTTCGCGCGCTCGATGCCGGTGGCACGGGTGAGCCGGCGTTCGGAAACCCAGGCCACGACGTCGAAGTACGTCCACCACATGCCCGCGGCGAGCGCGAGCCCGCAGATCGCTGCCCCGGCGACGAGCCACGACATCGGCAGTGCGCCGATCCCGATACCGATGGCCACAATGGACTCCCCGAGCGCGATGATCACGATGAGCCCGAAGCGTTCCGCGAAATGCGCGGGGGAGTTCAGCCGCCAGCCTGCCGGGCCGGCGAGGTAGACGTTGAGGTAGTCGACGGCGAGCGCGATGACCCAGACGCCGAGTTGCCACGGGCCGTGCAGGAACGCCGCGAACGCCAGCAACGCCACGCTCGGCAGCAGGCCCGCGAGCATCCGCAGCAGGACGCGGCGGAGCGCGGCGTCGTGCCGTGCGGCCCCGAGGTAGGCGACTTCTTGGAGCAGCCGCACGGCGAAATAGCAGACGACGAACAACAACGGGGCGTACAGCCCGCCCGGCTGGTCCGTGAACGCTTCGGGGATCGTCAGCGACACGAGGAACATCACCGCCATCGCGGCGAACATCGCGAGCCGGGCGATGCCGTGGTCGACGTGGATCGTGGTGCCCAGCCAGGCATAGCTGCACCAGCACCACCACAGCACGGCGAGCATCGCCATGCCCTGGCCGATCCCGAGCAGGCTCAGGTGATTGGCCATCAGCTGTGTCGTCTGGGTGATCGCGTAGACGAACACGAGGTCGAAGAACAGCTCCAGGCTGGAGACCCGGTGCTCCTCGTCCTCGGTCACCAGATGCAGTCGGCGTCTCGTGGGCACGGCGCATGTTCGCACGGACGCGGGCCTCCCGAGGCGACTTTCACCGAGAGGTAACGGACGAAAATCGGATGCGCGAAAGGCGGCGCGTGCGTCAGGTTTTCCCGTCGGGATGGCCGCACGTCGAGCGGGCACTGTCCGATGTGGCCGGTCCGGTCAGCTCGGTCGGCTGAGTCCCAGCACGGCGTGCAGGAGTGCGCTCAGTTCGGCTTCGAGGTTCGGGCGGTGCGCGACGCGGCGGGTCCTGGTCAGGTCGTTCGCGATGGTCAGCGCCGCGTGCACGGTGATCTTCACTTCCCGCGCGGGAAGCTCCGGTCGCACGGCCGAAAGCAGCGATACCCAGCGCGCGACGTAGTCCCGTTGTACCCGGAGCAGTCCGGCCCGGTCGCGGTCCGGGATGCTCGCCCGGTCGGCCGAGAACGCGACATGCAGTTCGGGAGTGTGCAGCAGGGTGTGCACATAGGACGCGGCGAGCCTGCGCAGCGCGTCCCGTTCGTCGGCCGCGCGTAACGCCTCTTCGGCGGCGACGGCGAGCCGGTCGCCCGCGCGGTGCCCGATCGCCACGAGCAGCGCGCCCTTGCTCGGGAAGTGCCGGTACACGCTGGGCCCGGCGATCCCGGCGGCCGAGCCGATGTCCTCCATGCTCACCGCGCGGAACCCGCGGTCGGAAAACAATCGGGTCGCCTCCGACAGCAGTTGCTCGCGTCTCGAAGGCGTGCCGAGCACGGCCAGCGGTGGCGGTTCCTGGGCCGCGCCCGCCGCGGGCAGTGTGGTGTTGAGCACAGCGAGCGCCCGCTCGACGAGCAGTTGCGCGAAGCGTTTCTTCGCGACCGTCGTGTGGTGGACCGACACGCTGCCGAACACCGACAACGTCGCCCAGCACAACAGCTCGGCATCCTCCGCGGCCAGGTCGGGGCGGACCCGGAGCAGCGTTTTGCTCCACGCCGCGAGCAGCGCGCCGGAGCGCTTGCCGATCTCGCGCTGGTCGTCCCGGGGCAGGTGACGGCCTTCCCAGCGCCACAGCGCGGCGATCTCCCGACGCTCCACCGCCTGTGTCGCCAGCACGGTGAGCAGGCCTTCGAGCTGGTCGACGGCCGATTCGGCGTCGGACAGCGCTTCGGCGGTCGCAGCCTCCATGTCGTCGATCCCGGCCAGCACGACGTAGGCGAGGATCGCCTGTTTGTCCGCGAAATGCCGGTAGAGCGCGGGCCCGGTGACGCCGCCCGCGGCCGCGATGTCGTTGATCCCGACGCCGTGGAACCCCCGCTCGCGGAACAGTTCCGCGGCGACCGCGGCGAGCTGCGCCTTGCGGTCGCGCGGCCTCCTGGCGCGTGCCTGCCGGGGTGAAGGTGACGTCATGGTGAACCGACGATAGCGCGTCATGGGTAGGACACAACCCATTGACACCATGGGGTTACTCGGGCATATGTTAATCGGCATTAGCACCTACCCGGCAGTATGATCCAGGTGCGGATACAACGAAGTACCAACCACGCCCTGCGCGGAGGAGTGTTCAGTGAGTAGCGAGGCCTACATCTACGAGGCGATTCGCACGCCTCGCGGCAAGAACAAGGGTGGTGCCCTGCACGGCACCAAGCCGGTCGACCTCGTGGTCGGCCTGATCAACGAGCTGAAGGTCCGCCACCCGAACCTCGACCCGGCGGCGATCGACGACATCGTGCTCGGCGTCGTCTCCCCGGTGGGCGAGCAGGGCGCGGTCATCGCCCGGACCGCCGCGCTGAACGCGGGCCTGCCCGAGACCGTCGCGGGCGTGCAGCTCAACCGCTTCTGCGCCTCCGGCCTGGAAGCCACCAACACCGCCGCGCAGAAGGTCGCCTCCGGCTGGGACCAGCTGATCATCGCCGGTGGTGTCGAGTCGATGTCGCGGGTGCCGATGGGCTCGGACGGCGGCGCGCTGTTCATGGACCCGGCCACCGCCTACGACAACTACATCGTCCCGCAGGGCACCGGCGCCGACCTGATCGCGACGATCGAGGGCTTCTCCCGCGAGGACGTCGACGCCTGGGCCGTGCGCTCGCAGGACAAGGCCGAGGCCGCCTGGTCCGGCGGTTACTTCGCGAAGTCCGTCGTACCGGTGAAGGACATCAACGGCGTCACTGTGCTCGACCACGACGAGCACCGCCGCCCCGGCTCCACCATCGAAGGCCTCGGCAAGCTCAAGCCCGCCTTCGCCGGCATCGGCGAGCTGGGTGGCTTCGACGCCGTCGCGCTGCAGAAGTACCACCAGGTCGAGAAGATCAACCACGTCCACACCGGCGGGAACTCCTCGGGCATCGTGGACGGCGCCGCGCTCGTGCTGGTCGGCAACGAGCAGGTCGGCAAGACCTTCGGCCTGACCCCGCGCGCCCGCATCGTGGCGACCGCGTCGATCGGCTCCGAGCCGACGATCATGCTCACCGGCCCGACCCCGGCGACCCAGAAGGTCCTCGACAAGGCCGGGCTGACCCCGGACGACATCGACCTGTGGGAGCTCAACGAGGCCTTCGCCTCCGTCGTGCTCAAGTGGATCAAGGACCTGAACCTGCCGGAGGAGAAGGTCAACGTCAACGGCGGCGCGATCGCGATGGGCCACCCGCTTGGCGCCACCGGCGCGATGCTGGTCGGCACCGTGGTGGACGAGCTGGAACGCCGCCAGGCGCGCCGCGCGCTGGTGACGCTGTGCATCGGCGGCGGCATGGGCGTCGCGACCATCATCGAGCGGGTCTGAGGGATCTGAGGACAAGACATGGCTGAAGCGAAAACCATCCGCTGGGAACAGGACGCCGACGGCATCGTCGTGCTGACCCTGGACGACCCCAAGCAGTCCGCGAACACGATGAACGCCGACTTCCGCGAGTCGCTCGGCGTGGTCGTCGACCGGCTGGAGTCCGAAAAGGACACCATCACCGGTGTCGTGCTGACCTCGGCGAAGAAGACCTTCTTCGCCGGTGGCGACCTCAAGGACCTGATCCAGGCGCAGCCGGAGCACGCGGCCGAGATCACCAAGAGCAGCTCCCTGATGAAGGGGCAGATGCGCCGGCTCGAGCAGCTCGGCAAGCCGGTCGTCGCCGCGATCAACGGCGCCGCGCTCGGCGGCGGTCTGGAGCTGGCGCTCGCGACGCACCATCGCATCGCGGCCGACGTCAAGGGCAGCCAGATCGGCCTCCCCGAGGTCACCCTCGGCCTGCTCCCCGGCGGCGGTGGCGTGGTCCGCACCGTCCGCCTGCTCGGCATCCAGAGCGCGCTGCTGAACGTCCTGCTGCAGGGCCAGCGGCACCGCCCCGCCAAGGCTCTCGAACTCGGTCTGGTGCACGAACTCGTTGGCACCGTTGAAGAACTGGTGCCCGCGGCGAAGGCGTGGATCAAGGCCAACCCCGAGGGCGGCGTCCAGCCGTGGGACGTCAAGGGCTACAAGATCCCCGGTGGCAGCCCGTCGAACCCGAGCTTCGCGGCGAACCTGCCCGCGTTCCCGGCGAACCTGCGCAAGCAGATCAAGGGCGCGAACATGCCCGCGCCGCGCGCGATCCTCTCCGCGGCCATCGAGGGTGCGACGGTCGACGTCGACACCGCGCTGCTGGTCGAGACGCGCTACTTCATCAGCCTCGCCACCGGCCAGGTCGCGAAGAACATGACGAAGGCGTTCTTCTTCGACCTGCAGACCATCAACTCCGGCGGCTCCCGTCCGGACGGTTTCGAGAAGTACACCGCCAAGAAGGTCGGTGTCATCGGCGCCGGGATGATGGGCGCGGCGATCGCGTACGTCTCGGCGAAGGCCGGGATCGACGTCGTGCTCAAGGACGTCACGCAGGAAGCCGCCGAAAAGGGCAAGGGCTACGCGGTCAAGCTGGAGGAGAAGGCACTCTCCCGCGGCAAGACCACGCAGGAGAAGTCGGACGCGCTGCTGGCGAAGATCACGCCGACCGCCAAGGCGGAGGACTTCGCCGGGGTCGACTTCGTGATCGAGGCCGTGTTCGAGAGCGTCGAGCTCAAGCACAAGGTGTTCCAGGAGATCGAGAGCGTCGTCAACCCGGACGCCGTGCTCGGCTCGAACACCTCGACGCTGCCGATCACCTCGCTCGCCGAGGGCGTGCAGCGGACCGAGGACTTCATCGGCATCCACTTCTTCTCGCCGGTGGACAAGATGCCGCTGGTCGAGATCATCTGCGGCGAGAAGACCTCCCCGGCCACGCTGGCGAAGGTCTTCGACTACACCCTGCAGATCAAGAAGACGCCGATCGTCGTCAACGACAGCCGTGGCTTCTTCACCTCGCGCGTGATCGGCACCTTCATCAACGAGGCCGTCGCCGCGCTGGGCGAGGGCGTCGAGCCGGCGTCGATCGAGCAGGCGGGTTCGCAGGCCGGCTACCCGGCGCCGCCGCTGCAGCTGATGGACGAGCTGACCCTGACGCTGCCGCGCAAGATCCGCAAGGAGACCCGCGAAGCCATCGAGGCGGCCGGTGGCACCTGGACGGCGCACGCCTCCGAGGCCGTCATCGACAAGATGCTCGACGATTACGACCGCAAGGGCCGGTCCACCGGCGCCGGGTTCTACGAGTACGACGAGGCGGGCAAGCGGACCGGGCTGTGGCCGGGGCTGCGGGACGCGTTCAAGTCCGGTTCCGCCGACGTCCCGTTCGAGGACCTCAAGGAGCGGATGCTCTTCGCCGAGGCGCTCGAAACGGTGAAGTGCTTCGACGAGGGTGTGCTGACCTCGGTCGCGGACGCGAACATCGGGTCGATCTTCGGCATCGGGTTCCCGGCCTGGACCGGTGGTGTCATCCAGTACATCAACCAGTACTCCGGTGGCCTGCAGGGCTTCGTCGACCGCGCCCGCGAGCTGGCCGAGCGCTACGGCGACCACTTCACCCCGCCACAGTCCCTTGTGGACAAAGCGGCCAAGGGTGAGATCTACGAATAGCCCGTTAGTCCGATAGGACGCACCGAAGGGCCCGTCTCGCACTTCACGCGAGACGGGCCCTTTCGTTAACCCTTGTGGCATAACGGCATTCGTATACCTGAGCGAGATCGTTCCCGCCGATAACGGAACGCCCCCTTGTCGGCGCAGATGACGAACCGCGCTCCCGGCGCGCGAGACGGCTGTGACCATCCCGCATGACGCCGGATGCGGTATGGCGCGAGAACACCGCGATCCACACCTTCGTCCGGACACCAGGCAGACCAACAAGTACATCGAGGGCGTCACCGGCACGATCGACTACGGCGGTGACATCGGCCGCAACGTCGCGGACGCTTCACGACACCGGTTGCGGCTCCGCGATCGGCGCGCCGTCGCAGCTACCGACAGCGGGCTGCCCGGTCTCGAAGAACCGCACCACCTTGCTCGCGCACGGAAGGTTTATCAGCGATCCGTGTGCGTCGTCGTCCACGGTCAGCACCGAGCCACCCACGCGCTGCCGCATGTCGAGCGCACCTTGGTAGGGCGTCACGGACTCGTAGCGGTGCGCGATGAGCTGCAGCCGGCTGTGGCCGCGCCGGTAGTCCACGTTTTTTCCGGCGTACGGCCAGTTCACGCAGCTGCCGGAGTAGACGGGCTCGCTGCCGGTGGTGGCCACCGGGTACTGCGCCCGCAGCTTGGTGAAGCCGCGCCACATCTCTTCCAGATCACGCGTACCGGTGGCATCGGCGCAGTTGACCGCGTGCTGCACGAACCCGTTCAGCGTGGTCGGGCGTTTCTCGTCCCAGCTCAGTCCCGTGGTGGCCGCGTTCGAATCGCCCGGGTCCGCGGGCGGGTTCTTCCCCGCGCGTAGGGCGGCGAGCGCCGACGCGGCGTACCCCCAGCGCGTCGAAGTAGTACTCAGCTGGCTGGCCACCCAGATCCCGTCCACGGTGTACGTGTGTCCATTCTGGACGACCTGGCGAGGATGCGCCGCAAGCTCGTCCCGGAGCGCGATCCCGGTGGCGAACACCTGATCGGCGGTCGTGCCCAGGTGGAGCACGGCATCGCGCTCGGCCATCCAGCCGGAGAACCGGTGTGCATCGTCCTCGACCGCCTTCGTCGCCGCCGCGTCGATCCGGTCCAGGTCCAAGTCCGGGGGCAGCACCGAATCGATGGCCATCCGGCCCACGTGCCCGTCGAACAGGCTGCGGTAGGCGGCACCCAGCGCGGTACCCCAGGAAACGCCGAAGTAGTCGATCTTGTCCTCACCCAGCGCCTGCCGGATCCGGTCGACATCCCGTGCGATGGTGACCGCGCCGAGGCTGCTGGTGAACTCCGGGTCCTTCGCCGCGCAGTCGCCGAATTTTCCGGCGTGCCAGCGGATCCGGCCGAGCACCTTGTCCTTTTCGGACTCTCCCGGTGGCTGCGGCCTGCCGGCGATCGAGCAGTCGATCTGCCCGCTGTAGCCGGTGCCCCGCGGATCGAAGCTCACCAGGTCGTAGTACTTAGCCAGCTCGCCGAGCTTGCTGGTCCGGATCATCTCGGGCATCGCCATCCCGGTGCCGCCCGGCCCGCCGGGGTTCAGCACGAGCACGCCGCGCCGGTGTGCCGGATCGGACGCGGGGATCCGGTCCACCGCGATCCCCGTCGTACGCCCGTCCGGATGGGCGTAGTCGACCGGCACGGTCACCGTCGCGCATTCGGCGCTCGTACCGGCTTTCTCCGGCCACGATGGTGCGAGCTTCGTGCACGGTGCCCAGTTCAGCGACGGCGACGCCGCCTCGGCAGGCGTGGCGACCCCGAGAACCGCCACTGCCGCGCCGGTCACCGCCGCCATCTTGCGCAAGAACATGCCATCCTCCTCGGCCGGACCCGGTGCCGCCTACCAGCAGCGGGAAACCGCTTGTCCACCAACGGATCCTGGCCGAGCCGGTCCGCGGTGTCCATTTGGGAAGTCGAGACGGAACGCGCGCAGGTTCTCGTCGAGGGGACTTGTGGCCGCACTCACACTCGAAGAGTGGGGGAGGTGCCGAGGGATGCCTACAGCGTCGCTCGATGTCCCGAACGGCGCGTTCGAGACGTGGATCGCCCCGAACGCGCCGTTCGCGGCGGGTTCGCGGGCCGGTCTCACCCTTCCGGGGGTGGGGTGAGAATGCCCGCGAACCACAGGCCGAGTGAGTGCTCGGCGTCGGCTCTCGCCTGGGCGGGATCGTCAGCCGACGCGATGACGAGGGCGGCCTCGATGAGCGCGCTGAGGATGAGCCGGGCCAGCACGTCGACGGGCTGTGGGGGGATGAGGCCTTCGTCGACGGCGCGGGTGAGGGTTTCGACGAGCACGCCGAGGCCGTGCTCGGCTTCGATGGCGCGCCAGTCCGCCCAGCCGAGCACGGCGGGCGCGTCGATCAGGATGATCCGGCGCATCTCCGGACGGTCGCAGATGTCCAGGAACGCTTTGAGCCCGGTGAGCAGTCCGGTCGTGAGGTCGGGGGCGTTGTCCAGCAGGGCGGTGATCTCGCCGGTGAACTCGGTCTCCACCTCGATCACCACGTCCCGGAACAGCGCCTGCTTGTCGGCGTAGTGGTGGTAGAGCGCGCCCCGCGTGACCCCGGCGGCGCGCACGATCTCGTCGGCGGGCACCGCGTGGTAGCCGCGCGCGGCGAAGAGCGCGCGGGCGGCGGTGGTCAGGGCGGACCGGGTGCTACTGGAGCGATCGTGCTGACTGCGGCGCATGGCCCATCAGTCTGCCAAGGCGGAAACCCTCTCTCGCGCGAACCCGATGATCAGCTCGTTCAGCTTGTCGGGCCGGTCCTCCGGAACGAACGTGTAGCTGTCGCCGATCTCGGTCAGCCGGGCGTCCGGGAGCACCTCCAGCAGGCGGTTGGCCAGCGAAAGCGGGAACAGCTTGTCCTCCGAGGCCCACGCCAGCAGTACCGGACGGCGGAACTCGCGCAGCTTCTCCGCCGCCTCGAGGGTGTATCGCTTGTCTACCCCGCGCAGGAACTTCCGGAGATCCCGCCGGACCCCCGCCGACCGCCACGCGGGGTCGATGTACGAGTGGACCGCGTCCATCGGGACCGGCCGCTTCGCCACCCAGCCGAAGCCGATCGGGAGTGAGCGGACGAACTTGCTGCGCAACGCGGCGGCCAGCACTCCCATGGTCCCCGGGACCTTCGCGAGCCGGGGGAGCGGCGCGAAGATCGGCGGAAAGAAGTGCTCGAACGAGTCCGACGGCGTGAGCACCACACCGGCGATCCGCTCGGGATGGTTCGCCATCAGGATCTGCGTGAGCGCGCCGCCGGTGTCGTTGGCCACCACCAGCACGTCACGCAGGTCGAGCGCGGCGAGGAATTCGGCTATCAGCTTCGCGACCCCGGACGGCGTGAGGTCCGCGTCCGGCGCCAGCGGCCGCCGGTGCGCGCCGAGCGGCCAGTCCGGCGCGAGGCAGCGGAACCCGGCTTCGGCGACCGCGGGCACGACCGCCCGCCAGAGGTCCGCGTTCACCAGCAGCCCGTGCACGAAGACCACCGGACGGCCGGAGCCGGTGTCCACGTAGTCCAGCGTGCCCTGGCCGAGCTGTACCTGACCGGTGCGTTCGAGCATGGCGCCCTCCTCGGATCGGTACGGCCCACCTTACATACATGGTGTATGTATGTAAATGCGCGCGGTTCAGTCGGTCCGTTCGTGGCTGGTGAACAGGTCGACCATGCTGTGGGGTGCATCGGCGCCGTACATGATCTTCTGGAGCAACTCGGTGCCGTCGGCGGCGGCTTCGGCGCTGCGGGGGAACATGGCTCGCTCGTATTCGGCGAGTGCTGTTTCGACGTCGCCGGGCTGCGCGGCGAGGGCTTTGCCGAGCTCGGCGCCGTCGAGCATGGCCAGGTTGGCGCCTTCGCCGTTCGGGGCCGCGAGATGGGCGGCGTCGCCGATCAGGGTCACCCCCGGCGCTCGATCCCACCGGTGCTCGACGGGCAGGGCGTAGTGCGGGCGCAGGACCGGCGGGGTGTCGCCGTCGGTGAGCAGCGCGGTGAGTTCCGGTGCCCAGCCGTCGAATTCCCGCATGATCCGGGCGATCGTCGCGGCGGGATCGGTGAAATCGATGGCGGCGAACCAGTCCAGTGGTCTGGTGAGTGCCACGTAGGTGTGCAGGGTGTCCCCGCTCTCGCGGTGCGCCTGGATCCCCTTGCCCGGCGCGAGTGCGCACATCGACCCGCCGCCGACCGCTTTCGCCGTGGCCGGATGCCGGATGTCCGCCTCGTACAGATACGTCTCGACGACCGACATGCCGGTGTATTCGGGTACCGCGCCGGACAGCAGCGGCCGGACCTTCGACCACGCGCCGTCGGCACCGACCAACAGACTCGTGACAATGGCGCTGTCGTCGGCAAAAGTCACCTCGTGACGGCCCTCGTCAAGGGTGCGAACACCGGTGGCCTTGTGTCCCCAGTGGACAGTGCCGGTCGGGAGCGAGTCGAGCAGCATCTGCCGTAGCGCACTGCGCTGCACCTCGGGACGGCCGCCCGTGCCGTCGTCGGCCTGGTCGAACAGGACGGTTCCGTCCCGGTCGAGGACCCGCTGCTGCTGACGGCCCTCCAGGATGAGGTCGCGGAACTCGTCCATCAGGCCTGCCGCCTCGACGGCGAGCTGGCCGTTGTAGTCGTGGATGTCGAGCATCCCGCCCTGCGCGCGTGCGGTCGGTGAGGGTTCCGCCTCGTAGACCGTGGCCGGGATTCCGTTGACGTGCAGGACGCGAGCGAGCGCGAGGCCGCCGAGTCCGGCGCCGACGATCGTGACGGGGGTGTGCATCGTGAGCTCCTTCGAGAAGTTATGGAATGCCGTTCCAGTCCTCATGTTGGAACGGCATTCCAGATATGTCAAGATGGGGGCATGGCAACGCGGGCACGCCGGTCACAGCGGCGCACGGAGGCGCTCTCCCGTGAGCGCATCGTCGAGGCCGCCATCGAGCTGCTCGACGCGGAGGGCGAGGGCGGGCTGACGTTCCGGGTGCTGACCCAGCGCCTCGCGACCGGGCCCGGGGCGATCTACTGGCATGTGGCGAACAAGGGCGAACTGCTCGACGCCGCGACCGAAGCCGTCATCGTCGCCGCGCTGGCTGTCGAGCCCGCCGAGCCCCCGGGCGATCCGCGGGACGGGATCCGCGCCGTCGCGTTCGGCCTGTTCGACGCGATCGACGACCATCCGTGGCTGGTCACGCAGCTCGCCACCCAGCTCTCCCGTGGCCCCGGGGGGCCGGTGGCGCCGCGGATCTTCGAAAGCATCGGCAGGCAGGTCCGCGCGCTGGGTGTGCCCGAAGGCAACTGGTTCACGGCGAGTTCAGCGCTGATGCACTACATCCTCGGCGCCGCCGGCCAGAACGCGGTGAACGCCCGCGGCGTGGAGTCCGATGTGGACCGTGCCGAGTTCCTCGGCGCGGTGGCGAAGGCCTGGGAAGAACTCGACCCCGACGACTACCCGGTCACCCGTGCCGTCGCGGAGCAACTGCGCGAGCACGACGACCGCGAGCAGTTCCTCGCCGGGATCGATCTCGTGCTCGCCGGGATCGCCGCGCTCCACCTGCCCGGGCGCTAGGCGTACTTATCGGGAGGGGACGCGGAACTCCCCGGCCAGCGCCGCCGCGGCGGGGGAGAGGTGGCCGGTGCGCAGGGCCAGCGCCATCGTCCAGGTCAGCACGGGTTCGGTGACGGGGACGGCTTTCAGGCCGCTCTGCCGTCCCGCGGCGGTGGCGGGCATCAGGGCGATGCCGAGGCCGTGCCGGATCAGGCCGGCGACCGTGGCGTAGTCGGCGACCTCGAACGGGACCGCCCGGGTGAGTCCCGCGGCGCGGAACGCGGCGTCGGTGGCTGCCCTGTTGCCCCAGCCGGGCGCGAAGTCGATGAACGTCTCTTCGGCGAGTTCCGGGACGGCCACGCGACGACGCCGGGCGAACCGGTGATCGGGGCGGCAGACGAGGTGCATCGGTTCCTCCGCGAGCCGACGAAGCTCCACAGTGGACGGTGCGGGTCCGGAATGCGAGAGCAGGGCCAGATCGAGCGTGCCGTCGGCGACGGCGCGGAGGTGTCCCGCCGAACCGGTCGCGGACTGTCGCAATTGGACGGTCACGCGCGGATGCTCCCGGTGGAAGCGCCCGAGCGCGGCGGGCAGGTCCACCGGCCCGGTGGACATGAGCATCCCCAGCAGAACCGTGCCCTGCAGCTGCCCGCGGTCGCCGGACACGCTGTCGCGGGCCCGGCGGCTCGCCTCCAGTGTCGCTTTCGCCTCGGGTAGCAGCGATGCCCCGGCCGGGGTGAGCGCGATCTGGCGTTTCGAGCGGTCGAACAGCTCCACGCGCAGCTCGCGTTCGAGCCGGGCGACCGCGGCGGACACCGCGGACTGGACGGTGTGCGTCCGCCGGGCGGCCCGCGAAAAGCTCAGTTCCCCGGCGACCGCGACGAAGTACTCCAGCTGGCGTAGTTCCACGCTCCTCAGTATCGCGCATCGCGATGAGTCGTATCGCGATCTTTCGTTGGACGTGATGGGTCTCGCGGAGCAGAGTCGAGGGAGGAAACGTTGACGTGAAGGGAGCCCGACGATGAACGACATGCCGCGAATCGGCTGGATCGGCACCGGACGGATGGGCGCCGCGCTGGTCCGGCGGCTGCTGGCCGCCGGGTACCCGGTCGCCGTCTGCAACCGGACCAGGGCCAAGGCCGAGGCACTGGCCGCGGACGGTGCCACGGTGGTGGACCGGCCGGTGGACCTCGCCGACCGGGATCTGGTGTTCACCATGGTCTCCGCGTCCGCCGACCTGCTGGCGGTGACCACCGGCGAGGGTGGGGTGCTGCGTGGCGACACAACGCCGAAGGTGCTGATCGATTGCTCGACGGTGTCGGCCGAGGCATCGGCGGAGGTGCGTGACGCCGCCCGCGAGCGGGGCACGGAATTCCTCGCGGCTCCGGTCAGCGGTAACCCGTTCGGGGTCGCGGACGGCGTGGCCACGCTGGCCGTGTCCGGGCCTGGCAGCGTGTACGCGGAAGTCCGGCCGGTGCTGGACCGGCTGGGTGCCGGGGCCACCCACGTGGGCGAGGCGGAGGAGGCCCGGCTGGTCAAGATCTGTCACAACGTCCTGCTCGGCGTCCTCGCGCAGACGCTGTCGGAGGTCACCGTGCTGGCGAACAAGGCGGGCATCCCGCGGGCGGCGTTCCTGGAGTTCCTGAACAATTCGGTGCTGGGCTCGCGGTTCACCCGGTCCAAGACCGCCGCGCTGGCCGAACTGGACTTCACGCCGACCTTCACCCCGCCCCTGTTGAGCAAGGATCTCGAACTCGGCCTCGCGGCGGCGCGCGAGCACGGCGTGCCCATGCCGATCGCGGCGAACGCCGCCCAGCTCGTCGCGTCGGTGGTCGGTGCGGGCTACCACGACGAGGACTTCGCCGTGCTGGTGCTGGAACAGGCGCGCCGCTCCGGGCTCACGCTGCGGCCGGAGCAGCCCGCGTGAACTAGTCAGCTCAGGCGCTGAGCACGCCAATGGCGTCCTCGACGGCGTCGCCAGTGACGGCCCCGTTCGGCGACCACAGATGACTGCGACGCGGGGAAATCCTGGTGGAGCGTGGCGAATTCGCGGGCGGTGATCGCCATCGTCACCGGGTACTTGATTTCCCCGCGCAGCAGCTCGGGGTCGCGCAGGCGGCCCTCCTCGCGGAAACCGAGGCTGCCATGCAGTGCGAGTGAGGCGAGATTTCCGCCGTAGACGCTGACTTCGCACTTCTGGTAGCCGTGCCCGAACATGACCGCGAGCACGACGGTGACGGCGTCCGCGGCGTAACCACAACGCCGATGCCGCGGCGCGATCCCGATGCCGTAGCTGAACCGGCCGGGAAACGGGCCCGCTTCGGTGATCCACAACGACCCGACGAGCATCCGGCCGCGCAGCGTCTCGATCGCGAACTGGCGGTCGTCACCGGCGGCCGCGTCGGCCCGATGCGCGGCCCAGTGCCGGTAACCGCCGATCCGCGGGGACGGATCGCCTGCCGCGTCCCGGTCGAACCCGGTCAGCGTGCGATGGTCCCCCGCGGTGATCGCGCGTAACCGCACCTTCCGCCCGGTCCAGTCCGGCGTCGTGATCGCCGTCGGGCTGTGCAGGTCCACCGGTTCCGAGCGGGCTGGCTGCGTGATCATCGGCGGAGATGTTACCGGGTCGGGCCGGCACGGGTCTCGGTTTTCCGCCGTCCGGGGACCGTCAGCGGGCGAGCCTCGCGCGGGCGTCTTCGGTGCGCGGGGTGAAGAAGTTGACCAGGTTGCCGTCGGGATCGCGGAACAGCAGGGACCGGTTTCCCCACGGCATCGTGGTCGGCTTCTGCACGATCTCGGGCGCGACGGCCAGGCTCGTCAGCCGCTCGTACTCCCGGTCGGCATCTTCGACGAGGAACTCGAGGATCGCGGTCCGGTTCGACTCGGGTACAGCCGCTCCGGCGCTGAACAGCGCCATCGTCTGGGCGCTGCCGATCGCCAGTGTGCATGCCGGGCCGACGAGTTCGGCGAACTGTTCGGCGGGCCACCGCGCCTCGATGCCGGTCGCCTGCTCGTAGAACTCGGCGAGGCGGGCGACGTCGTTGCTGATGACACGGACGGAGACGAACTGCACGGCGGATCCTTTCCACGGGATCGGGGGCGGTCTGAGTCCGCCCTCCGAGGGACACCGGCCACGCTAGAAGCAATAGTGGACAGGATCCGCCCGGTATTGCGAGGATCTTTGCGTGACCCGCCCGATCGCCCGTGTGCTGACCCTGCTGGAGATCCTCCAGAGCGGCGGCACCCGGACCGTCGCCGAACTCGCCGAGCGGCTCGACGTGGACGAGCGCACCGTCCGCCGCTACGTCGAGCACCTCCTCGACCTGGACATCCCGGTCCGGTCGGTGCGTGGACGGTACGGCGGATACCGCCTGGCCCCGGGCTATCGGATGCCCCCGCTGATGCTCACCGGCGAGGAGGCGCTCGCCGTCCTGCTCGGCCTGGTCGCGGGACGGCGTGCCGGGCTGATCACCACCTCGGCCGCGGCCGCCGAGAGCGCGGCCGCGAAAGTCCAGCGGGTGCTGCCCGAAGCCGTCGGACGCCGTCTCGACGCGTTGCTGGAGATCGCCGATTTCACCGCGCCCGCACGACCCGCGCTCACCGCGGAGGCCGAGGTGTTGCTCACCGTCGCGGAGGCGGCGCGGGATCGTCGCCCGGTCGAACTCGCTTACACCGCAAGCCATGGCGGTGCCAGCGAACGCGTCGTCCAGCCGTACGGGATCGTGGCGCACTCCGGGCGGTGGTACGTGACCGGCTTCGACTCCGCCAGTGGTGAGGTGCGCACCTTCCGTGTCGACCGGATCACGAACGTCGAGCCGCGGGCCGGAACCTTCGACGTGCCAAGCGGTTTCGATTCCGCCGGGCGGGTGCTGACCGCGATCGCCGAAACGCCTTACCAGCACGAGGTTTCCGTGCGGATCCAAGCGACGTCCGAGCAGATCCGTTCCGCTTTCCCGCCTGCCGTCGCCCTGTTGGAGGAGATCGACGGGACTTGGCTACGGGCCCGGATACGGGCGCAGCGGCTCGACTGGATTCCGCCGTTGCTCGCCGCGCTCGACCGTCCGTTCGTCATCGAGCGGCCCGAAGCCCTCCGCGAGCTGGTGCGAGCACTGGCCACTCGGCTGTCCGGCCACGCCGGGGAAATACCGGATACCGCTACCAGTACTGATGCTGCTTCCCGTCGGTGTCGGCGATGAAGACGACCGCGTCGGCGCCGGACAGGTCCGCCTGAGTCAGCGGGAGATGGCCGCGCACCATGGGTTCGGCCGTGCCGATCGACGCGGGAAGCGCGGCGCGCAGTTCCGCTGCCGGGAAGAGAGTGCGCCGGGTGGTCGCCTCGGCCAACATGCGCTGGAGGGTTTCCGGCTCGCTCTCGGGACTGGCGTCCGTGGCGACGAACAGGTAGCGCTCGCCGAGGGTGAGCTCGACGAGTGCACCGGGGTTGCCCCAGCTCACGGCGTCGCCATCGGTCGGTGTGTGGCGTTGCAGGAGGCCGTTGTGCGCGAAAACCAGGCTCGGCCCGTGTCCCTCTTCCCGCGCGACGAGCGCGTGCAGATTCTCGGCCATCATCTCCGAGCGCAGGCCGAACAGGGTCGCGACGCGATCGGGCGCCGTGTTGGCCATGGCCGCGTGATACCGCAGCAGACCCTGAGCGGCGCGCGCGTGCGCGACGGCGTGCGCGAAGCCGGTTGGGTCGGCGAAGCGGAGGTCTGGCGCTGCGCGGTGAAGCGCGCTGGCGAGGTCGTCCGCGACGAGACGCAAGGCGCGGACGCGGTCGGAGTCGCCGATGGACGCGGCCGGGTCGAACGCGGCTGCCTCGTTCGTCCAGTCCGCGTCCTCACCGAGCAACGTGTCGAGTTCGCGGGCTGACGCGGGCCGCAGTGCCGAGGGCAGGTAGTCGTTGACCGAGAACAGTGCGCGTCGAGGGCTCGGCGCGCTCGAGATCTCCAACGGCGCGTCGAAACCGTGGAAGCGAACCCGGTCCGAGGGTGCCCGGTCGGCATTGTGCGCGCGGAGCCATTCGACGAGTTCACGGTTACCCGGCACGTCACCGAATCCGTGGCTGAACCCGGTCGCGAGCACCGTGTCGAGGTCCATCGCGGCCCCACCCACGTAGTCGTCGACAACGGAGGCGGCGAAGACATCGGTCTCCAGCGCGATCGACCGATATCCCCGTTCGACCAGCCGGCCGAGGATTTCGTTGCGCAGCAACGGAAACGCCTCGACCCCGTGCGCCGGCTCACCGAGGGCGAACAGGGCGGGCGGCTCGGCCCGTGTGGCGAGCAGTTCGTCGAGTGCGCGGCCCAGGCTCGCCGGGTCGTCGAGTGGGCGGCCGATCTCCCGCAGTGACATGAGTACCTCTTTCCTCAGGAACTGCCATCGACGCTATCGTTGAAGAATCGAGTGAAACTTCTCCGACGACCACCTGAGTCAGCGAGAGCCAAGCCTCAAACGGAGGTGCGAGCTGCGGCCCATCGACCTCGCCAGGGAACACGGGTTGTCCGCCCAGGCGATCCGCAACTACGACGACGCGGGCGTCTTCCCGCCGACCCGGCGCAGCGAGTCCGGCTACCGGCGCTACACACCGTTGCACGCACAGGCCCTCCGCGCCTTCCTCGCGTTGCGCGGCGGCCACGGGCATCAGCAGGCCATGGAGATCATGCGCGCGATCAACCGGGGCGACACCGAATCCGCCTACCGGCTCATCGACGCCGCGCACGTCGAACTGCTCGCCGAACGCGGCACCCGCACCGAGGTCGCGGCGGCTCTGAGCAGCCTGTCCACCACGACGCCCGCCCCCGTCCACGGCAGGCCGCTGACCGTGGGCGAACTCGCGCACCGGCTCGGCGTGCACCCGGCCACACTGCGCACCTGGGAATCCGAAGGCATCCTGCACCCCGAACGCGACCGCGCGACGGGGTATCGCCACTACGGGCCGGACTGCGTGCGCGACGCCGAGATCGCCCGGCAGCTGCGCCGCGGCGGCTATCGGCTGCACCAGGTCGCGCAGTTCCTCGAATCGCTGCGCGAAGCGGGCGGGGCGGACGCGTTGAGCGCCTTTCTGGACTCCTGGCAGGACAGGCTGACCCTGCGCAGCCGCAACCTTCTCGCCGGCGCGGCACAGCTCGACGCCTACCTCACCCTGCTCCAGCAGACGTGACGGGGCGAGCGTGCCGGTGTCACCATGGACACCGGCACGACCGGCCGCGCTATTTCGGGGTGTAGCACTGGATCCCGGTTTTCCAGTTGCCATCGTGGGTGGCACTGGCACCGCCACCGGTGCAGAAACGGTCGCCGGGCCCGATAAAGGCGACCGCGGAGTTCATCGCCGAATCTATTGTGGTGCCTGCCCCCTGGTAACCCCAGGTCATGTACTGGCTGACGTCGATCTTGGCCACGTAGCACCTGATGGACATCGCGACCCCGCCATCGACGCTGATCGACTCGCCGAACGCGGAGCACATCGTGATGCCGGGCCCGCCCGACTTGCGTGCGATTTCGAGTGCCGCGGCCTGCGCGGAGTCCACCGTGTTGCCGCTGGCCGCGAAGCCCCAGTACAGCATGTTCTCGGTGCTGAACTTCGGGATCTGGCATTGCGTAGCGGCCTCGAAGCCGAAGCCCACCGGCGAGCCCCCTGCGGAGACACCGGTGCAGCGGGTTCCGCCGAACGTCGCCTTCAACGTCTGGACGGCCGAAACCGCCTTGTCCACAGTGGACCCGTAGGCCCGATAGACCCAGTTCATCGTGTCCGCCGCCGAAGCGTCCGTCACCCCGGTCAATGTCGTGGTCCCGACCACGGCCGCCACGGCACACCATCTCGCTGTCCGACGCATCACCTTCGTCATCCCCTCCCAACCCGTCGACAGGACAAGGGAAGCGTCGTCCGCTCCAGCCCACGTCCACCACGGCAAAAGTGCCCTGGCACCGAAGTCGCAGGCGCGCGGTTCTTTACTGTGGTGCGTGCTCGATCTGTTCGCGAAGAATGTCGCCGTGTCCCGCGTGCCGGGCGAACTCTTCGATCATGGCGAGCAGCGTGAAGCGCAGGCTGATCGTTCCTTCCCGGGGGATTTCCTTGGTGTCGTCGAGGTCGAAGCGGGCGGCGATCTCCCGTGATCGCCGGCTCGCGCGTTCGTACTCGGCGATCACGTCGGCCAAGGTCTCGTCGTCCGTGACGGTGAAGGTGCCTTCGTCCCGTTTCGAGTAGCCGTCGCATTCGGATTCTTCGAGACCGGCCCAGAATCGCTGGAACCAGATTCGTTCGGCGGCCGCGGCATGCTTGAGCACCGAGATCGGTGTCGTCAGCGAAGCGACGAGCCTGCGGCGGGCGTCGGCTTCGGAAAGGCCGCGCGCGGTCTCGATCAGGGCTTCGCGGTTGCGATCGAGCATGTTCTCGAGGAGTTCTCGTTCGCTGCCGTTGGTGATTCTGGTGGTACTCATGGGTTTTCACTCCGTTCCTGTGCGGGGGTCGGTTCGACGCGGGGTTGGTGAGCGGGCACGGCGCGTCCGGAAGCTCGAACGAGGTGGGGACGCCGAGGCGTGCGATGTATTACCGCTTTGCTGCGCGGGGAGCGTGTCGACGCGGGCAGAACCGAAACACCGCAGTCGAGATCAGCCGCCGGTAACGGCGCTGACGACGTCACCCTATCGTGCCCCGACGGGCGCGTCGAGGCAGTCGGCGAACTCCGCGTCGAACCGACCTCGAACTCAGCGGAACGCGGCGATGTTGCGGGCGGCCCAGTCGGCGAAGGGGCGAGGGGCGCGGCCGAGGACCCGCTGGACGTCCGGGCTGACGCGCAACTCGGCCGGGCTCGGCGAACCGAGGATGTCCAGGGTGTCGTCGGCGAGTTCGCCAGGCATGCTCTGCGTCATGCCCGCTTTGGCCTCTTCGCGGGTGAGCTCGTGAAACCGGACCGGCGAGCCCAGCGCGGCGGCGATGGCCTCCGTCTGCTGGCGCGGCGTGATCACCTCCGGTCCGGTCAACTCGTACACGCCGCCGGTGTGCCGGTCGTCCAGCAGGCAGGCCGCGGCGACCTCGGCGATGTCCGCCGGGTCGATGATCGGCACCTCGGTGTCGCCGAAGGGCGCGGCGACGACCTGTTGTGCGCGAACGGACTCGACCCACCACAGGGCGTTGGAGGCGAAGCCGCCCGGCAGCAGCAGGTACAACGCCTTCGCCCCGGACAGCGCGGGTTCGAGGCCGGCGGGATCGGTCAGGTCGGCCACCACGTGGCGGACGCCGTCCGGTACCGACGCGGCGTGCCGCGACACCGCCGTCACCGGCAGGGAGGTCGGCGAGCCGCTGACGGAGCTGTTCGGCCGGATCACCCGGCGCCTGTCACCGCGCGACGCCCGATAGCGGGTAGCGGCAGGGATTTCGGCTCCGGCAACGCTCGGTGGTGTTCTCCGTCCGCTGGATGAGCCGGACCCGGAAGATCACCGCTCCGTCCACGTGGGATCGGGGCTAGCGTGCGCCGCGTCGTTCGGCCCAGAGCCGGTCGAGGTATCGCATGAGCGCCGGATAGATGATCGCGTAGCGGAACGGCTTGATGAAGGCCATGTACGCCTTGCCGACGGCGCCGCGTGGCTTGACGTAGACGGTCATGTGGGCTTGATACCGGCCGTCGCCCTGTTTCACCCAGGCCAGGTGCATCACGCCGTACATCGTGCGGTTGGATATCTCGTCGGCGAACTCGGTGCCGGTGCGATACAGCGGGCGGAATGGCTTGTCCGCGAGGCGGGAATCCGTTGCCGTGGTGCGGAGTTCCGCCGGCACCCGGCCGATCAGCGACCGCTCGTCGGTTCCGGGCACGGGCGGCCAGGCGCCGGCGTCGTCCGCTGATGTCGAGATGCGCCCCAGTCCGAACATGCGGCCGAGCAGGTCGCGAATGCCCCACAGCAGGCGCACCGGCAGCGGCGCCGACCCGGGGAAGTCGATGGATTGCATGAGGTCGATGACGACCTCGAAGTCGTCGGGCCCACCCTCGATGGGGAGGGCCCAGACGTCCTCGACGTCGAAGTCGTGGACGATGTCGTCGATGATCCATCGCTGGGATTTCAGCGCGTCGTCGGAGGCTCTCATGTGTCTTGCGCTCCTTTCGAGCAGAGATAGCGGATCGGGCGGATGAGGGCGCGATAGAACGGCCGTACCAGCCGTCCGGCGATGCGGGCGTGGCGTTCCTCGTGCCAGACGCGCGCCCGCGGATGCGCTTCGATCAGCCGGTCGACGACGCCGGCGCCGAGGCGGTGTACCGGCAGGGTCGAGCACACTTCGATGAGGCAAAGGTGCTTGATGCTCAGGTAGCCGTACCGCGCCGGGCAGATCAGCCGTATCGGCGCACCGTGGTCGCCGGCGAGAGGTCGTCCGTTCAACCGGTCGGCCAGCAGGACATCGTCGGCGAGCGCGTCGCGCAACTCGACCACGGATGCGACTTCGTCGAGGCCTTCGAACGCGAGGTGAGTGACCGTGGTGTCCGGCTCCAGCGCGGGTTCGACGAACAGGCGATAGAAGTTGGCGAAGCGCACGCCTTCCCAACGCAGGTCGGTCGCGGTCCAGCCGGCTACGCAATGGAAGTCGGCGACGATTTCACGCCGGGGCAGCTGGGACAGTTCCGCCAGCCGCACCTCCTGGCGTCCGCGCACCACACCGCTCAGGGCGATGGCGGGGTTCTCGGGCACGGGAGGTGGCGGCCGGTGCAGGTGTGTCCCGAAGCGCGGAAATCCATCGACGCGGCGTTGCCCGGGCGGAAGTGTCTTCATCATAACCCCCAAACCGACCGACGGTCGTTCACCGACCGATAGTCAGTCTGTATGCTCGGGCCGGTGAGTGTCAAGCGGCTGCGGGAACGGCAAGCGGAGGCCACGCGTGAGCTGCTGGTCGGGATCGCGCGGGAGCGATTCGTCGAACAGGGCTACGCGGCGACCGCGATCGACGACATCGTGCGGCGCGCCGGTATCGCGAAGGGTGCGCTCTATCACCACTTCAGCGGTAAGGACGCGCTGTTCAAGGCGGTCTATGACGTGGTGCTGGACGAAACCGCCGAAGCCGTGATGACCGCGGCGCTGGCCGAACAGGAGCCGTGGGCCGCGGTACGGGCGGGTTTGTCCGCGTTCCTCGACGCCTGCTTGCAGCCGGCGTTTCGGCGGATCGTGATCATCGACAGCGTGGCGGTGCAAGCCGCGAACTCGTGGGAAGGCGGCCTAGAAGGCGTCGAGCTGCCGATGCTGCGTACCGTGCTGACCCCGCTGGTGGACAGCGCCGCCTTGCCGGATGTTGCGCTCGACCCATTGGCACACGTCGCGCTTGGGGGCCTCTACGGCGCAGCGCTGTATATCGCCCGAGCCGCCGATCCACAGGCCGCCCGCACCGAGTCCGACGCCGTACTCGACATCGTCCTTCGCGGCGTGCGAGCCGTCGCTACCGGGTAATCGGTCAGTTCGTTTTGGACGTTGGCAGATGCGCGCCGAGGTAGCCGACGTAGATGTGTCCCGTGTGGTCGGTGTCGTCGAGGAAATGCAGGCGCGGCGCGGGTGGTTTGAAGCGTTCCAGCGCGATGTGCGCGCCGAAGTACTCCCGTCCGGTGGGGTTCGTGTCCGGGCTGACGCGAAAAGTGCGGGCCTGGCGGAGCCGTTCGTTGGTGGTCACGGTCTCCGATTCGGTCAGCGCGATGATGTTGGCGCTGATCAGTGACCCCGGCTGGCCGGTGCGGGCGAAGGCGAGTACGTCGCACAGTTCCGGGCCGGGTTCGCGGCCCGATTTCCGGATCGTGTTGCGGGCACCGGCGTACGCGTCGAGCGTGCGCAGGGCGTCCCATGCCTTGCGCCGCCACGCCGCGGCCTTCGGATGGTGATCGAGGATCGTGGTCGGGCCGAGTTCGGCGGTGATGTCGAGGTTGGTGAGTGCCTTCGACGCGGTTTCGAACAGTTCCACGAAGCTGGGGAACTCGGCGGGCTCCCTGCCGTCGGTCCCGGCCTCGTCGGTCCCGGTGACGCGCGCGAGCGCGCCGGCGAGCAGGCCGTTGGCGCGCCGCAGATCGTCCCGTTCGTGCTCGACCTCCTCGAACGCCTTGGCGTAGTCGTCCATTGTGGACTGTAGCTGGCTGATCTGGGCGTGGAGCGCGTCGGCGTCGACGGCGGAGAGTTCCTCGATCCGGGAGTGGAGTCGCTTCGATTCGGCGACGGCGCGGGCGCGTTCGGCCTCGTCGGCGGCCGAACGTCTACGGAGAATGGAAATGACGCCGCGGGCTTCGGCGAGTTCGCGTTCCACGTGGCGCAGCCTCTCGGCGAGTGCCGCGTCCGGCGCCGGTTCCGCCTTGGTAAAGGGATCCGCCGACCACCATTCCCGTACCGAGGGTACTTCCGCCCAGTCCTCCGGGAGGGGACTCCGGCTCCTGGCCTGGATCTGCTGGCTGATGGCGAGGTCGAGCAACTCCGGCGTGGGTGTCTCGGTCCGGATGATGTCCGGCAGTTCGTCGCAGGGCGGGACGAACAGCCGGGCGCCCGCCGGGACGGCGCAGCCGAGGGGGAGACAGCTGTTGAGCGATCGGCGGAACCGGTCGTCGACGTCGAACACGTTCACCAGTCCCGGCCAGCCGTCGACCGGGATCGCGCGGTCGTCGCTGATGATCAGCAGCGCGGTGGTCCGCCGCGGCGAGACCATCGCCTCCGCCAGGAGATCGGCGACCCGGTCGCATTCCTCGCGGGGCCAGCCGCGAAGGCTCAGCGAGGGACCGTCGAGCGGGATTTCGTCGCAGCCGCTCGCGCCGAGTTCCTCCAGTCCTATCCGATGTGCCGGCGCTTCGATGCTGGTGCGCCACGGCCGGGTGCAGGCGGCCGAGACCAGCCAGGCGATCCGGTCCTCGCCCGCGGTATACCGCAGCGACAGCAACACCTGGACGGAGTAGCGGCCTTCCTTGTCGTCCCAGGAGAACTTCAGGTCGCAACGCCGCTCGCCGCCGTCGTCGGAGCAGCCGGGATCGGCGACCTCGTAGGCGGGCGTCTCCTGCTCGCGTTGCCGGGAAACCAGCCTGTTGCGCAGGGAATCGAGCGGGCGTTTCCCCTCGACGGGAATGAGCCCGTCGTGCCAGATCCGGTGCACCCCCACTGGGCGACTCCGTTCGCTGCGGTCCAAGGAATATCGGCACAGTAACGGATCAGCACGCTGCGGGGAGTCCTTGACAGGGCGGGAAAAACCCGGGAAGTACGGTCTTCACCCACGTAGGCGACACGGACGGGTGAGAAGATTACCCACCGAAGTCCGCCGCGATATATGCCCATCATGGGGCAACTGATTTCGCGGAGCGGTAATCAGCGATTGAAATATGTCCCGTATGTTCCCGGCGGGAAGAGCGAATCCGGGGTGGTCCACGCCGACGGCGTGAGGGTGAACACCGCCGCCCCGGCCAGCGCGATCGCGATGGTGAGCAGTCCGAGGTAGAGCCCGAGCCGCGACGCGTTCGAGCCGGTCTGGAGCCGGGCCCCGGCGAAGTAGCCGAAGATGATCGAGAGGACGCCCGCCGGGATCATGGCGAACCACAGCGCGCCGAGGACGAGCACGAACACCTGGCTGATCCAGGAGTACGGCGGCACGCCCTGCATCTGCGCCCGGACGACCAGCCATGCCACCCAGGTCGCCAGCGCGAGGACCGCCGCCACCGCGCTGAGGGAAACGGACGCGATCGCCAGTCCGTGCCGCGGGCGTCTCTCCGTCGCGACGTCGTGCTCGAGTTCCGGTGTGGACATCAGCTTTCGGTCCCGTCCGCTCGCCGGCTGATCCACTGTGCACATCGTCGGCCGGGTGATCCTCCGTTACCGGTGTACCGGGCGGGCGCCTCGCTGGTCTGGACACGCTGCATCTGGTGAGTGATACTGTTCAAAACTTCATGCGTTCGAACAGTATTGCTCATCTGGACTGTGTGCAGCCGGAGGCTCGAATGCGTTCACCCCGTCCCCGGACCAGCTGGTTCACCGCGCTCTCCACCGGCGCCCTGATGCTGGCTGTCCCGTCCACCGCCGCCGCGCAGCCCGGCCCCACCGTCGCCGAGGCGGCGAACGCCGTCGAAGTGCATGTCGCGCGCTCCGCGGGCGCGCCCGGATACACCGTGTCCGTCACCAAGGACGCCTTACGGATGACCACGTCCCGTGGCGGCCGGACCGTGCTGCAGAGCACCGGCGGCGACACGCTCCGGTTCGCCGTCGGGAACACCTGGCAGCACGCGACGAAGGTGACCGGCTGGGCGTGGCGGGACGGCACGCTGCGGATCACCGCGGACACCACCGCGCCGGGGATCACCGCCGAACTGCGGCTCACTCCTGGCGCAGACCGGTACGCGCTGGCCTGGGACGTCCACGGCGGAACCGCCGACAAGCTCGGCCTGACCTACGATCTCGGCTCCGCCGGGCACTGGTACGGCCACGGCGAGACGGCCACGCCGCAGGGCGGCCCCGGCGTCGACCAGCCGTGGCCGTTGGAGCGCGGTACCGTGCGGGACAAGGCTTTCAGCCCCGCGTCGTACGCGATGATCGACCCGTTCTGGTACACCTCGTCCGCCACCGGGCTGTGGGTCGACACCGGCGAGGTGATGGACGTCGGCATCAACGACGGCGGCGACGGCCTCGGCCGGTTCGTCGTCCAGCGCGGCGGGACCTACAAGGCGACGGTGTTCGTCGAGGACACGCCGCTCGAGGTGTACCGCGACTACGTCGGGATCGTCGGGAAGCCGGCCAAGAGCGACAGCACCTACCGGCAGTTCAGCGAACCGCTGTGGAACTCGTGGGCGCAGTTCTACACCAAGGTCGATCAGGCGAAACTGCTGGACTACGCGGAAAAGCTGCACGCCAACCGCGAACCGGGGCACACCGTCCAGCTCGACGACAAATGGGAATCCCACTACGGGAATCTCACCTTCGACGCCACCACGTTCCCCGACCCGAAGGCGATGTCGGACCGCATCCACGACCTCGGCTTCGACTTCGGGGTGTGGGTGACGCTGTGGATCAACCTGGACTCGGCGAACTACCAGTACGCCGTCGACCACGGCTATCTGCTCGGCGACCGCGCCGATCCGGCCAAACCGTGCAAGGTGACCTGGTGGAACGGTGAAGCCGGGATCATCGACCTCGCCAACCCGGCCGCGAAATCGTGGTACGAGAACAACCTTCGCGGTTTGATGGCGAAGTACCGGATCGACGGTTTCAAGTTCGACACCCGCTTCTTCGACGACCGGTGCGCGCCCAGCGGCGGCAAGCAGCGCTCGGACTACCAGCGTCTCGGCGCGGAAATGGCCGACCAGTTCGACCTGCAGGGCGCCGGCATCCGGGTGCACTGGACGCCGGAGGCGCACCGGAGCGGGATGACGATCCGCCAGGAGGACAAGGGGACCGGCTGGAACTCGGTCAAGGCCTCGGTGACCCAGAACCTCGCGATCTCGACCGTGGGCTACCCGTTCGTCGAGACCGACATGATCGGCGGCTCCCTCAGCGATCCGCCGCCCTCGAAGGAGGTGCTGATCCGCTGGGCGCAGTCGGCCGCGCTGATGCCGCAGATGTACTCCTCGACGTCGCCGGTGGACACCTGGGACGTCACGACCGGCAAGCACGTGGTGTACGACCAGGAAACCATCGACCGCTATCGCGCGGCGGTGAAGACCCACCAGCGGCTGGCGCCCTACATCTGGGACCAGGTGCAGTCCACGCGGAAGACCGGCGACCCGATCATGCGGCCGCTGTTCTTCGACTTCCCCGCCGACCAGCGAACGTACACAGTGGACGATGAGTGGATGCTCGGTCCCGCCGTACTGGCCGCGCCCCAGCTGACCGCGGGCGCGAGCCGGGACGTGGTCCTGCCGAGCGGGCTCTGGTTCGACGTCACGAAGAAGCGGGTGATCCACGGGGCCACGACCTTGTCCGGATACGCGACGCCGCTGGGTGTCACCCCGACCTTCGTCAACCTGCTCGCTCCCGGCGCCGCGAAAGCCCTGAACGCACTGCTGACCCCGTAGCCGAACGTCCGTGAAGGACTCCTTCCCGGCACTAAGCGCCGGGAAGGAGTCCTTCACGGCATGACCTACCGGATCAGTTCTTGGGCGATTCGGGACGCGGCAGAGTAGGAATCGCCGGTCGGACGTGCCTGGTAGCGCTGGTGGCCGTGGGTCCACTGGTCCTCCAGCGCGAACCAGTCGATCGGCCGCGGCGCGCGGTTCTCGGCCAGCGCGGTGTCCAGTTCGGTGAAGTACGTCCGCCAGCGGTGCGCGTAGAAGTCGCCGACGAGTCCGGCCCATTCGCGGTTGGCGTAGTCGTGCAGGCCCTCGGCGTCACTGTTCCGGGTGCCCCACACGGTCAGGATCGAGCGGGCGTCGAACTCCAGAAGGTCCTTTTCGGACGGTGTGGCGCCCGCCGCCCGCGCCGAGTCGAGCCAGCGGCCGAGCAGGAAGTGCTCGTCGGTGCCGAGCACCTGGTCGAGCAGATCCATTTGCCGCAGCCAGGTCCCGGTCAGTTCACCGAAGCGCGCGCGGTCCTTCGCGTCGTAGGCGGCTTTGATCCGTGGCAGCAGCTCACGGCTCCGGTTGGCCAGCACCTGGCGCGCGACGTCGACCAGGTCGTACCGGTAGGCCGAACTCCGCCGCAGCGAAGGCGAAACCTGGAGCAGCTCGGTCAGCGCGCGCTCGAATTTCGCCGGGTCGTACCGGAGGTGATCCGGGCTCCAAGCCGCGGCGTGCGTAGTGGTCAGGCTCGGCCTGGCCTCGTAGAGACCGTCCGCGCCTTCGCTCCACTTGTCGACCCGCGTCGTCCCGTATGCCGTTTCGCGAAGCGCATTCCACGCCGCTTTCGCGTGCGGATCCTCGCCTCCGTACCGGGACTCGGCGTACCGGTCGAACCAGGCCGCGAGGTCGACCGAACCGGGCGTCCAGGCGAGGTCGGTCAGCAGCGTCATCGCGGCGGGGTTGTTGTCCGCGCCCTCGGGCATCATCGCGATGCCGGACAGCCTGCTCCCCGGTTTGTCCCTCCACTGTGGATAGAGACGGGCCCAGTCCGGGGTGTTGGCGCCGAGCACGGTGTGGCCGCCGAAGTTCCAGATGCTGCCGAACGCGTACGGCGTGCCCAGCCAGTCCTTCTCGCGGTCGGTCACCGTCGGATAGCGGTCGGAAAGGCCGTCCACGATGAACATCCGGCTCTTGTCGACGGCGCCGAGGATGTCCGGCCGCGGGTTGGCCTGCCAGCCGAGGATCGCCCAGACGGCGTCCGGGTGCGCGCTCCGCAGCGCCTGCTGGACGGCCTTCGCCGCCTCGGGAACCGGGACGTCGCCGGGGTTCCCGCCCTCGTGCAGCAGGTCCATTTTGTACATCGACGAGTCGCCGTACAACGCGCTTTGGTTGCGGTAGAAGGAGGCCGCGACCTTGGCGAAGTACGCGCTGCGCGGATCGAGCCAGTCCGGCCGCTCGAAGCCACCCCAAAGGCCCTGCGGGACGACGCGGGCGCCGGGGTTGTGTTCGGTGAACTTCGGCGGCACGGTTCCGAAGTAGCCGGGGAGCACCGGGGTCATGCCGAGTTCGCGCAGCCTGCCGACGATCTTCCGCGCGAGCGCGGTGCGCTGGTCGAGCAGCCGGTCCGAGACGGGCCCGGCGAATCCGGACATGTTCTGCAGCAACCACCACGGCTGGTGCGCGGGCCCGGGGATCCACGCCCGCACGTCCGCGTCGCCGTAGCCGAACTCGCGGAACGTCCGCCGGTAGACCTCGTCCTGTCCGAGGTAGACCAGGACCTCGTTGATCCCGTGCAGCGCGAGTACGTCGATTTCCCTTTCCCAGTAAGCCCAATCCGCGTACGGCGCGGTGTAGCCGTCGTTCGTGTCGTTGAACGCGAAGCGGTGCGGCACATCTGCCCGGCGGAGGATCGGGTGGTCCGGCGCCGGGAGCCGCCGGGGGAGGTTCAGCTGCTGCCCGGTCCAGGAGATGTCGGCCTTGACGACCTCGCGGAGGTAGGTGTGGACGCCGGTGAGCAGCACGGCCGGGCTGGTGCCCTCGACGACGATCCGCCCGCGCTGTCCCGAAATCCGGTAGCTGTCCCCGCTGTCCTTCGGCACCGCGCGCAGCCGGATCTGGTCGTGTCTTCCCGGCAGGAGCCGATCGAGCGCGCGAGTAGCGGGTCCGGTGTCGAACGCCTGCGGACCGTCCGGGGCGGCGGAAGCGGTGGTGACGGTGCTCAGCAGGGTGGCGAGCACGACGGCGGCGAGGAACAGGCAGCGGAGACGCGGAGGGTGCATGGCTGGCTCCCGAGGGGTGGCGACAAGCCGACAATGTTCTTTTGTGTTCGCTGGAACCTCGAATCGCACATGATCGTACATCTGGTCTGTACCAATATGTCAAGAGCGGAGCCGCGGCGGGCTTGCGGGGGTGTCGGTGTCTCGAAAGCTCCGTTGGGGACGGTGAACGTCCTGAACGACGCGTTCGGGGCATGGGTCCCGGCAGTGGAGTGCGGGGTGTCTAAAGAGGACAGTGCGGCGTGGAGCGGAGTTCGGTGACCAGTGAACGCAGCCACCGCTCCCGTATCGCCGGTTCGGCGGTGAGGTGCCGGACGAGCGACTCGCGCGTGTCCCGTCGGCGGCCCGCCTCGACCAGCGCGATCGCCTCCGCGAGCGCCTTCCGCGTTCGCTCGTCGTGCCGTGGCGCACGCACGTTTTCGTCAGCCCAGTACCACCGGCTGAAGGTGGGCGAGAGCTTGTGCTGCCGGTCGGCCAGATAGCTCCACGGGCCTGGCTCGAGGGAGACGTTCTGGATCGCGCTCGCGGGCAGTTCGACGGTCCAGTCCGCGTGGACCTGCTGCCACCGCCGCGTGTTCGGGCTGGTCTTGTACTCGCAGGTGACGCCGAGGAACCGGAGCTTGCGGCGGATGACGTTCCACGCCACGCGCTCGTCGTCGATCCACTCGCGGAGCCAGCGGTACAGCAGGGCGAACGTCGAACCGGACGAGACGAGGTCGGCGAGGACCGTCGGCTGTGTCCGGCCGGCCATCGCGGCAGGCGAAATCCCGGCGTCGTCGAGGTTCGTGCGCAGCTGCCGGACTTCGTGGTCGCCGAGGCGGCCCCAGTGCGCGAAAGCCGTCGACAGCGGGAGCTGGTGGATCCGGCCGAGCCACGAGGTCCCGTCGAGCGCTCCGCTGAGCAGGTCGAAGACGCTGTCCAGCGAACGCCCGACGAAGTGGATCTCGCCTCCTCCGCTGCGTGCGAGCACCTTCGCGGCGCATTGCGTCAGCTGGTCGAGGAACGGCAGATCCGGTGTGGGGACGCCGTCGAGCAGTGTGCCGAGCTGATCGGGCCGGACGAGATCCCACCGGAAGGGCCGGTTCGCTTCGGACATCACACGGGAGTGGATTTCTTGCGGAACCGCGAGCGGACGAAGGCGATGGCCAGCACCGCCGCGGCGAGCACGACCGAGCTGAGCAGCTGCGTCCGCGAACCGTCGTCGGTGAGCATGAGCACCGTGACCGCGGCCATCGCGGCCAGCGCGATCCAGCTCAACACCGGGAAACCCCACAGCCGCACCGGAAGACCGTCCGGGTGCTCCTGCAGCAGGGTGCGGCGCAACCGCAGCTGCGCGCAGGCGACCATGATCCACACCAGCAGCAGGTTCGCGCCGACGGTGTTGAGCAGGTACAGGAAGATCGTCTTCGGCCACAGCAGGTTGAGCACGACCGCCACGAATCCGAACGCCGCCGAGGCCAGCACCGCGGGCCGCGGAACGCCGCCGGGACTCACCTTCGTCAGCAGGCGCGGTGCCTCGCCACGCTTTCCGAGCGAGAAGACCATTCGCGCGGCCCCGTAGAGGTTCGCGTTCAGCGCCGACAGCAGCGCCAGCAGGATGACGACGTTCATCACCTGTCCCGCCGCCGGGATGCCGAGGTGTTCGAGCACCGCGACGAAGGGACTCCCGCCGACCTTGCTGTCGTTCCACGGCAGCAAGGTGACCACGACGATCATCGAACCGACGTAGAACAGCCCGATCCGCCACAGCGCGCTGCGGGCCGCCCGGCCGACGGCGCGGGCCGGGTTGTCGGACTCCGCCGCCGCGATGGTGATGACCTCGAGACCGCCGAAGGCGAACACGACGGCGAGCAGTGCGCTCACCACGCCACTCCAGCCGTGCGGCAGGAGGCCGCCGTCGCCGGTCAGGTTCGCGAGCCCCGGCGAAGCCGTGCCGGGCAGCAGCCCGAAGATCGCCAGCACGCCGAGCACGAGGAACCCGACGATCACGGCGACCTTGATCATCGCCAGCCAGAACTCGAACTCGCCGAAGTTGCCCACCGCCGTGAGGTTCACCGCGGTGAACAACGTCATCACGATGAGCACGAGCGACCACTGCGGCATCGCCGGGATCCACTTGTTCAGGATGATCGCGGCGGCGGTGGACTCGACGGCGAGCACGATGACCAGCGTCGCCCAGTACAGCCAGCCGACCAGGAAGCCGGCCCACGGCCCGAAAGCGCGCTCGGCGTGTTCGGAGAAGGAGCCGCTGGCCGGCATCGCCGCGGCCATCTCGGCCATCATGAACATGACGAGCAGCGCGAGCAGCCCGGCCAGCGCGAAGGAGATGACGATGCCCGGCCCGGCGAGCGCGATCCCCGCGCCCGAGCCCACGAACAAGCCCGAGCCGATGACTCCGCCCAGCGCGAGCATGGTCAGGTGCCGTTGACGCAGGCCGTGGGACAGGCGGGACGTCTTGGGCGCGCCGACGTCCTTGTCGGCGAGTTCGGAAGTCATCGACGAGTGTCCTTCGTGGTGGGGGACAGGCGGACCGAGGCTAGCGGGACCTCGGAAGCCTGTCCGCCCCATTAAGTCGGGAGTGAGGGCCCCGTCACTCCTTCGCCGCAGGGGTGACCCACTGGACCAGTTCGACGACGACGCCGTTGGGATCGGTGACCTGGAACAGCCGCTCGCCCCACTCCTCCTCGCGCAGCGGCAGCGTGATCTCCACGCCTTCGGCGGTGAGCCGGGCGAGTTCGGCGTCGAGGTCGTCGACCACCAGCGCCACGATCGTGCCCGCCGCGTGCTGATCGCGGAAGCCCGGTGGGAGGATCTCCAGCCCGCGCCGCAGGAAGATGACGTTCATCGCCGCGTCGTCCCGGCCGAGCGAGGCGAAGCCGTCGGCCGCCATCTGCTCCTGATAGCCCAGGTGGCGGGTGAAGAACGCGCTCGACGCGGCGACGTCGTCGACGGTGAGCGAGACAGCGCTGGACGTGACCTTCAAAGGTTCTCCTCGGGATGCTCGGGAATTAACTCTGTACAGTGTACAGACTTTCAGCGGGGTTTGCCATTCGGATTTCCCGGCAATCCGGATGGTGGAGCGTGAGGAGGTCGTGATGGCGAGGCCGATCTGGCGGGGTGCGCTCTCGTTCGGTCTGGTGACGGTCCCGGTCCAGCTGTTCAGCGCGATCGAGGACCACGCGGTGCGGTTCCGGCAGTTCGAGCGCGGCACGAGTGACCGCATCCGGTACCGGCGGGTGAACGAGCGCACCGGCAAGGAGGTGCCCTTCGAGGACATCGTGAAGGGCTACGAAACCGGTGGCGGTGAGTACGTCCTGGTCGAGCAGAAGGAACTGGACGAGATCGCGCCCGGCCGGTCGAAGACCATCGACGTCGAGTCGTTCGTCGACCTCGGCGAGGTCGAGCCGATGCTGTTCGACAAGACCTACTGGCTCGGCCCCGGCAAGGAGGAGTCGGACCGGGCCTACGTGCTGCTTCGCGAGGCGCTGGCCCAGAGCGGGAAGGCCGGCGTCGCGAAGTTCGTCATGCGCGGCCGGGAATATCTCGCGCTCGTACGGGCGGGCGACGGCGACGTTTTGCTACTGGACACCCTGCACTTCGCCGCCGACCTGCGCGATCCGGCCGAGGACCTGCCGCGGCTTCCGGGGTCGGTGAAGACGCGCGCGAAGGAACTCGACATGGCCGTCGGCCTCATCGACGCGATGACCGAGGAATGGCAGCCCGAGGAATACCGCGACACCTACACCGAACGGGTCCGCGAGCTGATCGCGGCGAAGAAGTCCGGGGACACCGTCGTGCCCGAGTCCGAACCCGGCGAGCCAACGAAGGTGGTCGACCTGTTCGAGGCGCTCTCGCGCAGTGTCGAGAGCAGCCGCCGTCGAGGCAGGCGGAGCACGAGCGCGCAGGGCAAGGGCAAGGACGCCAAGACAGGCCCGAAACTGTCGGACCTGCCGAAGACCGACCTCGACCGGCTCGCCCGCGAGCGCGGGATCAGGGGCCGGTCCAAGATGAACCGCGCCGACCTCGAAAAGGCGCTCAAGGCTTCGTGAGTCCGCCCGCCTCCCTCGCTGTGCGCTCCAGCTTCTCCCGATAGTCCTTCCACCACGTCTCGTCGCCGGTCGGCAGGTTGGTGGAGTCCTGCCGCAGCCCGACGGTGCCGTCCATGAGTTCGCGGATGATGTCGGCGTGGCCCGCGTGCCGATCGATCTCGGCGATCATGTGCACCAGGATCCGGTGCAGCGTGACCTCGGCACGTTCGCCCGGCCAGTGCGGTACGCGGCCCGGCGCGTCCAGCGGCAGTGCGTCGATCGTCGCGTCGGAATGCGCTCGCACCCGGCGATACAGCCCGAGGATGTCCTCGCGAGACTCGTCGGCGGTGGCCCACATATCGACATGAGGATCCTCGTCGATCTTGTCGAACCACGGGGGCCGGACGTCGAACGGCCTGCCGAAGGTGTCGCCGAAATAGGCGATCTCGCAGGACGCCACGTGCTTGACGAGACCGAGCAGGTTGGTGCCGGTCGGCGTCATCGGGCGGCGGACGTCGTACTCCGACGCCCCGTCGAGCTTCCACAACAGGGCGTCGCGGGCGATCTGGAGGTACCGGTGCAGGTCCGGCTTCGGGTCCGAGGTCATGGTGCGCACGCTAACAGCGGGCACCGACAGAAAACGCGTTTCAGGAGGTCAGCGCGGCATCCAGCTCGGCGAGCAGCCTCGCCTTCGGCCGGGCGCCGACGATCGAGCGGATCGGCACGCCGTCGCGGAAGAGCATCAGCGTGGGCAGCGACATCACCTGGTAGTCCCGCGCGATCACCGGGTTCTCGTCGGTGTTGAACTTGCGCACGATCAGCTCGCCCGCCCGTTCGGCCGCGATCTCGGCGAGCACCGGGGCGATCATGTGGCACGGCGGGCACCACTGCGCCCAGAAGTCCACCAGGACGGGCTTGCCTGCCCGGAGCACTTCCTGCTCGAAGGTGGCGTCGGTGACGACGACGAGGTCGGCGGTCGGTGCGGACATCAGGACTCCTTCGGGGCGGGCCGGGTCACCCGGCACGGATCGGGCTGCCGGGACATGGCCTCGGTCAGCTTCGTCACCAGGCCGGCCCGGACGGCGTTGAGCCGCTCCAGGCAGGCGTCGACCTCCGCGAGCTTGCGCTCGTAGACCTCGACCGAATCGGCACAGTCGTCCCCGGCCGGATGCCCGGCACGCAGGCACTCCACGAACGGCCGCGTGTCGTCGAGGCTGAGTCCCGCGGCCTGCAGGCTCAGGATCTCGTTGACCAGCCGGACGTCCTCTTCGCCGTACTCGCGGTAGCCGTTCTCCCGGCGGCGCACCGCGAGCAGTCCCTGGGACTCGTAGAACCGCAGCGCGCGCGTCGTGGTGCCCGCTCGCCGGGCGAGTTCACCGATTCGCATGTCCTCGACGGTAAACGTTGACGTCAACGGCAAGGCAAGGATTGCCAGGAGGCGACTACTTTGGGTGGCAGCAGCGCAGGGATGGACAGAGGAAAGTGGTGATGAGCCGGATGGCTCTGAAGATCGGGTACAAGGCGTCGGCCGAGCAATTCGGCCCGCGCGAACTCGTCGAGTACGCCGTGCTCGCCGAGCAGGTCGGGCTGGACAGCGTCATGGTGAGCGACCACTACCAGCCGTGGCGGCACACCGGCGGCCATGCTCCGTTCTCGTTGTCGTGGCTTTCGGCGGTGGGGGAGCGCACCTCGCGCGTGATCCTCGGCACGAGCGTGCTGACCGCGACGTTCCGGTACAACCCGGCCGTGATGGCGCAGGCGTTCGGCACGCTCGGCTGTCTCTATCCCGGGCGCGTCCTGCTCGGCATCGGCAGCGGCGAGGCGCTCAACGAGGTCGCCGTCGCGCGTATCGAATGGCCGGGGTTCAAGGAGCGCTTCGCGCGCCTGCGCGAGGCTGTCGAGCTGATGCGCACGCTGTGGCGCGAGGAGCGGGTCACGTTCGAGGGCGAGTACTACCAGACCACCGACGCCACGGTGTACGACCGGCCCGAGGGCGGTGTGCCGATCTACATCGCCGCCGGTGGCCCGGTGATGGCGAAGTACGTCGGCAAGCAGGGTGACGGGTTCATCTGCACCAGCGGCAAGGGCATGGACCTCTACACCGAAAAGCTGCTGCCCGCCGTCGCGGAGGGTGCCGAGGCGAACGGGCGGAAGCTGTCCGATGTGGACAAGATGATCGAGATCAAGCTGTCCTACGACCCGGACCACGAGAAGGCGCTGGAGAACACCCGCTTCTGGGCGCCGCTTTCGCTGACGCCGGAGCAGAAGCACGGCATCGAGGACCCGGCGGAGATGGAACGCGCCGCCGACGCGCTGCCGATCGACCAGGTGGCCCGGCGGTGGATCGTCGCCTCGGATCCTGCGGAGGCCGTCGAGCAGATCAAGCCGTACGTGGAGGCCGGATTCGACCACCTGGTCTTCCACGGCCCCGGTCACGACCAGGAGCGCTTCCTGAAGAGCTTCTCCGAGCAGGTCGTCCCCCGGCTGCGCGAACTCGGCTGACCGGCCGCCGCGCACCGAAATGCCGTTGAGGCCACCTTACGGGCGTCAGACGCCCGTAAGGTGGCCTTAACGGCAGGTACCCCCGGGGAGTAGGTACGGTGGAGGGCGTGGAGCGTGGGACGGCGGCGGGGCAGGGCCGGGTGATTGCCCGGCTGCTGACGTTGTGCGCCCTGCTCACCGGCGTGTTCCTCATGCACGGTCTGCCCGCGCAGGCGTGTGCCGGGGGTGCCATGGCGGAGCACGGCATCGGCCATGCGATGCCCGCGCCGCCCATGGCGGGCCTGCCGAACGCGGCACCCGCGTCGGAACACGGCAGTGTCTGCGTATCGACTCCGCCGCCACGCGGCTGGGCCGCGTTGCTGCTACTCCTGCTGCTCGCCGTCGTGCTGATCTCGGTGTCCCCGCCGCTGTCGGCGACGCGCCGGTTCGCGCGGTTCCTCCGGCACAGAGCGCCACCGAGACCCCCGGATTTGCTGACCACGTTGTGTGTTTCCCGGACGTGACAGGGAGCGGCCTCCGCTGACCTGTTCACCTCGCACGCGTTCTTCGCGTGTCCTTTTTGGAGAGACACTTCGTGATGCCTTCTTTGCTCCGTAAACCTTTCCGCCGTTCGACGACACTGATCGGCGTGGTGACGGCGGCGGGCCTGCTCGTCACCGCCTGCTCCGGTAACGATTCCGGAATGTCCGGAATGGACCATGGCACGTCCGGCGCTCCTGTGTCCGGGCAGGACATGCCGGGCATGGCCATGCCCGCCGGTGACGGCCTCGCCGCCGAGTCCGCCGGGTTCCGGTTCGCTCCCGAGACGACGTCGCTGCCCGCGGGGCAGCCGTCCGCGTTCCGGTTCCGGATCACCGGGGCCGGCGGCGCGGCGGTGACCGCGTTCCAGCCGGAACAGACGAAGCTGATGCACTTCTACCTGATCCGAACGGATCTGAGCGGGTTCCAGCATCTCCACCCGGTGATGGCCGCCGACGGGACGTGGACGGCCGACCTCGCCGCCGCGCAGCCCGGCACGTATCGCGCCTACACGCAGTTCACCACGAAGGACAGTGCGGGCAAGGATGTTCCGCTCGTGCTGAGCCGGCAGGTCACCGTGCCAGGAGACGCGCCGGGCACCCCGCTGCCCGCGGCGTCGGCAATGACCACTGTGGACGGTTACACGCTGACGCTGGGCGGGGACAAGCTCATGGCCGGGATGAGTCACGAGCTGACCGTCACGGTGTCGAAGGACGGCAAGCCGGTCACCGACCTGCAGCCCTACCTCGACACGTACGCGCACCTGACCGGTTTCCACGCCGGGGACCAGGCCTTCGCGCATCTGCACCCGCACGGCAAAGCCGAGGGAGACCACGGTGGCCCGGCGCTGAAGTTCGAGGCGACGCTGCCGAAGGCCGGGGACTGGCGGCTGTTCGTGCAGTTCCAGACCGGCGGGGTGCTGCACACCGCCGCGGTGACCCTCGCCGTCGGCTGACCTGCCGGGGCTACCTCGGCATTCAAGCCCGCGCGGCGAGCTTTTCGACGCGCCGGTGCAGAGTGTCGAGGTAGTCCTCGGACTCCGGTTTCATGAGCACGCTGCGCAGCACCCGCACCCGGGCGACGTCCTCGGTGAAGCCGGGATGGCGGCGCCCGAAGCCGGCCGCGCTGGTGGACAGCACGCTCAGGAACACCGGATCGTCCGGATCCGTCATGCCCTCGTGCATCACCCGGGCCGAGGCGGCGTCGACCTCGCTGAGCCGCCGGCCGGTGACCGGGAAATAGCTCACGATGTCCAGTTCCGGCAGCTGGTAGAGCCGCAGGTGTTCGCTCGCCTCGATCAGCGCGGCCCAGCTCGCCGCCGCCCGCCTGCCCGCGGCGAGCACCGCGCCGAGGCCGTCGGTGGTGAGTGGGAACAGCCGGAACGTCAGCCACAACGCCGCCGCCGCGGCGCCCGGTCGTGAGCATTCGAGGCTGATCTCGCCCAGATGCAGTTCGTCGGAGGTGAAGTAGGTGTAGGGCGAATCGTGCCGGTAGAATCGTCCGACCGCCGGATCGGCGAACAGCACCGCGCCGCAGCCGTAGGGCTGCAGGCCGTGCTTGTGCGGGTCGACCACCACCGAATCGCAGCCCGCGATCGCCTCCCACGGCGCGGCTTCGAGCCCGTCGTTGCCCGCGAGCAGGGTGAAGAACCCGCCGTACGCCGCGTCGACGTGCACCCGCACGCCGTGCTCGCGGCACAACGCGAGAACGTCGTGAATCGGGTCGACGACGCCGAGGCCGGTGGTGCCCGCGGTGACCACCACCGTCCCGATCGTGCCGCGGCCGAGAAGCTCACGCAGCGCGTCGACGTCCATCCGGCCCGTCGCGTCCACGGGCACCGGGACGCCTTCGACGCCGAGGAGTCCGCACATCCGCGCGTGCGTGTAGTGGCTTTCCGCGCTGAAGGCGACGCCGCGCCCCGGGTGGATTTCCCTTGCCACGTAAAGGGCTTCGAGGTTGGCGATGGTCCCGCTGCTGGTGAGGTGTCCCAGATGTGTGCCGAAGCCGAACATCGTGGCCAGCTCGGCGACGACCTCGCGTTCCATCCGCGCGGTCGCCGGTCCGCCGTCGAGGGCGTGGTTGTTCGGATTGACCAGCATCGCGGCGAGATACCCCGCCACCGCGGCCGGATGTGGCGGCTTGAGCATCTGCCCGGCGTAGCGCGGGTGGAAGAACGGGTAGTTGTCCTCCAGTCGTTCGGCCAGTTCGTCCACAATGGACTCCAGCTTCGCCTGGTCGACGCGTAGCGCCTCGGCCACCTGGTACTCGCCGAACCGGGACGTCCACCGCTCGTGGTTGTCCAGCACTCTGGTCAGCGCGCTTCGCAGATCCATCGCTCTCCCCGTGCCGAGGCGAACCCAGTCATTTGGGCCCAAATATAACACGGGGAGAGCGCCGGATCAGGCTGTGACCGAAGTGGAGTAGTCCTTCACGGTCATCGATTCGTGCATGCGGAAGGTCTGGGTGTTGAGCCGCGCCAGTGCCTTGCCCACGCCGGCGGGCAGGGCGGAGACGATCCGCGCGCCGGTGACGAGCCCCCACATACCGAACCGCGAACCCGGGATGAGGGTCTTGGCCGCGGTCGTGGCGAAGGTGCGGCTGGCCTGTACCAGCTCGGCCATTTCCCGTTCGTAGGCGGGGAAGGCGCGGGTGTGGTCCCCGTTCGCGGCGGCGAGTTCCCCGGCCAGGACGTAGGCGCCGAGCACGGCGAGGCTGGTGCTGCCGCCGACCGCGGGCCCTGGACAGTAACCCGCGTCGCCCACGAGCGTCACCCGCCCGCGCGACCATGTGTCCATCCGCAGCTGGGTGATCGAGTCGAAGTAGAACGCCGGGGTGTCCTCCAGTCGCCCCAGCCATTCGTCGACGTCGGAGTGCAGCCCGGCGAACGCCGCGCGCAGAAGTTCCTTCTGCCGTGCGACATCGCGGTAGTGGTAGTCGAGCGGTTCGCTACGGAACAGGCACACCACCCGCGCGTCGCCGAGGTGCCGCGCGCCGTACATCCCGGCCATCCGGTCGACACCGAGGTGATTGACGAACTCGCCGTCGAGGTTCCGGTCGTTGGGCACCGAAAACACCGCGAGGTAGGCACCGATGAACTCGCTGAACCGCGACTCCTCGCCGAAGACGAGCCGCCGGACGTTCGAGTGCAGCCCGTCTGCCCCGACCACGATGTCGAAGCGGCGTGGCGCACCGTGTTCGAAGGTCACCTCGCCGTCGTCGGAGATCGACGTGATCGAGTCGCCGAACACGTACTCGACGTCGTCGCGGGTGGCGTCGTAGTACACCTCGCCCAGGTCGTCCCGCATGATCTCGAGGTGCCGGTCCGAGGTCGCGCCGTAGATCTTCGTGAGATCCACGGAAACTCCCCGCGCGACGCCCTCGCGATACACGGTCATCCGGTCGGTGCCGGTGGCCTTCGCTTCGAGCTGGGGCAGTACGCCCATCCGCTCGGAGATCTCCATGGCCGGCCGGAACAGATCGACGGCGTGCCCGCCCGTCTTGCGCGGGGACGGAGCGCGTTCGACCACCGTGACCTCGAAACCGTGGCGGGTGAGCCAGTAGGCCAGGACCGGTCCGGAGATGCTGGCGCCGGAGACGAGTACTCTCATGATTCCTCCTTACTTACCGGAAGGTAAGCGTACCATCGATCTGACCTAACGGTAAGTAAGTTATGCTGGATTAGTGGCCAAGCCCTCCAGTAGCAAGCCCTCCGGCACCAAGCAGCGCATCCAAACGGCCGCGCGTGAGCTCTTCACGAGCAAGGGGGTGCGCAACACCAGCCTGCAGGAGATCGCCGACCGGCTCGGGATCACCAAACCGGCGCTGTACTACCACTTCTCCTCACGCGAGGAGCTGGTCCGCAGCATCGTGCAGCCGCTGATCGACGAGGGTGAGGCGTTCCTGGTCGCCCAGGAGGCGCTGGACGAGGTCGCGCCCCGCGCGTTGTTCGAGGAGTACTTCGACTTCCACTACCGGCACCGCGAACTGATCGTCCTCATCATGAGCGAGCTGACCACGCTGTCCGAGCTCGGCCTGATCAGGATCGTGCTGGCCTGGCGGGAACGGCTCGCGGCGCTGCTGACCGGCCCGGATCCGTCGCTGGCGCTGTCGGCCCGCGCGGTGGTCGCGCTCGGCGGCATTCAGGACTGCACCGTCCAGTTCCCCGACGTCCCCGCCGACGACCTGCGCAAGGCAACGGTCGACGCGGCCTGTGCCGCGCTGGGTGTCTGAACTACCGGTCGCAGTCGGCTGGACGGCAGAACACCGTCACGAATCCGCCGTTCGCCAGGACCGGCACGCTGATCCGGCCGTCGGGCTCGACGGAGAACCTCTCGCGCGTGAGTCCGCCTCCTGGCTTGTCGCGTACCAGCTCGGCGCGCCACGGGCCTTCGCCGAGGAAGTCCAGCCGCGAGGTGATCGTGGTCGCCGGCCCGGCGTGGATGCCACCGAGGAACCAGCGGCCGCCGGAGCGTCGCGCGAACACGGCGTCCTGGCCGGGCCTGCCGGTGATCAGGCGGGTTTCGTCCCAGACCGTCGGGAGCCGGTCGAGTGTCCAGAGTGCCTCGGGCCGCGATTCGTAGTTCTCGGGTTTGTCCGCGGCGTGCTGCCAGCCGGACTCGTAGACGAAGAACGTCGCGACCTCGTGTGCCTCGGTGGTGTCCCGATCCGACACGACGAACGCCGTCGGCGTGTAGTCCATACTGCCGACCACGTTGCGGGTGAACGGGAACATCGTGTTGGTCGACGCGCGGGTCTTGAACTGCTCGGCGCCGCGTACCGCCTCCATGCTCATCACGTGCGGCCAGGTGCGTTGCAGGCCGCGGGGGATCGTCGCGCCATGGAAGTTGATCATCAGGCGGAAGCGCGCGGCGTCGGCGACCATGGCGTCGTACCACCGGAACCGCGCCTGCGCGTCGGAATCCATGAAGTCGACCTTGACCCCGGCCGCGCCCCACAGCTTGGCCTTGGTGAGGTTGATCGCCCGCTTCGCCGCGGTGTCCATTGTGGACCAGTGGTACCAGAGGATCACGTCGACGTCGCGTTCCCGCGCGTAGTCGATGATGCCGGGCACCCAGGACGCGTCCCAGCCCTCGTCGATTAGCACGTACGGCCAGCCGTTCCGCGCGGCGAAATCGATGAAGTCCTTCTGCCGCTTCGGATCCTTCGGGCTGTCGTGCTCGGAAAGCCATGACCACGCCACCTTGCCCGGCCGGATCCACGAGGTGTCTGCCAGTTTCGACGGCGGTGCCAGGTCGTCCACGAGGGTGGATTCGGTCACCGTCGCCAGATCGCCGATGATCGCCACCCGCCACGGCGTCGGGCCCCGCGTGTGGACCTCGGTGTCAGCGAGCTTGATCCGGTAGTTGCCGCTGCCGGTGTGGGTCAGCCGCGCGCCGGAGTATCGTCCGTCCACATCGGACTCGGTGAGCAGGGCGTAGGTGCCGCCGACGTCGAACAGTGACGGGAAGCCGTAGTCGCCGCGTGGGGCGCCGGCGGCGGTGGTCTCGAACCGGACGCCTTCGTAGTTCGGTGTGTAGGGCAGCAGCCACGCGGCCGACGCCGGTGCCGGGGCGAACGCGGACGTCTCGCCGGTCACCCGCACCCGCTCGGCCTCGGGCAGGTGATAGCGGTAGGCGACGCCGTCTGCCGCGGCACGGACCACGACGTCGAGCCGGACGTCGTCCTCGTTCTCGAACGACAGTGTCATCTCCGCCGAGCGCGCGTGCCGGTGCAGGCGTTTGCCGGTGGTCATGGTGTACCGCTCGTCGACCTCGCGGTCCGTGCGGCCGAGGAAACGCAGTCCGCGCGTGAGGTCGGCGGCGGTGGTGCGGATGCCCATCGGTGCCGGGGCGAGGACCGATCGTCCGCCGCGGGTGGCCGCGAACAGCAGGCTGCCGTCCGCGTCGAGGGAGACCTCCGCTGTCACGTCGCCGGTCAGGCTGACCGCCCAGCGGTCCGCGGCGGAGGCGGTGGTCGCCGTGAACGGGAGCAGCGGAATGACCGCGAGCAGGAGCAGGAACCGCCGGATCGCCAACGGATTCTCCTTGTCCGTAGGACTTCTTCGTCCGTCCGGTCATCCTGCGGGAACGGTGCGTATCCGGTCAATCGCTCATCGGAGTGGCCGGAAGTGATCATTTCCCGATCACCGGTACGCGATCGGATTCGGGTACTCTGGCGGGGTCTGGGAAAGGGGGGCGCATCGTGACCACATTGCTGGCCTTGGCGTTCCCCGCGCTCACCTCGGCCACGGCCCTGGTCGCGTTCGCGTCGGTCGTGGCCGCGAGCTTGCTCGTGGTCCTCCTCGTCAGCCGCGCCCACGGCGATGAACTGGCCCTGTGGTCGGCGCCGACACGAGGCCGCGCCATCGCGTTGCGGCAGCGGGCCCGCCGCGCCGAGTTCATCAGGCTCAGGGATCCCGGCGCGCCCGGCCGCAGCAGGCCACGGGCACCGGGCACGCGCAGCACGGCTGCGTAGTTCTCCCTTTCTTTTCTGCGCAGCCATTCCGTTCACCTCACTGTTCTTCTTTCTAGCCACGGAGTGCTGCCCATGTTCGGCTTTCTCGACGTGCCCGTTTCGGGCGCGTATCACCTCGTCCACTGGCTTGTCGCGGTCACCCAGCCCGTCACCGGTCACTTCGCGATCGCGCTGGCGATCGTCCTGTTCACCGCCACCGTCCGGCTTCTGCTGCTCCCGCTCGCGAAATCCGCCGTACGCGGCGAGCGGGCCAGGGCCGAGCTGATGCCCCGGATCGGCGAGCTGCAGAAGAAACACGCGGGCGACCGCGAACGGCTGGCCGCCGAAATCTCCCGGCTGCAGGCCGAATCGGGCACATCGATGTTCGTCGGCTGCCTGCCGATGCTCGCGCAGCTGCCGTTCTTCTGGGTGATGTACCGGCTGTTCACCACCCCGGTGATCGACGGCGAGCCCAACTCGCTGCTGTCCGGCACGGTGCTGGGGACGCCGCTGGGCGGGCACGGCTTCGCGGCGGGCCCGATGGTGTTCGTGATCGCGGCCGCGCTCGGTGTCGTCGCGTGGTTCTCGGTGCGCTGGCAGGACCGTCAGCGGACCGAAACCGCCTCGGCGCCCGCCGCGAAGCTGCTGCGGTTCCTTCCCTATGGGACCGTGCTCGCCACGATCTTTCTCCCGGTGGCCGCGGATCTGTACCTGCTCACGACCACCGCGTGGACCGCCGCCGAACGCGCGCTGCTACGCCGTCCACAACGGACGGTCCAGCCGACGGACAAATAGGACTCAGCTCAGCCGGGCGGCGCGTGATTCGAGGTAACGCCGCTCGGCGAGACTGGTCGTGATCCGCGCGGCGAGCCGGTAGCTCTCCAGCGCGCCCGCCGTGTCGCCCGCCTTCTCCCGCAGGTGCGCGCGGACGGCGTGCAACCGATGGTGGCCGGACATCCGGTCGTCACTGTCCAGTGTGGACAGAAGATCGAGGGCAGCGGCCGGGCCCTGGGTTTCGGCGAGCGCGACAGCGCGGTTGAGCGTCACCATCGGGTTGGGTGCGATCCGTTCGAGGATCTTGTACAGCGTGTGGACCTGCTGCCAGTCGGTGTCCTCGGCCTTCGCCGCGCTCGCGTGCGTCGCGGCGATCGCCGCTTGGAGCAGATAGGGGCCCAGCGACGCGTGCTTCATGGTGTCGCCGATCAGCGTCGTCCCCTCCACCAGCAGCTCGCTGTCCCACAGGGTGCGGTCCTGCTCGGCCAGCGGGATCAGTTCACCGGACGGCCCGGTGCGGGCGCCGCGGCGCGAGTCGGTCAGCAACATGAGCGAGAGCAGCCCGGCGACCTCGGTGTCTTCGGGCAGCAGCCGCCGGACCAGACGGGTCAGCCGGATGGCTTCCTGGGCGAGGTCGGCGCGGTGCAGGGTCTCGCCCGAGGATGCCGTGTAGCCCTCGTTGAAGATCAGGTAGAGCACCTGCAGGACGACGGCGAGCCGTTCGTCGCGTTCGTCGGCCGCGGGCATGGCGAACTGGCTGCCCGCGGCCTTGATGTTCTTCTTGGCACGGCTGATGCGAGCGGCCATCGTGGCCTCGGGCACCAGGAAGGCGTGCGCGATCTCGGCGGTGGTGAGGCCACCGACGGCGCGCAGGGTGAGCGCGGTCTGGGACGCCGGGGTCAGGGTCGGGTGGCAGCACAGGAAGAGCAGGATCAACGTGTCGTCGGCGTCGGGGACGTCCTCGTCGCGTTCGCCGGTGTGCAACGGAAGTGCCTGCGCGGTGGCGGTGTCCTCCCGCTGCCGGCGCGACTGGTCCTTGCGGAACTGGTCGATCAGCCGCCGCGAGCCGACGGAGATCAGCCAGCCGCGCGGGTTGGCCGGGACGCCCTGATCGGGCCATTGCGTGGCCGCGGCGAGGACGGCCTCCTGAACGGCGTCCTCGCATTCCTCGAACTGGCCGTAGCGGCGGGCGAGCACGCCGAGGACCTGCGGCGCCAGCTCGCGCAGCAGGTCCTCGATCGCGGGCGCGGTGTTCACATCTCCATCCCGGCGGAGAACATGACCGGCCGCACCTCGACGCCGAATCCTTCGACGCGGGCCTCGGGAATCCGGGCCGCGAGTTCGATCGCGCGTTCCTTGTCGTCGCAGTCGATCAGGTAGTAGCCGGAGAGGAACTCCGCGGCTTCGCGGTAGGGGCCGTCGGAGACGACCGGCTCGCCGCCCCGGACGCGGACCACGGCACTGTGTGACGGGTCGGCCAGCGCCTGGCTCATGATCATTTCACCGGACTCGGTGATCGCGTGCGCGAACGTGCCCCGGCCGTCCCGCACCGCGGCACGTTCGTCCTCCGGTAGCGCTCTCCATGCCGCCGGGTTCATATGCGTGTTCAGCAGGAACTTCATCTCGACTCCCTCGGGTGACGGCCCGTGGCGGGCCCCTTCACCGGTGGGTCGTCGCCGATGGCGTCCCCTCGACATGCCGCCGCCGGGAATCTTGGCACAGTTCTCCGCCGGGTGGGCGGATTACCGGCCCGCGCGACGAAGCTCGGCGGCGACTTCTCCGGCCGCGGCGATGCCGTCCTCCTCGGGCTCGTCCGGCAGCGGCAACAGGATCACCGATTCGCTCCCGGCCTCGTGCAGCCGCCGGACCCGCTCGGCACATCCGGCGAGGTTCCCGGACACCGTGAGGTGGTCGATCCACTCCGGTCGCAGCCGCGCGGCCAGCTCGTCCGCGCCCTCTTCGATGAGGGCGAGGATCTCCTCGCCGAACGGCAGCGGCCGCAGGTGCTCGGCGGTGCTGGGCTTGAGGCTGTCGGCCAGGGTCTTCCGGACGCGCTCCCTCGCCCGGTCCGGGTCCTGGCCCAGCGCGAGCCAGTTGTAGGTGACGACCGTGTGCGGGTCGGCGTCGATCGTGGCGCGGGCGGCTCGCACGTACTCCGGGGCGGCGGGCTCGGCGAGCACCGTGCCGTCGGCGGCCCTGCCGGACAGCGCGAGCGACTTCGGCCCGCGGACCCCGGCGAGCACCGGCGGCACGACAGCGGGCGGATAGTCCAGCTCGACCTCGTCGAGCCGGACGTACTTACCCGACACGGAAAGCCGCTCGCCCGCGAGCAGCCGCCGGATCGCGGTGAGCGTCTCCTCCAGCGCCGTCAGCGGGGACGCGGGGTAGGCGCCGATCTGCCGCATCCAGGACGGCACGCCGTGGCCGATCCCGGCGATCAGGCGCCCGGGGTGCAGCTCGGCGAGCGTGGCCAGCTCCATCGCGGCGATGGCGGGGTTGCGGGCGACCGCGGGCAGCACGCCGATGCCGACCGGGATCTTCTCGGTCGCGGCCAGCACTGTCGCCGCGGTGGCGATGCCGCCCGCGTAGAAGCAGTCCTCGACCACCCAAAGTTCGTCGAGCCCCGCCTGCTCCGCCTGGCGCGCCAGCTTCGTCAGCCGTGCCGGGGGTACTTCGCGGGAGATCCGGACGCCGACGCGTGAAGTGGTCATGACGATGATCGTGCCAGCGCCCGCACGCCAGGGCCACCGGATTTCCTTGCTGTGGCTGGTTATCCGGCTTATTCGGCGAGCCGGTGCAGGAGGAAGATGCCGTTCACCGCGGGCCGGTCGCGACGCTGGTCGTCGGTCGAGACGTATTCGTCGAGGACCTCGAGGATGCGGCGGTCCAGCTCGGCGACGTCCTCCGGGGACAGGTGCAGCAGAAAGCGCTCGTAGGCCTGAACCTGCTCCGGGCCCGCCTCGCGCAGCTCCTCCTGAAAAGCTTCGACCGGAGCGAACCGGGTCTCCGCGTCGAAGTCGTTCAGCGGACCGTCGAGCCACCAGGTGTTGCCGACAGCGCGATAGGGCTTCTCCAGTGCGCCGCTCTCCCCGGTGCGGACCGCCGCCTGCTCCAGCAAGCCCGCGTCGACCAGCTGGCGGACGTGGTAGAGCACGGTGCCCGGGTCGCGTTCGAGGCGGTCGGCCAGCTGCTTGTTCGTCAGCTCCTTCTGTTGGCACAGGCGCAGAATCCGCAGGCGCAGCGGGTGACCGGCCGCCTTCGCCTCCTTCGCCGTCGCAGGGCGGCGTTTGCGCGGGGCAGCGGGCCCGCCCGCGGGCTGCCGGATGGTCGTCTCGCCGTCCATGACGGCCACGGTAGTCCATCGATGGATTCAGCCACATCGATGGAGTTTTCTCAATCGATGTGTAATTCTCCATGGGTGGATGTGCCTGCGAAGCGAGGTCTGGGCGGGGACTACTGGCGGCTGTGGACCGCGGCCGGTCTGTCGAGCCTGGCCGACGGCGTCGTCAAGAATGCCCTGCCGCTGGTGGCCATCGGCTTCACCCGATCCCCGGTGCTGATCTCGGGGCTGGCCGTCGCCTTCAGCCTGCCGTGGCTGGTGTGCGCGTTGCCGGTCGGTGCGCTGGTCGACCGCATCGATCGTCGCCGTGCGATGCTGGTCGCGAACGTGGCCAGGGCTGTGCTGCTCGCTGTTCTCGTCCTCGCGTTGGCGTTCGATCTCGGTTCGATCTGGGCGCTGTACGTCGTCGCGGTCTTCGTCGGTGTCGCCGAGACGATCTACGACACCGCGGCGCAGTCGATCATGCCGCAGGTGGTCGGGCGCGAGCACCTCTCCCGGGCCAACGGACGCCTCTACGGGGTCGAGTTGACGGCCAACGAGTTCGCCGGCCCGCCGTTGGCCGGATTCCTGGTGGCGGCCGGGACGATGTTCGCGCTCGGGACGCCGGTCGGGCTGTGGGCCGTCGCCATCGTGGCGCTGGTGGCGCTTCGCGGGCGATTCCGGATTCACCAGGAGCGGCCAGCCAGCCTGCGCGCCGACATCGCCGAGGGATTGCAATTCCTTTGGCGGCAACGGATCTTGCGGACCTTTGCCGTCATGGTCGGTGTGTTCAACTTCGCCACCGGTGCCGTGTGGGCCGTTCTGGCGCTCTATGCGGTCGGGCCGGAATCCATGCTGAAACTGTCCACACAGGACTACGGTTTCCTGCTGACCATGGTGGCTGTCGGGAACGCCGTCGGTTCGCTCTTCGCGGAACGGGTCGAACGGCTCCTCGGCCGGGCGCGTTCACTCGGCGCGGGGCTCCTCTGCACCGCCGTACTGCTGGGTGTTCCCGCGTTCACCGCGCAACCGCTCGTCGTCGGGGCCGCGTTCTTCGTCGGCGGTCTGGGAATCGTGGTCTCGAACGTCGTCATGGTTTCGCTGCGTCAGCGGATTACCCCGGATCGGTTGCTCGGACGCCTCACCAGCGCGCACCGGCTCGTCGCCTGGGGCACCAAACCGCTGGGCGCGGCCGCGGGCGGACTCTTGGCGCAGTGGCTGGGGCTGTCCGCCTTGTTCGTGATCATGAGCGGGCTCGTGCTCACCCTGGTCGTCGGCGTGCGGGTGGTGACCGACAAGGCCATGGACGCCGCGGAGCGTGTCGCACGGGAGGGTGAGCCCGCTTGACAGGCAAGTGACGGCTTGCCTATAACGGGGCGTGTGGACGCGGACCTGTTCAAGGCGATCGGCGACGCGACGCGACGCATCATCCTGGACGAGCTGACCGAAAGGGACGGTCAGACACTGTTCGAGCTTTGTGGCCGGCTGAGCATGAAACACGGCCTGGCGTCTTCGCGTCAGGCCATTTCGCAGCACCTCGCGGTGCTCGAGCAGGCAGGCCTGGTGCACACCCGGCGGCAAGGCCGGTACAAGTTCCACCACATCGACACGAGCCCGCTGCGTTCGATCGTCGAGCGGTGGCCCATCGACCGAGAGGCACCGAACCCATGATCCGCATCAACATCACCAGCGTGCTGGTCGACGACCAGGCCAAGGCGCTCGCCTTCTACACCGAGAAACTGGGCTTCATCAAGAAGACCGACGTGCCCGCCGGCGGAGCACGCTGGCTCACCGTGGTCTCCCCGGCCAACCCGGACGGCGTCGAGCTGCTGCTGGAACCGGACGGTCACCCGGCGGCGGGCCCGTTCAAGAAGGGACTGGTCACCGACGGCATCCCCTACACCCAGTTCGCCGTCGACGACGTCTACGCCGAGGTCGAGCGGCTCAAGGGGCTGGGCGTCCAGTTCACCCAGGAGGCGACCGACATGGGCCCGGTGGTCACCGCTGTTCTCGACGACACCTGCGGCAACCTGATCCAGCTCGCCACCATGAAGTAGCCGCCTAGCCGGTGAGCCGGTCGAGCCAGCGATACCGTTCGATCCGGCGGATCGAGTCGTGGATTTGCTCGATGCGCGGCACCATTTCCCTGGCCGTGTTGAACACCACGGTGAGATCCTTGTGCGGGATATCCTGCATCATCACATCGATCCCGAGCGCGGCGCAGGCGCGGTCGACGCCTTCTTTCCAGATGTCCAGGTCGATGCCACACAGGTGCTCGTGCCGGAGCACCAGCCACTCGCCGAGACAGAGCTTCCGTGCCATTTCGTCGAAGTCCTTGACTTGGTAGGGATAGGACATGATCGTGATCCGTCCCCTCGGGTCAGCTCGATGGTTCTCGTGGTGACGTTCAAGGGGCGAGCCAGGATGTCGTGAAGGGCATTTCGGCAAGGTCTGACGTCCCCAAAGTGCCATTCACGCGCTGGAGAGGCCGAAGTCGGAGGACAGAGCTGTGCCCTGTACCTGTGATGAGCAGGCACCGTGTCGCGCGTTCGGCTTAGGTTCGTAGGTGGATGGTGTTGCGTCGTGGTGTGCGGGTGGCGTCCAGCCATGCGGGTGGTACGAATTCCGGGAGTCCGTCGCTGGCGATTCGGACTTCCCATGGGGAGTGGTGGATGAGCTTGTGGTGGACGGAACAGAGGAGGACGAGATTGTCCACTTTGGTCTCACCGTGATGTGCCCAGTAGGTCACGTGGTGCGGTGTGCAACGGTAGGCGGGGGCATCGCAGCCGGGGAAGGCGCAGCCGCCGTCGCGACGCATGAGGGCGCGGCGGATGGCCGGGGTGGCCAGGCGCTGTGCTCGGCCGACGTCGAGGGGTTCGCCGTGCGTCCCCAGGACCATGGGAATGATCTTGGCGTCGCAGGCGAGTCGTCGTGCTTCGGCTGCGGTGATCTCGCCGAGCAGATCAAGGGTGGCCTGTCCGATCCCGGTTCGTAGTTCTTTGAGTCCGATGGTGACGACGATGTGGGTGGCTTCTCCGGCCTGTGTGGGCAGGTCGGGGTGTTCGGTCCACATCCGCACCAGCTCCGAGAACGCACACCCGCGCCGCTCCCATTGGGTTCGGGTATCGCGCCCTTCCTCTTCGGTGGCGGGGCGGGGTTTCGCGAGTGGGTCGAGCATGGCTTGCAGGCGTGCGGAGGTCTCGTCGTCCACCCGGGCTTTGATGTGATGTCCGCCGTCACGGTGCGGTGCGAGGGAGAACTCGGGCTGGAAGGGTTTCGGTTCGCGGGTTTTGGGTTCCCGACCGTCCGGATCAAGCTGACTCAACAAACGTCGTCCGGCGGCGCGGATTTCTCGGGGTCCGGCGGCGCGGGCGAGTTCGGCGAGGATTTTCTCGGCCTGCTCCCGCTGATCCGCCGGGGCTGTTTTGGGGAGTTTGTCGAGGACCCGGAGGATCTCGTCGATCTGGGCGGCGCCGATCGCGCCCTCGGATGCGGCCTGCGCGGTGGCGGGTGCCGTGGGTGGCTGTTCGCCGGTGGTGAGATCGCGGGTGCCGTTCAACGCGAGCGCCCGTGCTGCGCGTGCTTTCGCTTCGGCGTAGGGGATGTTCAGCGTCTCCTGCAACAGACGCATGAGGCTTCCATAGCCGGTGGTATCGCGGATGCCGCGTCGTTCCAGCTCGGCCATCACCTCGCCCTGCACAGCGGCTTCCCGACGCTGCACACACTCGGACTCCAAGAGCCGTGTCAGCAGGCAGCCGACATCGACGCGCCACCACTCGGTGCGCGTTGCGGAGGTGCTGCTGTCGACTGCCACGACATCAACGATACGCCGCCCGATCGAACATGTGTGCTATCGATCGGGTGAACCTGCGACACGCACTTTTCCTTGCTGTAAAAGGATTTCCGCCGAAAACTCCGACCAAAGCGCAAGTGGACCGCCGACGGAATCCCTCCACGCGCGATAGGCCCGCGCGGTCCGATCCGAACATCGCGCCCGAGACGTCGTCACCGATGTCCGAAGTGAGGGCCGTCACCCGTCCGGTCCTTTCGGGAACTCGGAGCACATCCCAGCCGACAGGTGAAGGGTGCGGACAACCGAACTTTCCCCGTCCCCGCCGCGCCGGTACCCCGCCGTGCTCCTGCCCGTGGTCTGGCTGGCCGGGCTCGCCGTGGTGCTGCTGGTGGTGGCGCTGGCCGGGAACGTCTACGCGCTGCTCGGGGACAGTGATCCCGGCGCGGTGACGGCGTTCGGCTTCGGGGTGGTCCGGTTCGCGGCCGACGTCGCGGGTGTCGTCTGCGGCGGATCGCTCGTGTTCGCGGCTTTCGTGGCGCCGGGACGCCGGGGCGGGTTCCTGACGGCGGAGGCGTTCTCCGCGGTGCGGCTGGCGGCGTGGGCCGCGTCCGGCTGGGTGGCGGCGGCGGTGCTCGCCGTGCCGTTCTCGGCGGCGGACGCCTCCGGGCTGCCGGTGCGGCGGATGCTCGAACCGGGTGTTCTCCTGTCCACTGTGGACGCGGCAGAAGAGCCGAAGGCGTGGCTGTGCGTGCTGGTCGCGGCGATCATCGTGTCCTTGCTGTGCTGGTTCACGCTGAGCTGGCGCACGACGGTGCTCGGCGTCGTCGTCGCGATGGCAGGGCTGCTCCCGCCGGTGGTCGCCGGGCACGCGTCGGTCGGCGGCTGGCACGACTTCGCCACCAACGCCATGCTGTGGCACATCCCCGCGGCGAGCGCGTGGGCGGGATCGCTCGTCGCGCTGCTCGCGTATCTCCGTCGCGTCAAAGAGCCGGACGCGGTGATTCTTCGCCGCTACCAACGGCTTTCGCTGGTCTGCTTCCTCGTGGTCGGGATCTCCGGCGCGGTCGCCGGGCTGATCCTTGCCCGCCCCGCCGGGCTGGCGAGCGGGTACGGGTTGCTGCTGGGGATCGACCTGGTCGTCCTGGCGATCCTCGGTGTGCCGATCATGGCGTTGCGACGGCGTAACGGATCGCGCTGGCGGGTCCTGATCATCGAACTCCTGCTGCTGGCCGTCGCGCTGGGTACCTCCGTCGGGCTGACCCATCTGGTGCCGCCGTCGTTCCTGAACAACCCGGCCACGGTGCAGGAAACCGTGCTCGGCTACAACCTCGACAACCCGCCGTCGTTCGCCGGGCTGGTTTTCGGCTGGCGGTTCGACCTGCTCTTCGGTTTCGTCGCGCTGATCGCGATCGGTGCGTACCTCCTCGGCGTCCGCCGGCTGCGCCGCCGCGGGGACGCCTGGGCCCCGCGCAGAACCATCGCGTGGTGCGCGGGCTGGCTCGTGGTCCTCATCGCGACGTCGTCCGGGCTCGGGCCATACGCCTCGGGCACCTTCAGCATGCACATGATCATCCACATGACGTTGAACATGCTGGCCCCGGTGCTGCTCGTGCTGGGCGGCCCGCTCACCCTGGCACTCCGGGCGCTCCCGGCGGCGGGCCGGGACGCGGCACCGGGCCCGCGCGAATGGCTCGTCTCCCTGCTGCATTCGCGGGCGGCACGGATCATCGGACATCCCGCGCTCGCGTCGGTGGTGTTCGTCGGTTCCTTCTACGCGCTGTACTTCACCGACCTGTTCGGCCAGGCGATGCTCTATCACTGGGCGCACCAGCTGATGAACCTGCATTTCCTGGTGGCAGGGTACGTGTTCTTCTGGCTCGTCGTCGGTGTCGACCGCCCGCCGCGCCCGCTGCCGCATCTGGCGCGGCTGGGCATGCTCTTCGCGGTCATGCCGTTCCACGCGTTCTTCGGCGTGATCCTGATGAACAAACAGGTCGTGATCGCCGAGACATTCTACCGCTATCTTTCCCTGCCCTGGGCCGGAGATCTCCTCACCGATCAGCAGCTCGGCGGCGGGATCGCCTGGGCCACCGGGGAAATCCCGATGGTGGTCGTGGTCGTCGCGCTGCTCGCCCAGTGGGCCCGCGCCGACGAACGCGAGGCCAAACGCATCGACCGCACCGGCGAAGACGACTTCGCCGCCTACAACGCCATGCTCGCCGAACTCGCCGCCAAGCGACGCTGAAAACCCCACGGAGCCACCGAAAATGACCACCACGACCACCGGGACGACCCCGATCCGCACGGTCGAACTGGCCGTGTCCGGCATGACCTGCGCCGCCTGCTCGGCACGGGTGGAACGCACACTGAACAAGCTCGACGGCGTCCGCGCCTCGGTCAACTACGCCACAGAACGGGCGACCGTTCAAGCACCCGGGGACATGGCTGACGACGTCCTGCTCGGCCGGATCCGCAAGGCCGGTTACGAGGCGAGGCTCCGGGGCGAGGACGACGCCGAACTCGGGACGGCGAGGGTCGCGGATCTGCGCCGTCGTCTCATCGTGGCGGCGGTGCTGGCGATCCCGCTCGGGAACCTGTCCATCACGCTCGCACTGGTGCCCTCGCTGCGATTCCCCGGCTGGCAACTGCTCTGTCTCGCGCTGGCCTTCCCGGTCGTGTTCTGGTCCGCGCTGCCGTTCCACCGTGCGGCACTGCGGAATCTGCGGCATCGATCGTCCAGTATGGACACTCTGGTGTCGATCGGCGTGCTCGCGTCGTTCGCCTGGTCCGGCTGGGCGACGCTCTTCGGCGGGCACGAGCCCGGCTACTGGATCGGCTTCGGCCCCACGGCGGCCGGGGCGGACGCGATCTACCTCGACGTCGCGGCGGGCGTGACCACCTTCCTGCTCGCCGGACGCTACTTCGAGAGCCGGTCACGACGCAGCGCCGCAGGGCTGCTCGCCGCGCTGGATGCGTTGGCTGCCAAGGACGTCCGGGTGCTACGCGACGGCGTCGAGCGGATGGTGCCGATCGGTGAGCTGGCCGTCGGCGATCTCTTCGTGGTCAAGCCGGGGGAGTCCATCGCTGCCGACGGCGTTGTCGACAGTGGATTGTCCACAGTGGATGTCAGTGCGGTGACCGGTGAGCCGGTGCCCGCCGAGGTCGGGCCGGGTGACCGGGTGATCGGCGCCGGGATCAACCGCGACGGACGGCTGATCGTCCGGGCGACCGCGGTCGGCGCGCACACCCAGCTCGCGCAGATGACCGCGCTCGCCGAGCGCGCGCAGGCCCGCAAGGCCAACGTACAGCGGCTCGTGGACCGGATCTGCGCGGTGTTCGTCCCGGTGGTGCTGGGCCTGGCCGTGCTCACCCTCGCGGGCTGGCTGCTGACCGGGCAGCCGGTGCGGGACGCGTTCACGGCCGCGGTCTCGGTGCTCATCATCGCCTGCCCGTGCGCGCTCGGCCTGGCGACGCCGACCGCGCTGATGGCGGGGGTCGGCCGGGGCGCCCAGCTCGGCATCCTCATCAAGGGGCCGGACGCGCTGGAGGCCAGCCGCTCGGTCGACACCGTGGTGCTGGACAAGACAGGCACGGTCACCACCGGCCGGATGACGGTCACCGGGCACTATCCGGCGGACGGGTTCACCTCGGCCGAACTGCTGCGGTTCGCCGGGGCGGTCGAAGCCGGTTCGGAGCACGCGATCGCGGCGGCCGTGGTCACCGCGGCGAAGGCCGAACTGCCGGAGCTGCCCGACGTCACGGAGTTCGCCGCGCTGCCGGGGCTCGGTGCGCAGGGGACGGTCGAAGGTCACGACGTCAAGGTCGGCAGCCCGCGGCTGTTCCCCGACGTTCCGGGAGACGTCGGGGAACAGCTCGCCGCCGCCGAGGGGGACGGGGCGACGGCGGTCCTTGTCGCGGTGGACGCGCGGATCGCCGGGCTGCTGGTGATCCGCGACGTCGTCAAGCCGTCCGCGCGCGCCGCGGTGGCCGCGTTGCACGACCTCGGTCTGCGGACGGTCCTGCTGACCGGCGACAACGAGACCGCGGCCCGGGTTGTCGCGGCCGAGGTCGGCATCGACGACGTCCGTGCCGGGGTGCTGCCCGCGGAGAAGGCCGAGGCCGTCGAAGCGTTGCGCGCCGGGGGAGCGCGGGTCGCGATGGTCGGCGACGGGATCAACGACGGCCCCGCGCTCGCGACCGCCGACCTCGGCATGGCGATGGCCAGGGGCAGCGACATCGCGCTGCGCTCGGCCGACGTCGTGCTCGTGCGCGACGACCTGCGCGTGGTGCCCGACGCGATCCGGCTGGCGAACCGCACGTTGCGCGTCATCCGTGGCAATCTGCTGTGGGCCTTCGGCTACAACGTCGCGGCGATCCCCCTCGCCGCGCTCGGGCTGCTGAACCCGCTCATCGCCGGCGCGGCGATGTCGCTGTCGTCGGTACTGGTGGTCTCGAACAGCCTGCGCCTGCGCTCCTTCGAGGGAAGCCGCGTAGACGGTCCGTGAATGCCACATTGAGGGACTCTGATTCCCTCAATGTGGCATTCACGGACAGTGCAGCACGGTGGCGAGGGTGTGGGCGATGTCCTCGGCGGCCAGGCCCGGTTCCGGGCCGCACAGGCAGGACCAGCTGAGTTCGCCGTTGTCGGCGAGCCGGACCTCACCGCGTGACGGCCGGGACGGATCGGACACGGCCAGCTCGACACAGACGCGCCACGCCACCGCGTCCTCGCTCACGACCAGGCGCACCGCCAGGCCGAGCGCGTGCAGCGCGGCGCCGACCGTGCGGCGCAGGGTGTCCCGCGGCGCCGGGGAGAAATCCAGCCCGGCAAGGTCTTCCGCGCCGATCAGCAGCAGGATCGTCCGGATGATGCGGACCGGGTCGTCGCACTGGGCCGGCGGCAGCCGGAAGGCCCACACCACCTGCCCGTAGGCGTCGGCGTAGAACTCGCCCCCGGCGCCGGGCAGGGTCAGCCAGTGCTCCTCTTCGATCGCCGACGGGATTCCCCGTTTCGCGAGCCGGTCCGCGACGAGCCGGACGACGGAATGGTCGTCGGTGTCCCCGGCGGTGCTGCTGGCGTCGGTCAAGGTGGCGGCCATGGGCGTTTCTCCTTTGTTTTTCCCGATCGCGGATCCCTCCGGTTCCGCGCTGTCCACTCTCGCCGCATCGGGCTAGGATGACAATCAGTGACACGATATAGGCCGTGCGTGATCACCCCGCTGTCATCACCGAACGATGTGAGACTGACCATGGCACGCAAACGCCGCACCGCACTGGAAGCATGGGGTAGGGAACTGGCGCTGGCCAGGGATGGGAAATCGCTGAGCCAGGAGGAACTGGCCAAGGCCGTGTTCGTGTCCCAGTCACTCGTCGCGATGTGGGAGACCGGGAAACGCACTCCGAAAGCTGATGATCTCGCCCGCTGCGAGGAAATCCTTGGCACCACTGGTTTTCTCGCGCGAATGCTCGCCGAACTGGTGGCGCGCGAGGTCTCGCACGAATGGCTGGACCGATGGATAGAGGTGGAGGAAAGCGCCACTACGCTGCTGTGGTTCGAATCAACGGTCATTCCGGGATTGCTGCAAACCCCGGACTACGCGCGGGCGATCCTGGATTCCGAGGAACTGGTGGCCGCCCGGCTCGAACGCCAGCGGGTGCTGGACGAGGGCGAGCCGCCGATGCTAGTGGTGCTGCTGTCCGAGTCGGTGCTGCGTCAGCAGGTGGGCGGTGCCGAGGTACTGAGCGAACAGCTGCGGCATCTCGCGGAGATGGCGCAGCGGCGCAACATCTCGGTGCAGGTGGTGCCGCCGGACGCTCCGGCCTGCAGTAAGTTCATTGGTCATTTCGTCGTGGCCAGCCTCGACGGTGCCCCGGACGTGGCGTATGTTGACAACCAGCTTCGCGGAGAGGTCGTCGAGGGCCACGCCGACGTGGCGGCCCTGCGCCGGACGTTCGAGTACTTTCGCGCGGACGCCCTCTCCCACCGGCAGACCATCGACCTGATCGAGAAAGAGGCGGACCAGTGCATCACCCCCTGACCTGGCGGAAGTCCTCCTACAGCGGGTCCAACGGTGGTACCTGCGTGGAGGTCGCATACCAGCCGGGCCATGCTCATGTCCGCGATTCGAAGACTCCGGACACCGGCAGTCTCACCGTCAGCGCTGCCGCCTGGCGTACCTTCACCGCCACCCTGCGTCCCCGGTAGATCGGCTTGAAAGGGGAGGACCGATGCGTCACTCTCTGACTTGGCGGAAGTCCTCCTACAGCACGGCCAACGGCGGTGCCTGTGTGGAGGTCGCGTACCAGCCTGGCCGCGCTCATGTCCGTGATTCGAAGACTCCGCACACCGGCAGTCTCATCGTCCCCGCTGCCGCTTGGCGCACCTTCACCAGCACTCTGCGTCCCCGGTAACCTCACGCGACGTAGTGGCTGGGGCGGCCGTCGCGGTAGGCGAGCGTGCCGAGCGCGCGGGCACGGTGGTGCGGCAGCAGTGTCGGCGTGCCGTCGGCGCGGAGTAGGACGCAGGAATGCCACGGCGTCGTCCACTGGTCGTCGACGTCGAGCAGCCGGATGCCGAACTTCGCCGCGCCCGGCGGCTGCGGATGGATCGAAAGCCGTACCGAGCGCGGAAAACGGGCCGCGATCAGGCTGCTCCACGCATTGCTGCGCTGGATGACGCCGTAGGCACGGCGTCGGCATTCCCGTTGCAGCGCGGATTTCGTGCCGGTGTGGCCGACGGTGTCCTCGACGAGGAACCGCGTGATGCCCCGGTAGAGCCGGGTCATGTTCTCATCGTGGTGGACCTGGGCGCGGAGATCGTCCACTGTGGGCGCGAACTCTTCGTGTACCCGGCGCCGCTTCTCGTCGTAACCGGTCTCGCCGAGGACGTCGCCCAGATCGAACGTCTCCAGGCAGGTCCTGCGTTCGGCGTGGATCATCGCGCGCAGTGCGGTTCCGTAGGCGTCGATCGTCCCGTCCGCGACGCCGATGTGATCGCCGAAGATGTGGCCGTCGGAGCAGATCAGCATGCGCGCGCCGGGTGGGTAGACCGCTTCGATCGTGGCGCAGAGTTCGTCGAGGAACCGCAGGGAAAGGCGCTCGCCCTCGTCCGGCAGCGGGCCGAGCACCTTGTCCGGATTCGGGGACTTGCAGGGGAAACCGGGCAGCGTGAACAGAATCGGTTCGCCGGTGCGGACGAACGCCGCGAGCTGGGCCAGCTGCGGTCTGAACGCTTCCGGCTGCGAGACCGTGTCACCGCGGACGTGACGGCGATGGGGCAGCAGCAGGCGCAGGATGTCCGCCGTGGTTCTCTCCACAGTGGACGGTGTCGCGGTGAGCACAGATCTCCTCGGCAAGTGGGCTGAAGGGGACTTTCGTCGCATGCGATGCGAGGAAAGTCCCCTTCAGCTCACGCGGTCGTAGGTGACGGGCAGGCTGTTGACGCCCCGGGCGAGGACGGCGGGGACCCACGCGATGGCGTCCGGGTCCCCGGCGAACCGCAGGCCGGGCAGGCGGCGCAGCAGCGTGTCGAGGGCGATCCGGAGTTCCGCGCGGGCGAGCGCGGCGCCGGGGCAGAAGTGGATGCCGTGCCCGAACGCCAGATGCGGGTTGGGGGAGCGAGTGAAGTCGAGTTCGTCGGCGTTCTCGAACCGCCGCGGGTCCCGGTTGGCCGCGCACAACGAGACGATCACCGAGTCGCCCGCCGGAATCCGGGTGCCGTGCAGTTCGCTGTCCTCGGCGAAGAAACGCCAGGTCGTCAACTCGAACGCGGAGTCGAACCGCAGGAGTTCCTCCACTGCCGACGGCAGCAGCTCGGGATCGTCCCGGAGTTCGGCCAGCTTTTCGGGGCGCCGCAACAACGTCATGAGGGCGGTACTGATCTGGTTGGTGACCGGCTCCTGCCCGGCCACGAGCAGCTGGAACACCATGGAGTCCAGCTCTTCCTTGCTCAGCACGCCGTCGTCGTTGGCCCGCACGAGTGTGCTCAGCAGGTCTTCCCCGGAGTTCGCGCGCTTGTCCGCGGTGACGTCGGCGATGTAGCCCTGCAACCCGCGCAGCAGCGCTTCGTACTGAGGCCTGCCCGGATCGGTCGGTCCGACCGGCTGGACGACCTTGCCCCATTCGCGACGGAAACCCTTAGCCAGCACCGAGGGCAGCCCGATCACCTCGGCCAGCACCCGGAACGGGAAGTGCGCGGCGAACCCGGCGACGAGATCGGCCGGACCTTCGGGCGGCAGCGCGTCGACCAGTTCGTCCGCCAGCTCACGGAAACGGGGGCGCAGGGCCTCGATCCGCCGTGGCGCGAACCATTCCAGCGTGAGCTTGCGCATTTCCGTGTGCTTCGGCGGATCCTGGTGCAGAAGGTGGACCTGGAGCTGCGAATGCTGCGGTTCCGGCATGATCGACGCGCGGGCCCGCCACCGGTCATTACCCCGGGAGTGGTTTTTGCCGAGGCGTTCGTCGTTCAACGCCGAGTGCGCGGCGTCGTAGCCGGTGACAAGCCAGGCTTGCACACCGCTCGGGAATTCGACCGCGTGCACCGGACACTTCTCGCGGAGTTCGGCGTACAGCGGGTACGGGTCGGTCTTGTATTCGGTGCCGTACAACGGAACGGGCACGGGTTTCTCCTTCACAGCGTGATCCTCGGGCGGTGGTGGTCGAGCCAGAGCCCGAGGTCCACGACCCGTTCGAGTCGCAACCGGTGGCCCCAGGCGAGCTTCTCCGGTGCGCAGTCGAGCACCGGCTTGACCTTCGCCTCGTCGACCAGTCCGCGCAGGGTGTCCGAACCGGACAGTGCTGCCCTGGCCAGGTCTTGGAGCCCGCGGTTGTAGTCCGGGTGATGAGTGGCCGGATAGTGGTTCTTCGGTCGCATGAGGACGGACTCGGGTGCCAGACCGCGGGCCGCGGCACGCAGCACACTCTTCTCCCGGCCGTCGAAAGCCTTGATCCGCCAAGGAATCGAGAAGGCGTACTCGACCAGCCTGTGGTCGCAGTAGGGCACCCGGACCTCCAATCCGCGTGCCATGCTGAGCCGGTCTTTCCGGTGCAGCAGCTGACGCAGCCAGCGGGTCAGTGACAGGTGCTGCAACTCGCGCTGCCGGTACTCGACGGCGTCCTCGCCAGGTAAGTGCGGCACGGCAGCGAGGGCGTCGGTGTAGGTGTCGGCTTGATATTCGCCGATTCGCAGCACCGGTGCGAGGTCGGGATGCATCGGCATCGCGGCTTCGTCGTCGGTCACCAGCAGCCAAGGGAACGTCGTCGCCTCGATCGCGCGTGGCGTGTGGAACCACGGATATCCGGCGAAAACCTCGTCGGCTGCCTCACCGGACAAGGCCACTGTGGAGTGTTCACGAATACGGCCGAACAGCAGGTACAACGACGTGTCCATGTCGCCGACGCCGATCGGCGAATCCCGGCAGGCCACCACCGCGGCGCGATGGTCCGGGTCGAGGAGCAGCTTCGGGTCGAGGACAACGGTGTCGTGCTCGGTGCCGATGAACGCGCCCGCCTCGGTGGCGAACGGGGTGTCGTGCCCGGTGCGCAGGACGTCACCGGTGAACTTCTCGGCCTGATCGCTGTAATCGACGGCGTACGAGCGCAGCGTTGTCCCTGCCTGGCCGAGTTCGTCGGCGGCGAGGGCGGTGACCACAGTGGAATCCAGACCACCGGAGAGAAGGCTGCACAGCGGGACGTCGGCCTCCACTTGCGACCGTGTCGCGGCGTTCAGCAGCTCTGTGACCTTGGCGACGGTCGCGTCCCGATCGTCGGTGTGCTCGTGGACTTCGAGCTGCCAGTACGTCCTTTCGCGACGGCCATCGGGAGTCAGGCTCAACAGCGTGCCCGGAGGAAGCTCCCGTACCCCGGCCCAGAGTGTCGGGCCGGTGTTGAACAGCAGACTGTAGGCCTCGCGCAGCCCAGCAGTGTCCACTGTGGGCTCCAGCTCGGGATGCTCGAACAACGCCTTCGGCTCCGAGGCGAACGCGATACCGCCGTCGATTGCCGACCAGTACAGCGGTTTCACGCCGAGTCGATCGCGGACCAGCAGCAGATGCCGCTTGGTTTCGTCCCAGATGGCGAAGGCGTACATGCCGACGAGCCTGTCGGCCATCGCGTCTCCCCACTCCTGATACGCGCGGAGTACGACCTCGGTATCGCTGCGGGTGGTGAAGTGGTGGCCACGGCGGCGCAGCTCGTCGCGGAGTTCGTGATGGTTGTAGATCTCGCCGCTGTAGGTCAGCACGACATCTTCGCGCACCATCGGCTGAGTGCCGCCCTCGATGTCGAGGACCGCGAGCCGCTGATGTCCGAACGCGGCTTGGCGCGACAGCCAGACACCGCTCGCGTCCGGGCCACGGGGCGTCAACGTGGTCGTCATCGCGCGTAGCGTCGCCGCGCTGCCGTCGGCCAGGCCGTGGTAACACACCCAGCCGGTGATTCCGCACATGGAACGACTCACTTTCCGTTGTTCGGCAAGAGTTTCCGTGGCCGCACGCCGAGCAGAGGAACGGCCACGCAAGCGACGAGCGCGGCCAGCCACAACCCCGCCGCCGGGCTACCCAGTGCCCAGGCCGCGGTGGCGCAGGCCGGGCCGAGGGTGAAGCCGAGGCTGCGGGCGAGCTGGACAGTGGCGCCCGCGGTCGCCATCCGATCCGGTGGCGCGGCGGTGATCACGAGCACCTGCGCGGGACCGCCGTACAGCCCCATTCCGATCCCGGCCACCGCCAGCCGGACCGCGACCGCCGCCGGTGTCCACTGAGGACTCAAAGTGAGCAGGGACAGCAACCCGGCCGCGGTGAGCGTCGCGCCGGCGACGGCGACCGGACGCGGGCCGAACCGGTCGGCCAGCCGTCCGCCGAGCGGCCCCGCCACGCCCATCCCGGCGGCGAACGCGAGCAGTGTCCAGCCGGTCACCGCGGCGCTGATCCCGTCGATTTCCTGCATTCGCAGGCCGACGAGGTAGTTCATCACCGCGAACGCCATTGCCAGCGCGAGCACCGCGGCCTGCACCCCGCCGGTGCCGGAGGCGCGGATCACCTCCCACGACGGCCTTCCGCTGCTGTGGGACCACAGCACCAACGGCGGAATCCCGGCCAGGCACAGCAGCAGCCATCCGGGTTCGGTCGCGCCGAACGTCAAGCCCAGCAAGAACAATCCGATCCCGGAACCGGTCAGTGCGGCACCGCGCAACGACGCCGCGTCCGGACGGACCAACCGCCCGCCGCGTTCGGCGTAGCGCGTGGTCAGGACGAGCGCGGCGAGGCACACCGGGATCTTGACCAGGAACACCGCCCGCCAGCCGAAAGCGTCGATCAACGGCCCGCCGATCGCCGGGCCGAGTACCGCGCCGAGTGGTCCGAGCGTCGCGGGCACGCTCATCGCGCGACCGCGTAATCGTTCGGGTACCGACTGCGCCGCAACGACCGGCATCAGGACGAAGAGGGCCGCGCCGAACAAGCCCTGGGCAATCCTCGCCGCGATCAGCCAGGCAGGCCAAGGCGCGACGGTGGCCAGCAGCCCGCAGGCGCCGAAGCCGGAAACCGCCGTGAGCAATACCGTGCGGAGGGGTGCGGTGTTGAGCCACGTCCCGGCAGGGAGTAACAGCGCGACCACTGGCAGTTGGTAGCCGAGTACGGCCCATTGCGCGGTTTCCGTGGTGGTTTCCAGCTCGCGGGCGACGTCGGCGAGCGCGACGTTCACGATGTTCATGTCGAGCATCGCGATGAACGACACCAGGCCGGCGACCGCGACCAGCGGCCAGTTCGCCGTCCGCCCCCGTGTCATCAGCGCTCCCTCGTCCTTGAAGTTCCCCTTGCCGCCAGAAGTCGGGACCGTTCCGGGGAAAGTTCCCGATCGTGGGACGGAAAGCGGCACGGGTCACAGAAGGTGCCCAAAATTCCGGGAACTTTGCCCCTCGTTCGGGCGACTTCTGCACTGACAACGAATGTCTTGTAAGGAGTACAGCCGTGGGCGCAGCTCATCCGTCGCCGATCCGCCGTGCCGGGGCACTGACCGCGTTGACGCTGGCGGCGGGTCTGTTCCTGACTTCCTGCGTGGGGGAGTCCGCGACTCCGGCCGCCGCGCCTTCGTCCGGAATGGACATGGGCGGGAAGAAGACGGGGCATCCCGCGGCGCCCGCGTGCCCGCCGTTGCCCAAACTGGACACACCGCCGAAGCGGATCGTCACGATGGACGGCGGGGCGGCGGCGATCCTCACCGAACTCGGCCTCGGCGATCGGATCGTCGGCACCGCGGCGCCGGACTTCTTCGCGGCGTTCCCGCCGGACAAGAAGGCCGCGCTGGACAAGATCCCGGTGCTGGACCCTGGTCAGGGCAACGCGGAGAAGGTGATCAACGCGCGTCCGGATCTGGTGGTCGGCCTGTCGACGTACAGCTTCGGCGGTTTCGACGGCACACCCACGGTCGACCGGCTGGCGCAGGCCGGGGCGAAGACGTTGGTGGCCTGCGAGTCCGCGGGCGGTGGACCGGTGAAGGATCTTTCCGTCACCACGAAGTTCATCACCGAAGCGGCCGATGTCCTTGGCGTGGCGGAAAAGGGGAAGCAGCTCGCGGCGCAGGTTCAGTCCGCTGTGGACGGTGCGCGCGGTGGCGGGGGTGCACCGGTAAGGGTACTGGCCGTTTCCGGCCCGCCCGCGCCGGGACAGCCGGTGATGACGCAGGGTGGGACCAGTCTGGCCAACGGGGTCATCACGCTGGCCGGGGGCAAGAACATCGCCGAGGACGCCAGCACCGATTTCGCGAGCCTCAGCTCCGAGGAGGTCGCCGCGCGGGATCCGCAGGCGATCGTGGTGATCTCCGGGTTCGCGCCGGGCAGCGACGCCGATCTGACGGCGGCGATCCGGTCGAGCCCGGTGCTGGCCGGGAGCACCGCGGTCAAGGAGAACCGCCTGGTGGTCGTGCCGCAGAGCATCCTGCTCTCGCCTAGCGTCCTCAATGGACAGGCGGTGGCGACGATCGCCGCGGCGTTGCGCAAACCTGCCGCGTGACGGCGACCGCGTCGCGCCGGGAGCGCGCGCCGCTGCTCGCCACGGCGAATCTCCCGGTGCTCGCCGGGATTCTCCTGCTGCTCGTGGTCGGCTCGATGGTGCTCGCGGTCGGTCTCGGTCCCGTCTCGGTGCCGCCCGGTGAGGTCGCCGACGTTCTCGTGCGGCATCTCTTCGGTGGTGGTGCGCCGGGCAGATTCGACTTCATCGTGTGGGAGTTGCGCGCGCCCCGCGTCGTCGAAGGGGCGTTCGTGGGCGCCGGGCTCGCGGTGGCCGGTGTGCTGACCCAGGCGATGACGCGCAACCCGCTCGGCGAGCCTTACGTGCTGGGGCTTTCGTCGGGCGCGGCGGTCGGGGCTGTGCTGGTGATCACCACGATCGGGTCGGCCGCACTCGGGCTCGTCACGCTGCCCGCCGCCGCGTTCGCCGGTTCGTTGCTCACCGCGGCCGGGGTGTTCCTGCTGGCTCGGGCTGGCAGGGGAACGTCGCCGGGCAGGATGGTGATGGCGGGGATCGCGCTGGCTCAGCTGTTGTCCGGGGTGGTCTCGTTTCTCTTGCTGCGCACGAAGAATCCCGAGGCGCAGCAACAGGTGTTGTTCTGGCTGCTGGGCAGTCTCGCCGGGGCGCAATGGCCGTTGACCGTCGCGTGTGTCGTGCTCGTCGGCGTCCTGCTGGTGGTGTCGTTCGCCGGGGCGGGACGGCTCAATCTGCTGGTGCTCGGCGACGACGGCGCCGCGGCGCTCGGCCTGAACGCGGCCCGGCTCCGGCTCGTCCTCCTCGTGGTGGTGACGTTGCTGACCGGCACCGTCGTCGCCGTGTCCGGCAGCATCGGCTTCGTCGGCCTGGTGGTCCCGAATCTGACCCGGCTGCTCGTCGGCGCGGACCACCGGCGATCGCTCCCGGTGTCGGCACTGCTCGGCGCGCTCGTCCTCGTCTGGGCCGACACCGCCGCCCGGCTCGTGCTGGCGCCGACCGAACTGCCGATCGGCATCCTCACCGCCGCCGTCGGTGTCCCGGTGTTCCTTTTCGTGCTGCGGCGCAGTTCTGCCGGGGTGGTGGGATTGTCGTGAAGCTGGTCTTTGACGGTGTCACCGCCGGATACACCGAAACCCCGGCGGTGCGTGACGTCGACGTCACCATCGCCAGCGGTTCGTTCGTCGCGCTCGTGGGCCCCAACGGCAGCGGGAAGTCCACTTTGCTCAAAACCGTCTACCGGGCGCTAAGACCGTCCGCCGGTCGCGTGGTGCTGGCGGACGACGATCTCTGGCGGCTCCCGCATCGTGACGTCGCCCGGACTGTGGGCGTTCTCGGTCAGGATTCACCAGGCGGCCACGACTTCACCGTGCGCGAATCGGTGGCGCTCGGCCGGTATCCCCACCACGGCACCTTTGCCCGGCTCACCGCCTCGGACGACGAGATCGTGCACGAGTGTCTCGATCGCTGCGGCTGCCTGGAACTGGCGGGGCGGCCTCTGTCCACATTGTCCGGTGGTGAACGTCAGCGCGTTCTGCTCGCGCGGGCGTTGGCGCAACAACCTCGGCTGTTGATCCTCGACGAGCCGACCAACCACCTCGACCCTGCGCACCAGATCTCGGCTCTCGAACTCGCCACCTCGCTCGGCGTGACCGTGCTGGCCGCGCTGCACTCCCTCGACCTCGCGGCGCAGTACGCGGACACCGTGCTGGTGCTGCGCTCTGGCCGTGTTCACCGGGTCGGCGCGCCACGCGAGGTCTTCAAGCCGGGTCTGCTGCGCGAAGTGTTCACTGTGGACGGTTCCCTTGTGGACGATCCGATCACCGGTGCGCCCCGGGTACTGTTGCGCCCTCTCGTCGTCGAAGGTCCGTGAAGGCCTCCTTACCGGCGCTGGGTGCCGGTAAGGAGGCCTTCACGGACCGCTGGTCACCGAGGGGGAAGCAGTGTGACAGTGAACCGGCCCGTGGGGCCGACGTTTCCGGCGGCGTCGGTCGCGCGGTACTCGACGGTGTGCTTGCCGTAGCCGGGTTTCCGTTCGGTGAAGGGCGAAACGGTCAGGCCGTCGGGGCCGAGGTTGCCGTAGGCGAGGCCGTCGATCTCGGTGCCGCGCGCGGTGAAGAGATACGGCGCGTTCGGGTCGGTGGGCCAGCCGTAGTACTTGTGCCAGCCGTCGCCGTCGACGCGGAACTCCGGGATCACCCGCCCCGCCCGGTCGTCGGTCGCGGCGAGCCGCATGGTGAACGGGCCGTCGAAGACGTACTCGGGGTCGCCCGACGCGCCGCCGGTCCGCAGTGCCTTCGAGAGCGTGGCGGTGGTCGCCGGGCCCTGGGCGTCCACGGTCCACGTGCGCGACGTGCTGCCGACCGTCGCGGTCAGGCTGTGGGTGCCGGGGGACAGCTTGCGCGCCTTGAGGTCGAAGTCGCGGTCGTTGCCGTCTACCGGCACCGTGACACCGTCGAGCGTCCAGCGCACGGCCGGGACCGCTCCGGTGGGCTGGCCGGTCTCGACGTACACGACGTCGTTCGCACTGACCGGACGGTCGGTTGGCGTCGACTCGGCGATCGGAGGACCTTCCGCGGGCGGCGTGGTCAGCGACGTGTCGATGGCCCAGGTGCGGGACGCGGTCAGCGCGGCGGACGCACGGACGGCCGGGTCGCGGACGAAGTCCGTCGGATCGGTCACCTTCACCGTCAACGTGTGCTTGCCGTTGGGCAGCCCCGCCTTGCGCAGGTCCACGGCGTGGGCGCGGCCGGGCAGCCGGACGCCGTCGAGCGTCCACGTCACGTCGAGCTGGTGGCTCCCCGGATGCGTCACCGTCGCCCACACGACCCGATCGGCGCCGATGGGCGCCGACGACGGGGTGCCACCGGACAGGATCGGCACCTTGGCCGAGATCCGCTGCGTCATGCGCTCGCGGCTGACCTGGTCGAAGGCGTAGCCGAGGGTCTTCATCATCGAGTGACGGCTCGGCCGCCAGACCCCGGTCCGATCATAGAGGCCGCCTTCGTACCGGCCGATCGTGCCGCCCGATTCGCTGGGTTCGCCCAGCCACCGCCACCATTTCGCCTGGCGCGACCGCATCTGCTGTTCGGTGAGCAGGGTGTGATGCAGCGAGCTGGGCTCGCCGCCGGTGTAGACGCCGCCGGGGACAGCGCGCTGGAGGTAGTCGTATTCGTCGTCGAGCCCGCCGAGCGAATGGCCGATCTCGTGCGGCGAAATGAGGGCGGACAAGGCGTTCCCGCCCGACGCCGTCGCGTACGCGCCACCCGCGCCGCCATACGTACTGCTGTTGCCCAGCCCCAGGATCTGGCGGTTGGCCGACGTGGTGCCCGGCACGAGATCCGCGTACCGCTTGGCCGCGGCCTCGTCCATCGTGAGCAGCCGCTGGACGCCGTTCGGGTCACAGCCGCCCCAGAAACCCATGTTCAGCGGGGTGTTCCGGCGCGGCGAGGACAGCGCGGGATCACAGTCCACACCGGACTCGGGCGAAGCGATCTCCACCGCGTAGACGTTGAAATAGCCGCGGTAGGACTTGAAAGGCTCCAGCGACCACAGCGTGTTGACGTGCTTCTCCACGTCCGCCAGGAACTTCGGTTGTTCGGCGGCGGTGTACCCGTCGCCGAGGAGCACCAGGTTGAACCGGGCCGACGGCGAACCGGTGACCTGCACCGGGACGATCGTGGCGCTCGGCGCCGGGGCGGCTTCGGCGGCGGCCGGGACGAGCAGCGGCAACGTCGCCGCCAGCAGCGCCACGGCGAGTCTTCTGACCAGTGTTTTCCCGGTACCGCGCGGCATCCGGCCACCCCTCGTCGCTTCGGCGATCAGCTCATCCCGGTGTACCGCACCGCGTTCCCGCCCGGAACCCGCCGGAAGTCGGGTCGACGTCCGGTGCATGCTGGGGGCGTCCGCGATCGTGAGGAGTGCCGGGAGAATGAACACCGCCGAAGATACCGTCGCGCTGCTGCACCCGGGTGACATGGGCGCGGCGGTCGGGAAACAGCTGGTGGACAAGGGCATCCGGACGATCTGGATCGCCGGGGGCCGAGGGCCCGCCACCCGGAGGCGGGCCGAGGCGGCGGGCCTGGAACCCCGCGAGGAGCCGCGTGAGCTGGCGGACTGTTCGGTAGTGATCAGCGTGTGCCCGCCGGCCGCCGCTCTGGACGTCGCGGCGTCGGTCGCCGCCGCCGGCTTCCGTGGCGTCTACCTGGACGCGAACGCGATCAGTCCCGAGCACGCCCGGGAGATCGACGCGTTGTTCGCGCGGCGCGGTGGCGTCTCGGTGGTCGACGGCGGGATCGTCGGGCCGCCTCCGCGCGAGGCGGGTACGACGCGGCTTTACCTGTCCGGAGCGGACAGTGCGGTGGTACGGGACCTGTTCGAGGGAACGACACTGCGGCCGATCGTTCTCGGCACCTCGGTCGGCGGGGCGAGCGCACTGAAGCTGTCGTTCGCCGCCTACAACAAGATGACCCACGCGCTGGCCGCGTTGTCGTACTCGGTGGCGGGCCACCACGGTGTCACCGGCGAACTGCGGGAGCTGGCGGCCGCGATGCTCCCGGGAACTCCGTTGGGTACTCCGGATGCCTTGCTCGCCGCGGGAAGGCGGGCTTGGCGCTGGGAAGGTGAGATGGCCGAGATCGCCTCCGCCTGCGAGGGCAGCGGGGCCCCTGGCCTTTTGCCACGAGCGGCCGAGGACCTCTTCGCTCGCTGGGCGAACTGTAAGGACGACGACACCTTGACCTTCGAACGGCTCATGACGGAACTGACCCGGTCAGACGAAGGCTGAACCGCCGTCACGGTCCGGCAGCCGATCGTCCGAAGGCACTGCCGCTGAGGTCGCCGCCTGCGCGAGCAGCGTCAGCGCGTGCTGCGACGCCGAGCCGGGCGGCGCTGTCATCGTGACCAGCATCTGCTCCGGCGCGCGGGCGACGTCGAACGCCTGCTGGGTGAGCGTGAGCGCGCCGACGAGCGGATGCCGCAGCTCGTAGTCGGCGGCGTCGCAGGGCCGGATCCGATGATCGGCCCACAAGGTCGCGAACTCGGGGCTCTTCATGGACAGCTCGCCGATCAGCGCGGCCAGCGCCGCGTCGTCGGGGTACCGGCCGACGGCCAGCCGCAGATTCCCGACCATCGCACGGGCCTTACGGGGCCAATCGGCGTACAGCTCGCGGCTGTGCGCGTCGAGGAAGATCATCCGCGCCATGTTCGGCCGGTCCGCGGGTGTGTCCGGCGCGGCGGCATCGAGGTGCCCGGCCAGCAGCGCGTGGCCGAGCGCGTTCCAGCCCAGGACGTCGGTGCGGCGGCCCTGGACGAGCGCGGGCACGTCGGCGATCAGCCGCAGGAGATCGAGGGTGGCGGGGCTCACCCGCTCCGGCGCGGGCTTCGTGCCTTTGGCCCGCCGGGGAGCCGCGGCGAGGCGGCGGAGGTGGTCGCGTTCGTCCCGATCGAGCCGCAGCACCTCGGCGATCGCGTCGAGCACTCCCGGTGAGGCGCCGCGGGACTGGCCCTGTTCGAGGCGGGTGTAGTAGGAGGCGCTGATTCCCGCGAGCTGGGCGAGTTCCTCCCGGCGCAGGCCCGGCACGCGGCGGCGCTCGCCCAGCGGGGGCAGGCCGACGTCCGCCGGCCGCACCTGGGCCCGGCGGGCCTGCAGGAATTCGCCGAGTGCGCTCATGGACCCGAGTATGCGTGATCTTCCGCGGCCGTAGCCAGACCCTCCGAGTGCTAGGAAGAACCGGGGCTGGGGCCCGGCCCGCTCCGCCTTCAGAGTGACGTCCATGGACACCGCTACGGGCCGGAAGCAGGGTGTGCTGACCGGGGTCGGCATCCTCAGCTTCCTCGGCTGCATCGACCTGACGATCGTCAACACGGCCGCGCCGGACCTCCGCCGGGACCTGGGTGCGACGGTGACGCAGACGCAGCTGGCTGTCAACGTCTTCGTGGTCGCGCTGTCGATGTTCATGGTGACCGCGGGCAGGCTTTCGGACCGCTACGGCCGCCGCCGCGTCCTCTACCTCGGCTCTGTCCTTTTCGGACTGTCGTCGCTGGGCGCGGGACTCGCTTCGGGCGTGGTGCCGCTGATCGCGTTCCGTTTCCTGCAGGGCGCGGCGTGTGCGGTGCTGTACACCAGCTCCAGCACGATCGTGGCCGACGCGTTTCCCGAGGCGCAGCGCGGCAAGGCGATCGGGACGTTGTTCGCGGTCAACGGCATCGGCCTCGCGATCGGCCCGATGCTCGGCGGGCTGATCGTCGGCGCGCTGAGCTGGCACTGGGTCTTCCTGATCAACGTGCCGCTGGTGCTGGTCGCGCTGGCGATCTGCTCGGTCAGCGTGGCGGAGTCACGCGGCGAGGACGACGGGGCGGGGTTCGACTGGCCGGGTCTGCTGCTGCTCATGTTCGGCCTCGCCGGGCTGATCTTCGGCGTCACGTTCGACGACACCTTCGGCTGGTTGTCGTGGCCGGTACTCGGTTCGCTCGGGGTCGGTGTCGCGGCGCTGATCGCGTTCGTGCTCGTCGACCGGCGGGCTTCGCATCCGCTGATCCCGTTCCGGCTGCTGGCCGGACGCCGGTTTCTCAGCGCCGTGGCGTCGGAGTTCGGGCTGGCGTTCTTCTACACCACGGCGTTGTTCCTGATGCCGCTGTACCTGAGCGTCGTGCGGGGCGACGGTGACGTCGCCATCGGCCTGCTGATGCTGCCGACCACCGCGACCGTCGCCGTGCTGTCCCCGGTCGTCGGCCGGGTGGTGGATCGCGTCGGGCCGAGGGCGGTGCTGATCACCGGGTTCGCCGCGTTGACGGCGTCGGCCTTGCTCCAGTCCCGGCTCGGCGTGGGCTCCGGGCTCGCGTATGTCGTGGTCGCGTTCGTGCTGATGGGCGTCGGCTGGGCCTGCGTGCTCGGCCCGTCCGCGGTCATGGCGCTGTCCGCGGTGCCGCCGCGGTTGTCCGGGCTCGCCGTCGGCGCCACGTGGACATTCCACAACTTCGGCGGCGCGATCGGCCTCGCGGTGGGCATGACGCTGTTCCGCGCGTTCGGCACCCTGAGCCCGGAGGGGTTTCCCGCGGGGAACCAGGCGGCGATGTCGCTGCTGACGGGCACGTCACTGGCCGCGCTGCTCGTGCTGGTCGCGTTGGGCCGCCCTCGACGGCGTGCGCGACACTGGTCCGGTGACCAGTGATGCCGATATCCAGGGAACCGACGGCCTGACCGTGGGCCGCACGGCCACGCTCGTCGGGGTGAGCGTGAAGACGCTGCACCACTGGGACACGATCGGCCTCGTGCGCCCGAGCGGGCGGACCTGGGCCGGGTACCGGCTGTACTCGGCGGACGACGTCGCCCGGCTCCACCGGGTCCTCGTCTACCGTGAGCTGGGCTTTCCGCTCGCCGAAATCGGCCGGATCCTCGACGACCCGGACACCGACGCGCGTGCCCACCTGCGACGGCAACGGTCCGAGCTGGTGGCGCGTATTTCCCGTCTTGAGAAGATGGTCGGCGCGGTCGACCGCATGCTGGAGGCCTCGCGCACCGGGATGCGGCTCACGCCGGAGCAGCAGGTCGAAATCTTCGGTGACGACTGGCAGCCTTCGTGGGTCGAGGAGGCTGAAGAACGCTGGGGCGAAAGCGCACAGTGGGCGCAGTACGCCGAACGGGCGGCCAAGCTGACCCCGGAGGACTGGCAGGAGGTCGCGGCCACCACCCGCACGCTGGAAAACGACCTCGGCACCGCGAAACGTGCCGGCGTGGCCCCCGGCTCGGAGGAGGCGAACGCCCTCGCCGAGCGCCACCGCGCGTTGCTCTCGGGGTATTTCGACTGCACCCACTCGATGCAGGCGTGCCTCGGACGGATGTTCGTCGCCGATGAGGGCTACACGGCGCACTACGACGCGCTCGCACCCGGTCTGACCGCCTGGCTGCGGGACGTGATCTTCGCGAACGCGGCGGACCATGGTGTCGATCCGGAGACCGCGACCTGGGAGTGAGCGCACGGCGTCAGCGGCGCGGCGAACCCACCGTCGCGGAGACGGCCGCGGCGATCGCAGTGAGGAACGCGAAGATCACGGCCAGCCCGGCCGGCACCCCGTTGCTCTTGTGGAAACCGAGCACGAAGTCGAGGTGGGCACCGAAGCTCGTGCCCGGCGGCAGCGGCACGACCATGCTCACCACCGCATACAGCACGCCCAGCCCGAACAGCGTCCACGCCGCCCAGACTCGCCGTGCGAGCAGAAAACCGGCAGGCACGACCAGGACGAAGGCGGAGAGCAGGCCCGCCACGACGTTCAACCACACCATGGCCGACCACTCGTCGAACGGACCGCCGATCAGCACGTTCGCGAAGACGAACCACAGCAGCGCGATCGCCGTGCAGCCCGCGAGGACGGCCGCGACCACACCGGCCGGGAGGTTCGCCCGGCGCCGGACCGGCGCGGGGGTCTGCGGCGGGGTCGGCGGCGGGAAACCCTGTGGCACGGACATCCGGGGCTCCTGACGATCGCGGGTGGGTGCGAGCTTCTCATCTCCCCGTCGTCGCGATCCACCCGGCTGGCCGGTTCTGACCGGTTCTGGCCGTGGGGCGTGGCGCCCAGTGCTGCCGCGTCGGTGTCGGGAACGACGCGTTCGAGACGCTCACCGTCCCCAACGGAGCGTTCGAGACACTGCGACCCAGCGGTGGATCCAGGATGAACGTCCTGAACGACGCGTTCAGGACGTGGGCCCGGTGCGGAGCGACTGTGAAGGGGACGCCGGGTCGCAGCCTCTGTCCACACAGGACTCAGGTGCCGGTAAGGTCGCCTTGAGGGCGTCTGACGCCTGCAAGGTGGCCTTACCGGCGCCACGACACCCGGAAATCGTGGCTTGGTTGGGCCACGGACCTGCCCGGCCGTGCGCACCCACCGTCGAGGTCGCCGACAAACCGGCGTGGCGTCTGGCCGGACAAGCGTTGTGGCGGGAGGCGCTCACTGTCGACGCCCGCGACGACCCCGCGATGCAGTCCATGCAAGAGGAGGCGCAACGAATCCTGGCCACCGCGAACGCGCCTCGTAGTGGGCGTGACGATCCAACGCGGTGAGCCGAATGGAGCAGCATTTCCGGCAGGACGCGCTGTGCTAAGATATTTCATTTCGCGCAGCGGGAGGAAATCCCATGTCCGCCATCATGACTGTCGCTGGTCTGGTCGCTTCGCTGCTCATTTCACCGCAGGCCGGTTCCGGCCCTCCTCCCGATAAGGTCATCATCGACGTCGCCGTCATGAACGGCACGGCGTGCCCTCCCGGAAGTGCCGCCGTCGTCGTCGCACCCGACAACACGAGTTTCACCGTCACTTATCGCCGGGCCGCCGCGCTGGCCGATGTCCGGCGCAACTGCCAGATCAGCCTGCGGATACATTCCCCGGGATTCACCTATGCCATCGCCGAGGCGGACCACCGAGGGGATCTCGTCCTCGACAACGGCGTGCGGGCGGTGTTGTCGGCGAACTACTACTTCCAGGGAATGAGTCCGCAAACGCCGGTGACCCAGTCGTTCACCGGCCCGTTCGCGGACGCATGGGAACTGCTCGACAAACCCGATATCGCGCACTTGGTCTATCTGCCCTGCGGTGAAGAGCGTAACCTCAACTCCACGGTGGACCTGCGGTTGAGCCCCGGCACACCCGATCCGAGGAAGAATTTCGTGACCTTGGATTCGACGGTCTTCCGCTTCGCCTGGAAGAGCTGCCTCAGCCGCATTTCCCGGTGAGCCATTTCTTGTAGTCCGCGGTCCAGCTGGTCGCCACGCGTTTCGGGGCCTTGTCGAGGTTCGCCTGCCAGCTCGCCACATTGCCCTTGAACGAAGGCGGCGGTTCCTCCCACTGCACGGTGTCCGGCCACGAAGGCCCGCCGCCGAGGACGGCGGGAAAGGTGCCCGCGGCGACTCGTGCCTTGAGCGCGGCGGCGATGTCCGGGTCATGGGAGTACACGGTGATCGGCTGGGTCCGGTAGCGCTCGGTGACCGGATCGGTGATCTCGCTCCATGCCTTGGCCTTCACCGCGGCCGAGCCGTCGAGCAGGAAGACCCGGTTCTCGCTCTTGATCTCCAGCTGGGCGTACGCGCCTTTCGCTTTCACGTGATCGAGCCATTGACGCAGCGAGTAGATCGTCTCGCCCTTGTACGGGCCCCACTGCAGCGTCCGGCCCTGCAGCTTGTCCGCGCCGGTGGACCAGTAGACGTCGGAGATGTCCTTCTTGGTGCCGTTGAGTCCCCAAGTCGACTTGTTGTGCCACATCACGGCCTTGCCGCTGACACTGCCGTCGCTCTGCGCGGCGACCTTGGTCAGCCGGACGTCCGCCTCGAACCCGCCGGAACCCTGCGCGATGAGGGAGTCGACGGCCTTGAGGTTGTTGGGCGCGCGCAGCTGGTCGCGTTTCCAGGCGTCGGTCCCGCTCGGGTAGCCGCCGTGGCTGACGATGACCGGGCACGCGGGCAGGGCGTTCGCGGGTGCCGCGGCGCCCAGCAGCGTCCCGGCCGCGAGGACGGCCGACGCTGTGATGTTCCAGAGCTTCATCCGGAGACCCTCTCGCAACGGCGTACAGAAGACGTACAACGGCTTAGCGGAGCCGCACCGGGACGTCGGTGCGGGCCGACTCGTAGATCGCGAGGATCACCGCGAGCGTGCGACGGGCATCGGCGACGGTGACCAGCGGCGGCCTGCCCTGCTCGATGGCGTCGGCGAAGTCGCGGTACTGCTCGGTGTGCGCCTCGGACAACGCCGTGGGGTCCGAGCCCGCCCCGGCGCGCGGCCCGCTGTCGAGCGGCGGCGCGTCGCGCTCGGCGCTGTGGAAGGTGACGAGCCGGTCGTCGTCGATCACCGCCGAACCCCGGTCGCCGTGGATCTGCACCCGCGCGGTCAGCCCGGGGTAGGCCGCTGTCGTCCCGTGGACGGCGCCGAGCGCGCCGCCGGCGAACCGGATCGTGGCGGTCGCGACGTCCTCGACCTCGATGCGTTCGTGGGCGAGGCAGGCGGTCCACGCGAAGACTTCGACCGGCTCACCGAGCATCCACACCAGGAGATCGACGGTGTGGATGCCCTGGTTCATCAGCGCGCCGCCGCCGTCGAGCGCCAGGGTGCCCCGCCAGCCGCCCGAGTCGTAGTACTCCTGGCTCCGCCACCAGGCCACGCTCGCCACCCCCGAGGTGATGCGGCCGAAATCCCCATCCTCGACCGCGCGACGCACCAGGCGGCTGGCGGTGTCGAAGCGGTGCTGGCTGATCACCGTCACCGTCCGTCCCGACTCCCGCTCGGCGCGCAGCAGGCGATCCGCGGCTTCGAGGGTGACGTCGACCGGTTTCTCGACGACCACGTGCTTGCCGGCCCGCAACGCGGCGATGGCGATGTCGGCGTGGGTTCCGCTCGGCGTACACACGGCGATAGCGTCGATGTCCTTACGGGACAAGGCATCGGACACCGACGTCGTGAACGCGACGTCGTAGGCGCCGGCGAGTTTCGTGGCACGGTCAGGAATCTCGTCCACCACGAGGACGAGTTCGCCGACCGCCGCGATCGACTTCGCGTGCTTTTCGCCGATGACCCCGCAGCCGATCACCGCGAACCGTAGTGCGCTCACCGGTACTCGATCCCTTCGGCGGACAGGATTTCCACGAACGCCTGATGCGCGGCGCGGAACAGCTCGGGGCCGCTGAAACCGCCCATTCGCCCGGCCGCGGCGAGATGCGGTTCCAGCGAGAAGAACCCGTCGAAGCTGTCGCCACGCAGCGCACGGATCGTATCCCGCACTTCGCCGTCGCCTTCACCGGCGGGCATTACCTCGCCGGTCGCCAGGACCGCGTCCTTGATCTGGACGTACTCGAGATGCGGACGCAGCAGCGCGTAGCCATCGGTGTACGGGCGGAGTCCACATTGGACGAAGTTGGCCGCGTCCCAGGCCAGTCGCAAAAGCGGCGAACCGACGGCTTCGACGATGTCGAGGCAACGTTCCGGGCTGTCCCCGTAGATGTCCTTTTCGTTCTCGTGCAGCAGGATCACGTCGTGTCCCTCGGCCCTCGCGGCGAGTGCGGACATCCGGCGCAGCACCTCGTCGCGATGGCGGCTCGGATCATCGTCCGGGGGCAGGAAGAACGAGAAGATCCGGATGTACGGCGCTTCGAGCGTCCGCGCGACGGCCAGCGCGCGGTCGAAGCGGCGTAGATGCGCCTCGAAGTCGTCGTGGATCCCGATCTTGCCGATCGGCGAGCCGATCGAGGACACCCCGAGGCCGTGCCCGGAGAGCAGGTCGCGGACACGGCCGAGCTGGGTGTCGTCGAGATCGAGCACGTTGGTGTCCCACGCACTGCGGAATTCGACGTACTCGATGCCGAGTTCCGCCAGGACCCGGCACTGCACTTCAGGATCGGGCGAGATCTCGTCGGCGAAACCGGACAGGGTCCACATCGGGTCCTCCGCACCTCGGCGTCTCACCCGATCCTGACAGCCGTGGGTGAACGGCGGCTATACCAAGGCCGACAACGGGAGGATCAGCGCGATCGCGACCACCGAGATCAGCGTCTCCATCACCGACCAGCTCTTGAGCGTCTGGCCGACCGACATCCCGAAGTACTCCTTGACCAGCCAGAACCCCGCATCGTTGACGTGCGAGAGGAACAGTGAACCCGCGCCGATCGCGAGCACCAGCAGCGCGCTGTGACTGGGATCCATGGTCGCCGCGAGCGGCGCGACGATGCCCGCCGCCGAGACCGTCGCGACAGTGGCCGACCCGGTGGCGAGCCGGATCGCTACCGCGACCAGCCAGCCCAGCAGCAGCGGCGAGAGGTTCGCACCCTTGGCAAGACCGGTGATGACGTCACCGACTCCGGCGTCGACGAGGGTCTGCTTGAACCCGCCGCCCGCGCCGACGATGAGCATGATCCCGGCGATCGGGCCGAGCGAATCGCCGATCGTGCTGGACAGCTTCGCGCGGTTCAGCCCGGCGGGGCGGCCCAGCACGACCATGGCCACCAGCACCGCGGCGAGCAGCGCGACCAGCGGGTCGCCGATGAAGTCGAGCACCCGGCGCAGGTGGTTTTCCTTGCCCAGCAAGATGTCCGAGAGCGCTTTACCCAGCATGAGCACCACCGGCAGCAGCACGACGGACAACGTCGCGGCGAAGCTCGGCCGTGGTTTGTCGCTGCTTTCCCGCTCCGGGACGAGGCGCGCGGGCGGCGTCGCGTCCGGCACCATGCGCGCGGCGAAGCGGCCGAACAGCGGACCGGCGATGACCACCGTCGGGATGCCGACGAGCAGGCCGAACGCCAGCGTGATGCCGACGTTGGCGTTCAGCGCGCCCGCCGCGGCCAGCGGGCCGGGGTGCGGCGGGACGAGCCCGTGCAGTACCGACAGCCCGGCCAGGGCGGGAATTCCCAGCAACAGCACCGGTTTCCCGCTGCGCTTGGCGGCGAGCAGGACCACCGGGATGAGCATGACCAAGCCGATCTCGAAGAACATCGGCAGCCCGATCAGCGCGGCGACCAGCGCCATCGCCCACGGCAGGCCGCGCCCGCGCACCTTGCCGAGGACGGTGTCGACGATCTGGTCGGCGCCGCCCGAGTCGGCCAGCAGTTTGCCCAGCATGGCGCCGAGCGCGATCAGCACGCCCACCGACGCGACGGTGGAGCCGACGCCGCCGGAGAAGCTCTTGAGCAGCTTGTCCACCGGCATCCCGGCGACGAGGCCGAGCACGCCGGAGCCGAGGATCAATGAGAGGAACGGGTGCAGTTTGACCTTGGTGATCAGCACGACGATCACCGCGATGGCGAGCACCGTGGCGCCGATGAGGCGGGTGTCGTGGCCGGTCCAACCGGCGGCGAGCGTCATCACGCGCGCTCCTTGAAGGCGGCGAGACCGGCTTCGACGATCTCGGCGGGGGACTCGTGGATGTCGAAGACACGGCCGGGCTCGTCGGGTTCGAGCGGTTCGAGGTCGGCCAGCTGGGAGTCCAAAAGGGACACCGGCATGAAGTGACCGCTGCGGGTCTTCATGCGCTCGGCGAGTGTCGCGCGGTCGCCGTCGAGGTGCAGGAACCAGACTTCGCCGCCGGTACGCAGCACGTCCCGGTAGCGGCGTTTGAGCGCCGAGGAGGTCACGACGCCACCGGTCTTCTGGTGGTCGCGGATCCAGGCGGCGATCGCCGCGAGCCAGGGCGCGCGGTCCTCGTCGGTCAGCGGCACCCCCGAGGTCATCTTGTCGATGTTCGCCTGGGGATGGAACGAGTCCGCCTCCGCGTAGTCGACGCCGAGTTCCTCGGCCAGGGCCGTGCCGACGGTCGTCTTCCCCGACCCGGACACACCCATCACGGCGATGACGGTCATCGCTACCTCCCACGTCGTTGTGTACCGGCGCTGTGCTGCGGAGAGTACAACCCAAAAGTACTACTTAATCAAGAAAAAGTACTACTTAATCGAGTCAGATCGCTAGGTTGAGCGAATGGGGAACGACAGGCACGAGGAAGTGCTCGACGCGCTCGGCGCCGCCATCGCCAACGGCGAGCTGCCGCCGGGGTCGGTGCTGCGGTCCGACGAGCTGCAGGAGCGTTTCGGCGCTTCGCGCACCGTGGCTCGCGAGGTCGTCCGTGTGCTGGAGACGATGCGGCTGACCAGCAGCAGGCGCCGCGTCGGCACGATCGTCCGGGACCAGGCGGAGTGGAACCACTACGACCCGCGCCTGATCCGCTGGCAGCTGGACGGGCCGTGCCGTCCCGCGGCGCTGCGTACCCTCACCGAACTGCGCTCGGCGATCGAGCCGTGTGCCGCCCGGTTCGCGGCGTTGCGCGCGACGCCGGAGGAGCGCGGGAAGCTGTCGGCGCTGGGGGAGCGGCTGGCGCGGACGGCGAAGTCGCGAGACCTCGACGTCTTCCTTCAGCACGACGTCGCCTTCCACGACCTGCTGCTCGCCGCGTCCGGCAATCCGATGTTCGCGCAGCTGTCCGAAGTGGTCGCCGAGGTGCTGGCCGGCCGGACCGGGCACGGCCTGATGCCCGAGGAACCGCAGCCCGAGGCGATCGCCTGGCATCTGGAGGTCGCCGCGTCGATCGCCGCCGGGGACGCGGACCGTGCCGAGCGGGCGATGCGGGACATCGTCAGCCAGGCCCGCGACGAAATCGCCGCGCTCGTCGAGTAGTTCCGGAGCGACGCATCTCACAATGTGCGAACCGGAGGAACCGGACAGGTCTTGGTGCGCTCTCACCCGCTGCTTTGCTCAACAGCAGTGAACCGAGGAGTTTCACCATGAAGATCCTGTCCCGCGTTGGGGTCGCGGGAGCGACGGCGTTCGTCGCTTCGATGGCTTTCGCCGCACCTGCCCTCGCCGCTCCGGCCCCCGTGTCCGCCGCCGCGCCCGCTGCCGCCGCGGGCACCGACTGCCGGTGGAAGGCCGCCGAGACCATCAAGATCCGCACCGCGCCGAAGACCAGCGCCGCCGCTGTCGGCCAGGTCAACAAGGGCTCGAAGGTGTGCGTCCACCCGCCGGCGGTCAAGGGTGGCACGTACACCGCGTGCAAGCGCACCGACGACCGGTGGCTGAAGATCGGCACCAACCGGTACATCGTCGGCATGTGCGTCGACTTCACCGGCTGACCTGCTCGGCGTCGAGCGCCCCAATGTGGCATTGGGTGCGTTGGATGCACCCAATGTGGCGTTCGGTGCGTTGGACGCACCGAACGTCACATTGGGGCGCACGGGGCTCAGGCGAAGCGGTGGCCGCCCGTCCAGCCGGGGTCGCCGGTCTTGGCGAAGCGGACCCACGCGCCGTGCATCTCCGCCGCGAGCGACGGCGGGACGTCCGGGCCGAGCAGGCCGTCCGGTGTGCGGAGGGCGGGCAGGTCCGTGTTGTCGAAGACGAACGGGAGTTCCGCGGTGTGGCAGGCGCCCAGCGGACCGCCGCGCCAGTCGAACTCGTAGGTGAACGCCTTGGCGTACAAGGAGAGCAGCCGTTCCCTGCCGTCGCGGAACATCGCGTCCACCGCCGCACCCCGCTCAGGACCGCCGTAGAGCCCCGATTCCTGCGAGTTCGTGCCCACGAGGACGTCCACCGGCAGTGGCCGGGGCGCCTCGTCGAGCACCATGCCCAGCGGGGTGACCCGCCCGGCCGGTGCGGGGACCTCGGCGAGTTTGGCGACGAGCCGTTCGTCGGGGATCTCCGCGAAGGCGTCCACAGTGGACGGAATGCCGAGCCGGCCTGCCAGCGCGCGCGTCGTCTCCTGGGCTTCCTCGCCGGTCATCGTGACGAGCCCGCCGCTCTGGCTGATCGCGCGGCGGAAGAGACCGTCCGCTTCGGGCGTCACCAGCAGCCCGCCGACGAGCATCGCGCCCGCCGACTGCCCGAACACCGTGACCTGGTCCGGATCGCCGCCGAACTCGGCGATGTGCCGTCGCACCCACTCGAGCGCGGCGATGACGTCCAGCAGTCCCCGGTTGCGTGGCGCGCCCGGCAGGTCCAGCCAGCCCGGCGCGCCGAGCCGGTAGTTGAGCGTCACCAGCACCACGCCGTCGCGCGCGAACGCGGTGCCGTCGTACAGCGGCGCCTGGCCGGTGCCGGAGACGAACGCGCCGCCGTGCACGAAGACCAGCACCGGCGCGCTGCCCGTCCTCGACGGTGTCCAGACGTTGAGGGTGAGGTAGTCCTCGCCGCGCTGCCAGCCCGGCCCGATCACCGGACTCAGGTCCACCGGGAACCGCCGCGCTGGAGCGGGCGCCGTCGGCCCGAGTCCGTCGTAGCCGCGTACATCGTCCACAAGGGACGGTGCGGCGAAGCGCGCGGCACCGGTCGGTGCGGCGGCGTAGGTGAGGTTGCGGAACACGTTCACCGCCATGTCGCCCACTCCTTCACCGCGAAGTTGCCGCCCTCGCGCTGGATGTGGGCCGCGCTCGCGCCGGGGAAGTGCGCGGGGAACAGCAACGCGTTCTCGTCCGCGGCCTGCCCCAATACCCGCCGACGGGCGACTCGTGCCTGGGCTTCGTCTTCGTCGAAGCAGGGGCCGTGATCCGGCTCGGCGATCTGCAGCGGGCTGTGCAGCAGATCGCCGACGAAGACCGCGCGGTCGGTGCCCGAGCGCAGCCGCACCACCGACGAACCCGGCGTGTGCCCCGGCGCCGGTTCGATGCGCAGGTTGGCGTCGACGTCGTAGCCGTCGCCCTCCCACAGCACCGTCTGCCCGGCCCGGTGGACCGGCGCGACGCTGTCCTCGAACACGTTCTGCGACTGCCGTCCCGAGCGGGTTTTGTTGGCGTTGTCCGGATTCCAGTAGTCGAAGTCCGCGCGCGCGATCACGTATTCGGCGTTCGGGAAGGTCGGCTGCCATTCGCGATCGACGAGCCGGGTGTTCCAGCCGACGTGGTCGCCGTGCACATGGGTGCAGATCACCACGTCGACGTCCTCGGGCCGGACACCGGCGGCGGCGAGTTCGCCGAGGTAGTCCGTGTCGAGGTGGGCGAAGAACGGCATGTACGGGCGTTCCCTGCCGTTGCCGATGCCGGTGTCGATCAGGATCGTCCTGCCTTCGCTGCGCAGCAACCAGGTCTGGATCTGGGTGCGCACCTGGTCGGCGGCCGGGTCGAGGAACTCGGGAGCGAGCCAGTGCTCGTGCTCGCGCCAGTGCTCGATCGCCACGTCCGGGAAGACGAATCCGCGATCGAGGCCCCGCACGGGGAGCTCGACCACGCGGGTGATTTCGACGTCTCCAAGCGTCAAGGTGTCCATGCGTCCAGCCTGCGGACCGGCGGCGCCCGGCGGTATCGGTCACGTGACTGCACTCGGCGATACAGTCGAAAGGTGACCATGGTCGGGCGGGACACCGAGAGCGCGGCCGTGCTCGGCCTCACCAGCGGCGTGCTGATCGTGACGGGGGAACCGGGTTCGGGCAAGAGCACGCTGCTCGAACTGGCGGTGGACACGCATCACGGCCGCGTGCTCCGGATGACCGGCAGCGAGAACGAGACGAACCTGCCCTTCGCCGGGCTGCACCAGCTCCTGCGGCCCGTCCTCGACGACGTCGCCGGCTTGCCCGAACGGCAGCGTTCGGCGCTGCTGGGCGCCATCGGCCTCGAAGAGACCGGAACTCCGGATCGGCTGCTCATCGGCGTCGCGCTGCTCGCTCTGCTGTCCGACCTCGCCGAGAAGTCTCCGGTCCTGGTCGTCGCCGACGATCTGCAGTGGATCGACGCGGGTTCGCGGGAGATGCTCGCTTTCGCCGCCCGTCGTGTCGACGACGAACCGCTCGCGCTCCTCGCCGCGACGCGGGACGCCGCGGGGTTCGCCGGCTTCCCGTCGCTCGTGCTGGGACCGCTCGACGTCCGCTCCGCGAGTGCGCTGCTGGACAGCCAGCCGCACCCGCCGACCGGAAAGCGCAGGCTGCGCGTTCTCGACCAGGCCGCCGGAAATCCCCTCGCGCTGGTGGAACTGGCGCGGACGGACTGCGCCGACGAAGACCTGCTGCCGCTGACCGACCGGCTCACCCGGGTCTTCGCCGCCGACCTCGCAGCGCTCCCCGAACACACCCGGCAGGCGCTGGTGCTGGTCGCCGCGGACGAGCTGGCCGCCGTCGAGAACGCCGAAGCACTCGCCCCCGCCGAGGCCGCTGGGTTGCTGCGGATCGTGGGCGGCCGTGTCCGCTTCCGGCACCCGCTGATCCGCGCCGCGATCTACCACTCCGTCCCGCTGGCCGACCGGCGGCGTGCCCACCGCGCACTCGCCGCGTCGCTCGACGGCGAACCCGATCGCCGCGCGTGGCACCTGGCGGCCGCCGCCGACGGGCCCGACGAGACGATCGCCGCCGCGCTGGAGGAATCCGCGGGCCGGGCCCGCGAACGCGGCGGGCACGCGGCGGCGGCGAGCGCGCTGGAGCGCGCGGCCGAGCTGAGCCTCCAGCGGCAAGACCGCGCACGCAGGCTGGTGGCCGCGGCGGGCGCCGCCGTCTACACGGGACAGCCGCGCTGGGTGGAACAGCTCGCCGCGAAGGCCGAGGCGAGCAGCGACGACGTCGTGCTCAAGGCCGAAGCGTCGTTGCGGGTCGGGCAGGTGCTCACCCTCAGCGCCGAGCACGACACCGCGTTGTCGCTGCTGTTGCGTGCCGCGGAGGTACCTGCCTTGCACCGGACCGCGGTGACGCTGGCGGCGGTGGCCGCGTTCTACGCCGGGCACGAGCGGCAGCGGCTCGCCGTCCGCGCGCTGGCCGGGGACGATCCGTGGGTCCTCGCGCTGACCGATCCGGTTCCTCGCCGGGCCGAGCTGGCCGCCGCGCTGCCCGCACTGGTGGAGCGGGCAGGGACCGATCCCGGACGGCTCACCTCGCTCGGCGGGATGGCCTGGCTGCTCGACGAGACCGAGCAGGCCGTGCGGATCTTCGACGAGGCACTGCACCGCTGGCGGATGCGTGGCGCGCTGCCCGCCGGGCTGGGCTGTTCGGCGGGCTGGGCGTACCTCGACCACGGGCGCTGGGCGCAGGCCAGGACGGCCGCGGAGAAGGCGACGCCCGCGGGATCGGGCATGCCGCACCTCGAAGCCGCCGGACGTTCGCTCGAAGCCGCCGCGCTCGCGCTCACCGGAGACACCGAGCAGGCCCGTGTGACCGCCACGATCGGACTGTCACTTGTGGACCCGGACCGCAGCAGGGCCGTCGGTGTGCGTCTCCGATGGGCGCTCGGGATGGCCGAGGTCGCCGACGGTGACCACGGGGCGGCATACGAGCAATTTCGCCAGATGTTCACCGACGAGGGCGACCCCGTCCACTACGCGTGTTCGTACGCCGCATTGGCCGAACTCGCCGCGGCCGCCGCGCGTACCGGGCACGAGGCCGAAGCGGCGGAGATCGTGGAACGCGCGGAAAAGCGACTCGCCGAGGATCGCTCGCCTCGCATGCGCGCGCTGATCCACCGGGCACACGCTCTGCTCGAACCCGAAGAAGCGGAGTCGCATTTCGAGATAGCGCTGGCCGATCCCGCTGCCGCGCAATGGCCTTTCGAACGTGCGCAAATCCTGCTGGACCACGCGGAATGGCTGCGGCGGCGCCGTCGCATCACCGACGCGCGCCCGAAGCTGCTCGCCGCGACGGAGATCTTCCGCCGCCTCGGCGCGCGTCCGTGGATCGACCGTGCACAAGGGGAACTCCGCGCCGCCGGCGTCGAAGCCGAACCGGCCACACCGGACGCGCTGACCTCGCTCACCCCGCAACAGCAGCACATCATCCGCCTCGCCGCCCAGGGCCTGAGCAACCGCGAGATCGGCGAGCGGCTGTTCCTTTCCCCGCGCACCGTCGGCTCGCATCTCTACCGGAGTTTTCCCAAACTCGGCGTGACCGCGAGGTCTCAGCTCCGTGACTTGATCGAGTCCGTTCGGTAGCGCGGTTTGTCCTTTTTGGTTGGACACCGTTGTCGGACACTGTCGGGTACTTAGGGTCACTCTGTTGGTCACTTTGGGCAAATAGGGACACCCTGAGTGTGCCTGTGTGTGGCCTGTGTATGCTCCGGTGTCGCTGAATCGGGTGATCGAATGATCACCTGGTAGGTGCGTCCGTCGTGGTCGGGAAATCGTGATGTCACGCGGCTGTGGGATTCGTGTTCGACTCGGATAGGAGACTCATGCACGGCAAGTCAGGACTCATGCGGGGCGGCGCCGCTGTGCTCGGCGCTGCCGTCGCACTGCTCACCGCGGCTCCCCTCGCGAGCGCGGACCCGGTCTCGACCATGAGCACCGGCGAGGCCAAGGGCAGGGTCGAGGGCGGGGACGCGGCGTTCCAGGTCAACTTCGACCGCGGTCCGGTCAACACCCCGGTCGCCGAGCTGTTCAACCTCACGCTGTCCGATGGCAGCAAGCTCAAGGTCTACTGCGTCCAGGTCGACGTCGACCTGGACAAGCAGCAGGACATGATCGAGCGGCCGTGGGACAAGTTCCCGGACGCTGCCTCGCCGTTCCACAAGAACCGCGACAAGCTCAACTGGGTGCTGCACCACGGCTACCCGGCGAACGACCTCGCCGCGATCGAGGCCGAGCTGGCCAAGAAGGACGTCAAGTTCCACGACAAGCTGTCCAAAGCGGAGGCCATCACCGCGACGCAGGCGGCCGTGTGGCATTTCAGCGACGACCGTAACCTGAACCCGGAACACCCCATCCGCTCCGGCTCCGCCGACGACGCGGCCGATGTCCTCGCGCTGTACAAGTACCTGACCGGTGACGCCAACACCGGCATCGGTGAGCAGCCCAAGCCGACGCTGAACATCAGCGCCAAGGCGACCGAAGGCAAGGCGGGCACCCGGATCGGGCCGTTCACCGTCACCACCACCGGCGACATCACCGAGCTGACCAGCAAGCTGCCCGAGGGCGTCAAGATCACCGACGCCGACGGCAAGGAGCTGAAGACCGCCGACGTCAAGGACGGCAGCGAGCTGTACGTCGACGTCCCGAAGGACGCCAAGGACGGCAACGGCACCTTCGCGCTGAAGGCGTCCGGGCACTTGGACACCGGTCGTCTTTTCGTCGGTGAGAACTACGAAAAGAAGAAGGCGCAGTCGCTGATCGTCGCGCAGTCCGAGAAGACCACGGTGAGCGCCAATGCCGCCGCGAAGTGGACCGCGGGCACCGTCACGCCGCCGACCAGCGAGACCAGCACCCCGCCGAGCGCCACCACCGCGCCGCCGACCCCGAGCGGCCCGCCGACCACCGCGCCGTCGGTCGTCCCGCAGGCCGAGCAGGGTTCGCTGCCCTACACCGGCGTCTCCGCGATCCTGCCGATCAGCATCGGCGCGCTGCTGCTCATCGGCGGCACCGTGATGCTGCTGATCGTGCGCCGTCGCCGCAAGAGCGCCGCGTAACGACCAACGTTTGACCCGGCGGGGCCAGTCCACTATCCACTGTGGACTGGCCCCGTTCGCGTCGCCGGTCCTCACGTGCCGGTGCAGGCGGCCGTGGCGAACTCACCGGAAGCGGTCTTGGTCGAGACCACCGCACCGTCCACAGTGATCTTGCAGGTCACCGATCCGCCGGTTTCCGCTGTCGTCACGGTGAGCGTCCCTCCTTTGTAGACACCCTTGTTCTCGACGTTCTTGTGCCACGGCAGGGCCGGGGCTGTTTCCGTGCTCGGGTTGAGCACTTCGCCGTAGACGATTTCGACGTTCTTGGCGTCGCCGGTCACCTCGTAGGACACTTTCGCCGTTTTGGTGAGTTCCTTGTTGACGTCGTCGACCGCCTTGTTGAAGACGAAGATCCAGGTAATGCAGACGCCGAGGCCCAGTACGGAAACCACGATCCCGGCGATCGAAAGTCCCTTGTTGGACGCGATGCCCTTGCGCACCCTGGCGAGCCCGATCGCGGCGAAGATCAGGCCGAGCACGACCAGCGGCCAGGCGACGATTCCGACGAAGGGGATCGGGGAGAACACCAGGCCGATCAGGCCGAGCACGAATCCGGTGGTGCCGATGCCGTTGCGGGGCGGCGCGGGCGTGGCCAGCGGGGGCATGGCCGGGGGATAGGGGGTCTGCTGGGTCACGGGATTTCCTTTCCGGGTAACGACGCGACGGATGTAATCAGCGGGTGTGGCCTCGCCGCGTCGTCCGGCGGGCACAGAGGCGTTACGACGAAAGTCGTCACTTCGCCGTCGTGCCTCAGCGGATCCGCTGATGCGAGAGGGCCGGGGCCGGTGCGTAGGCTCGGCGCATGGCAAGGCGTGTGCTCGGCGTGGTGCTCACCGTGGTCGCGGTCGCCGCGTGCGTGGTGACCGGCATCTTCGTCTTCAGCACCCAGGGATATCTGCCGGACACCAAGACGTTCGTGCCGACGTGGTGGTCGGTGCTCGGCTTCCTCGCGTCGATCGGGGCGGCGGTCATGCTGTGCTGGCGCCATCGGTGGCCGCTGCTCGTCACCGGCATCGCCCTCGTCCCCTCGCTGGTGTTCGGGTTCGAGTCGCTGGCCGCGCTGATCTCGCTCGCCGCGCTGGCCGCCGCGCGGCGCGACCGGCTGCTGCCGTTGGGTGCCGCACTGGTGTACGCCGCCACCGCGCTCGCCCTCTGGCACGACGCCCACCGCCATCGCGACGTGAGCATCGCCGGTTTGATCGTCGGCCGGGAGACCAGCGCCGGGCAGGTGATCGGGATCCTCGTGCTGGCGTCAGTGCTGACCGCCATCCCGCTGGCCGTCGGGATCACTCGCGGCGTCCGCGACGACCTCGCGCGCCGGGACGCCCTGGAACGGGAACTGCGCGCGGAGATGACGAGGCGGGCCGAGCGGACCCGGATCGCGCGCGAGATGCACGACGTGCTCGGGCACCGGCTTTCCCTGCTGTCGCTGCAGGCCGGGGCCCTCGAGGTCAACCAGGGCGACCACGCCCGCGCGACCGAGGCCGCGCGGACCGTGCGCACCACCGCCCGCCAGTCGCTCGACGACCTCCGCCAGGTCATCGGCGTGCTCCGCGACGGCAAGGGATTCGCCGAGCCTGCCGGGGATCCGCGGCCGGGCGAACACGCACAGCCGGGGCTGGCCGACATCCCGGAACTGATCGCCACCACCCGGCGGTCCGGCCTGCCCGTCAACATCACGATCCTGCTCGACGAGGCCACCACGGCGCCCGTCCTGCTCGGCACGGCGGCGTACCGGATCCTCCAGGAAGCGCTTACCAACGTGCTGCGGCACGCGCCCGGCGCGGTGGCGGACGTGGCCGTCCGCGGCGGGCCGGGCGCCGGGCTCACCATCGAGGTGGTGAACCCGCTGCCCGCCACCGCCCCGCCGTCACCGGGGTCGGGCACCGGGCTGACCGGTGTCACCGAACGCGTCACGTTGCTCGGTGGGAAGGTCGGCGCCGGGCCCGCCGAGGGTGGAAAGTTCGCACTCCGGGCGTGGTTGCCGTGGGAACGGCATTAGGATGGGCGGGTGCCCCGGCGCCCATTGAGAGTGCTGCTCGTCGACGACGACCCCTTGGTGCGCACCGGCTTGTCCATGATCCTCGACAGCACGGACGATCTCACCGTCGTCGGCCAGGCCGGTGACGGCGACGAGGTCGTGCCGCAGGTGACGAGGCACGCGCCGGACGTCGTGCTGATGGACATCCGGATGCCCCGGATGGACGGACTGGCCGCGACCGCCGCCGCCACCGCGCTGGCCAATCCGCCCAAGGTGCTCATGCTGACCACCTACGACCTCGACGAGTACGTCTTCGACGCGCTCGCCGCGGGCGCGAGCGGATTCCTGCTCAAAGACGGTTCCCCGCAGGAGATCATCGAAGCGGTGCGGGTCGTCGCCGATGGCGAGGCGATGCTTTCCCCGCGTACGACAAGGAAACTCATCGGCCATTTCGTCGCCGCCCGCACGAATCCGCGGCGTGCCAGGGCGCGGGCCGGGCTGAGCACGCTGAGCGAGCGCGAACGCGAGATCGTCACGGCCGTCGCGCGGGGCAAACCGAACGCGGAGATCGCCGTCGAACTGCATCTGAGCGAGGCCACGGTGAAAACGCACATCACGCGCATCTTCGCCAAGCTCGACGCCGCGAACCGGGTCCAGCTCACGATTTTCGCCTACGAAGCGGGGTTGGTGACGCCATGAGGAATGCTTTCCGCGCAACGGCTTTCGTGCCGATGGTGGCCGTGGCCGCGCTGCTCGCGGCGTGCGGTGCGGGCGGCTCCGGCCGTGGTCCGGTGGAGCAGGGGCAGACCGGGGAAATCCCGGCCGCCGCGAAGGACGACGCGCTCGCCGCGCTGGTCCCCGCGAACATCCGCGCCGACGGCATGCTCGTGTTCGGCCAGGACCAGAGTTCGCCGCCGGGCGAGTTCGTGGAGAACGGGAAGCCGGCAGGCGTCGACGTCGATTTCGGCACCGCGGTAGGGCAGGTGCTCGGGCTGGGGACGGAGTTCCGGAACACCGCCTTCGACGGCATCATCCCCGGCGTCGAGGCCGGGAAGTACGAGATCGGCATGTCCTCCTTCAACGTCAAGGCGGAGCGGCTCAAGACCGTCGACATGGTCACCTACTACCGGGCAGGCAAGGCGCTGGCCGTTGCCAAGGGCAATCCCAACCGGATCACGCTGGACACGTTGTGCGGCAAGAACGTCGCGACGCAGAAGGGCACCGCCGAGGTCGAGGACCTGGAGCATCGCAACGAGGCGTGCGTGATGGCGGGCAAGCCCGCCATCACCATCACCCAGCTCCAGGCACAGACCGACGTGAATCTGGCGCTGGCCTCGAAACGCGTCCAGGCCGAACTCGCCGACTCGCCCACCATCGACTACGTGGTCAAGCTGAACGGGCAGCTGGAGCGAGTCGGCGAACCGTACGACACCGCGCCGTACGGCATGGTGCTGACGAAGAACAGCGGCGACTTCGGCCGGGCGGTCCAAGGCGCCGTGCAGAAACTGATCGACAGCGGGACCTATCGCCGGATCATCGACAAGTGGGGCCTGTCGGTGTCCGGCGCGCTGACCCGGTCGGAGATCAACCCGCCGGTGCGGTGAGCTAGCGCTGGGCCGCGGGGCGCAGGACGATCTCGTTGACGTCGACGCCGGGTGGCTGGCCGATGGCGTACGAAACGGACTCGGCGATGGCGCCGGCGGGGATCGACTCCGCCCGGTAGGTCCGCATCAGGTCCTTCGCGCCAGGTTCGGTGATGGAATCGGCGAGTTCGGACTCGACGACGCCGGGCGAGATCGTGGTGACGCGGATACTCGGGTCGACCTCTTGGCGCAGGCCTTCGGTGATCGCCCACGCGGCGTACTTGGTGCCGCAGTACACCGCCGCGGTGGGGGACACCTGGTGCGCGCCGATGGAGGCGATGGTGACGAAGTGCCCGCCGTGTGCGCGCTGGAAGTGCGGCAGGGCCGCGGCGATCCCGTGCAGCAGGCCGCGGATGTTCACATCGATCATCCGGTCCCATTCGCCGACCAGCAATGAGTCCAATCTGGACAGTGGCATCACGCCGGCGTTGTTGACGAGTACGTCGACCCGCCCGTGTTCCCGCGCGGCGTCGTCGACGAACGTGGCGACGTTCGCGCGGTCGGTGACGTCGAGGCGGCGGACGTCGGCGCTGCCACCAGCGTCGCGGATCTCCGCCGCGACCGTGGCGAGCCGGTCTTCGCGCCGGGCACCGAGCACGACGTGGTGTCCCTCGCGGGCGAGCCGCAGCGCGGTCGCCTCGCCGATACCACTGCTCGCGCCGGTGATCAGGACGATGCTCATGCGGTGACCTCGGTGGGGTAATCGGCGGACAGCGTCAGGTCGCGCCAGGCGTCGAAGCCCTCCCGGAGGGTGCCGAGCCGGGCCGTGGCGATGTCGTAGGCGGCCTTGCCCAGCAGCAGGCGCAACGGCGGTTCGTCGGCGCCGACCGCGGTGATGACCGCTTCGGCGGCGCGGTCGGGGTCGCCAGGCTGGTGGCCGTAACTGGCCAAAGTGGACACTCGGCGCGCGCCGGCGGTGCCGTCGTAGTCGTCGATGCGGATTTCGGACTGACGCATGGACGGACCGGACCAGTTGGTACGGAAGGTGGCGGGCTCGACGATCGTGACCTTGACGCCCAGCGGCGCGACCTCGGCCGCGAGCGATTCGGAAAGGCCTTCCACCGCGAACTTGGTGGCGTGGTAGTACCCCGTGGCGCCGAACGCCGCGAGGCCGCCGAGGGACGAAACGTTCACGATGTGCCCGGCGCGGCGTTCCCGCATACCCGGCAGGGCTGCCTTGGTCATCTCGATCAGGCCGAAAACGTTGGTGTCGAACAGGTTCCGGACTTCGTGGTCTTCACCCTCTTCGAGGGCGGCGAGGTAGCCGTAACCGGCGTTGTTGACCAGGACGTCGACGTGGCCGAAAGCCGACTCGGCCTGCTTGACGGAGTCCCGGATCCGGCCGGAATCGGTGACGTCGAGGGCCAGTGCCAGCGCGCGATCCTCGCGGCCCGCGACGATATCCGCGACCTGCTCGGGCCGGCGGGCGGTGACGACCGCGCGCCAGCCGCGATCGAGGACCGCGGTGGCCAGTGCCCGGCCGAGGCCGGTGGAACAACCGGTGATGAACCAGACCGGTGTGTCGTGGACGGACATGATGCTCCTCTTTTTTGAATGGGCTCATTTTTGAACGGGCTCAGTGCGTGCTTGAACGAACCGCGTGACAAGACGACGTCAGGCGGCAGGAAACGGGGTGGATTCCCGGTCAGTGGTGGTTGCGCTCCTCGGCGGACAACCTGGGTTCGGCGGACTCGCTCGCGGTGAGACTGCCGAGCAGTGCCAACGCCTCTTCGGACGGGCTGCCCGGCTCGGCCTGGTAGACGACCAGTTGCTGGCCGGGCGCGCTGTTGACGGTCAGCGCCTCGTAGGTCAGCGTCAGCTCGCCGACCAGCGGGTGCCGGAATCGCTTGGTCTCGTGGGTTTTCTGCCGGATGTCGTGGCGGGCCCACAGGTCGCGGAACGCCTCGCTCTTCACCGACAGTTCGCCCACCGTCTCGATCAGCAGGGGATCGTCCTGGTCGAGCCCGGCCGCGGACCGGAGCCCGCCGACGGTGTTGACCGCCACCCGCTCCCAGTCCGGGTAGAACTCCCGCGCGTCCGGGTCGAGGAACACCAGCCGCACGAGATCCCCGCTGTAGGTGTGCCCGGCGAACAGGGCACGGCCGAGGATGTTGTGTGCCAGCACGGTCAGGCAGCGGCCGAGGACCACTGCCGGGGCGCGCTCCCAGCCGTCCAGCATGCGCAGCAGGTTCGGGCTCACGCGCTCGCGCCGCGCGGCCGGACGGCGACGGGTGCGGACCGGGCGCGCCAGCCGGTGCAGATGGGCCAGCGCCTCCTCGTCCAGGTCAAGGGCCCTGGCCAGTGCGTCGACGACCTGGATCGAGGGGTTCCGCTCCCGGCCCTGCTCCAGCCGCACGTAGTAGTCGGCGCTGACGCCGGCGAGCCGCGCGACCTCCTCCCGGCGCAGGCCCGCGACCCGGCGGTGGCCCGTGACCGGCAGGCCGGCGTCCTCGGGCCGCACGAGTTCCCGGCGGGCCCGCAGGAACGTGCCGAGGGCGTTGTCGCTGTCCATGGCCACCAGGCTAGGTCGGAAAGGACCGGCAGGGGAGCGGGAAGGGTGGCCGTGGTACTCCTAGGATCGCGGCTCAGGCACCGCGTTCGCCCCTGCCGAAGGGGCGGAAACCGTTGGTGCGCAGGGAAGTTCCTGACTGGGGCGCGCTCGGCGACGCGGCACCGGAGTTGGCCGGGACGAGGGTGGCCAGTGCGTTCGCGTGGGGGGAGAGGCTCGCGAGCGCGCTCTCGGCGTCGAGCCCGGGCAGGTGGATCCAGGCGCTGTCGGCGAAGTCCGCGGTGGTGACGCTGATGCGCGCGCAACGGGCGGGCGGCACGAGCGCGACACTGAACGGCTCGACGACGTTGCGCCAGACCTCGTGCGACAGGACGAGACCGGCGCCGAACTTGTCGCCGGTCGGGTCGTTGCGGCACCAGTAGGCGACCGCGTCACAGAACGTGGTGGCGGACAGCAGCCTGGTCAGCGTGATGTAGGTCCGGTGGTAGCGGTGGTTCTCGGCCATCGGGCCGGTGTGGACCGCGACCCGCGCGCGCATCGGCGTGCGGGCGTAGCGGTTGCGGGACCGGAGCAGGTGATCGAGGTGGAACACCAGCTCGACGAGCCGTCCGAGTGCCTGCTCGGGGTAGGCGAGCATCACGCCGTCCCCGGTTTCCCGGAAGTGGCGGGCGTCGTCCCACGACAGTCCGACCGTGCTCAAGGCGTGCGACACCAGCGTTTCCATTTCGGACTTCATCGGATCGAGCAGATCGTCGCTCGCCTGCGACGAGCCCACGATGTCGACCGCGAGCACCGCGTGTGATCGTGCGTTGAACCGGCTGGAGGTCAATGCGAACATCGTGACCTCTCCCCCTCCCTCGAGGTATGTTTCGCGACAAGGGGAAGTGTCACGACTACCCAGCGAGAGTTCTGTTCGCTACCGAACAGAAGTGACCACACAGGTGCCACGATTCAGTGATCTGTGTCACACTTCCGTGTCCGCCCGCTCGCGGAGTTTGAAGCGGTCGGTGACGGTGAACGACTTCCGGGCGCTGGCGACTATGCCTTCGTCGCGCAGGGTGTTGAGCGCCTTGGCGACCATGGTGCGGCCCATCGGGATGAACTGCGCCAGCTCGTCCTGACTCAGCGGTATCGCGATCCGCCACCCCTCGTCGGTCTCGACGCCGCACGCGTCGACGAGGTAGTCCAGGCGCCGGGCCACCCGCGTGATCGCCTGCGGTTTCCACGACTGCGTGCGTTGCTGCTGTGCCACCACGAACCGCTGGGACACGCTGATCAGCAGTTCCTTCATTGCCGCCGGGTGCTCGGTGAGGAAGCGCTCGAACTCGCTCGCCCCGATCCGCCTGGCCTGTACCCGGTCGATCGCGACCACGTCGGCCATCCGCGTCCCGCCCGCCACGACCGCGATCTCGCCGTGCAGATCGCCGGGGACCCCGATGTCCAGGATGATCGCGGTGCCCTCCTGGTCGACGCTGGCGACCTTGACGTAGCCGTGGCGCAGCAGCATCACGTACTCCCCGGGCTCCCCGGTCCGCATCAGCGGCTGCTTGGGGGCGTACTCCTGTTGCGTTCCCATCTGGAGCAGTCGTTCCCGTGCTCGCTCGTCCACCCGATCCAGGAACGGCTGCTGCCGCCCCGCCGCTGTCCCGTTCATCCAGGCGCCCTCCCGCGCTGCCGACATGGTGCCGAAGGGGACCGTAGTGCTCGGCGGTCACCGGGGCGAGGCGGCCGGTTGGTCCGCCGTGAAAATCCCGAGCCGGACGAGTTCCGAGCGGATCCAGTCGGCCAGCAGGTGCAGCGGGCCACCCGGCTCCTCCTCGCGGAAACGGGCCACGATCTCGTGATGGCGTCCGCCCTGCTGGGCCGTGTACTGCAGCGCCGCGCGCACCTCGGAGGTCTTCAACGGGACGACGCGGGTGCCCGGCCTCGGCCGGACCGTGCTCTTGGCGCCCATGACCGAGAGCACGGCCTCGTCGAGATCGAAAAGGTGTTCCACGAGCACCATCGCGTACTCGACATCGTCCACAACCCGTCGCGCGACCATTGCCATGACACCAGTCGACCATGCGCGAGCCGTCCGATCCGTTCACTACCGAACAGTTCGGGGCAACTCACCGCGCCGGGAGGTCGAGTTTTCCGGCGAGCCTGCCGATCCACGCGGTGATCTCCTCCGCGGACCGGTCCGGCAGGCCGAAGATGGCCTCGGTGACGCCGATGGACGCGAAGTGCGCCAGCTGCTCCCGGTCGGGCCGCCCGGCGAGCACCGCGACCTCCGGCTCGCCCGCGCGGCCTTCGTCGCGCCAGATTTCGCGCAGCAGGCCCACCGGCCCCTCGATGTCCACATCGGACGGAGTGGTCAGCCAGCCGTCGGCGTGCTTCGCGATCCAGCGGAAGTTCTTCTCGGTGCCGCCCGCGCCGAGCACCACCGGGATGTGCGGCTGGGCCGGCTTCGGCCACGCCCAGCTCGGCCCGAACGAGACGAATTCGCCGTCGTACTCGGCTATTTCGTCCGTCCACAGTGCACGCATCGCCTCGAGGTACTCGCGCAGCGCGGTCCGGCGCCGGTTGCCGGGCACCCCGTGGTCGGTCAGCTCGTCGACGTTCCAGCCGAACCCGGCGCCGAGCGTGACCCGGCCGCCGGAGAGGTGATCCAGGCTCGCGACGGTCTTGGCCAGCGTGATCGGGTCGCTCTCCACCGGGAGCGCGACCGCGGTCGAGAGCCGGATCCGGGTGGTCACCGACGCCGCGGTGGCCAGTGCCACCCACGGGTCGAGCGTGCGCAGGTACCGGTCGTCCGGCAGTGACGAGTCGCCGGTGCGAGGGTGCGGCGACTCGCGTTTGACGGGGATGTGCGTGTGTTCCGGCACCGAGAAGGAGTCGAAGCCCGCTTCCTCCGCCGCGCGTGCCGCGGCCGCCGGGGTGATGCCCCGGTCGCTGGTGAACAACACGATCCCGTATCTCACGAGACCGACGATAATAGAACGTGTTTCAGTTTGCAATGGGCTACGTGCTGGCGTCCACTGTGGACGATTCGGCGGCGCGGGTGATCCCGTGGTCGAGCGCCCCAATGTGGCATTGGGTGCGTTGGACGCATCGAACGCCACACTGGGGCGCATGGGGTCCGCGGGGCTCGCCGCACCGAGGGACGCCCTCGTCGCACTCAACGCACCAAGGGCGTCCCTTGGAACTTCCCGCACAGGCCGACAGCATCGCCCGACGTCGCGAAAGCTCCGTTGGGGACGCTCAACGTCGCGAACGGAGCGTTCGCGACAGCCGGGGTCGCGGCGCGAAAACCCCAGCCGTCACGACGAGCCCGTGAGCAACACGAATGCAGCCGGTGTGCCGGGGCGGATCAGCGGCGGCGGGTGAGTTTGCCGAGTACGGAGGAACGGCGCCGCGTAGCGGTGATTCCGCCCGCGACGGCGTCGTCGAGCAGGGAGCCGACCGTCTCGTGCGCACACGCCCGGTTGGCGCCGATGCCGCCGCTGGGGCCGCGTTTGATCCAGCCGACGACGTAGGTGCCCTGCCGACCTTCGACGCGTCCGCCGGTGTGCGGGATGGTGCCGGTCTCCTCGTCGAAGGGCAGCCCCGGCACCGGCGTGCCCCGGTAGCCGACGGCGCGGATCACCTGGCCCGCCGGGAGCTGGACGTCACCGTCGAGACCAGTGACGCGGAGCCCGCGGACCTGGGCGTCGCCGAGGAATTCGAGTGGCGCGGAGTGGAAGCGCAGCACGATGCGCCGGTTCTCGTGCCGTGGCGGCACGGACCAGTCGACGGTCTCGCGCGCGACGTCGCGGAGCAGGGCCGCCTTGGAACCCTCGGCCGCATTGTCGATGACGCGGGCGATCTCCGGATCGTGCGTGTCCACGACGAGGTCGGCGGTTTTCCGCTGGGCCAGCGCGAGCAGTTCCGGGCCGGTGTAGGCCGCCGCGTCGGGGCCGCGCCGGGCGAGCAGGACCACCTCGCGCACCTTGCCCGACCGCAGCCGGGCCAGTGCCTCCGGGGCGATGGTGGTGCCTTCGAGGTCGGCCGGGTCGGCGGTCAGGATCCGCGCGACGTCGAGCGCCACGTTGCCGTTGCCGATCACGACCACGCGTTCCGCCGAGAGGTCGATCGCGTCGGCGGGCGTGTCGGGATGACCGTTGTACCAGGCGACCACCTCGGTCGCGGCCATGCTGCCGGGCAGGTCCTCGCCGGGGAGGCCGAGGCCGCGCGCCGAAGACGCGCCGACCGCGTAGATCACCGCGTCGTGCCGCGCGGCCAGCTCGTCGACCGTGACGTCCCGCCCGATCTCGACGCCCAGCCGCATCCGGAGCCGGGGGTGGTTGTGGAAGCGCGCGAACGTCTCGCCGATCTTCTTCGTCGACGGGTGGTCGGGCGCGACGCCGTACCGCACGAGCCCGCCCGCGACCGGCAGCCTGTCGATCAGCGTGACCCGGGAACCGGTGTGCAGCAACAGGTCCTCGACCGCGTACATGCCCGCCGGGCCGGTGCCGACCACCGCGACGTCCAGCGGCGCGAAGTCGCTGGGGATGTCGCGGTCGAACACCGGCGGGCCCCACGCGTGGAAGTTGGGCGCCGGGTCGGTGGCCGCGGCCGGGGCCCGGTCCGCGTAGAAGGCGGCGTTGATCTCGGCGTAGGGCTTGAGCGACTCGGTCAGGCTGTCGACCGGGAAGATCGCGTCGACCGGGCACGCGTCCGCGCAGGCCCCGCAGTCGATGCACGCTTCCGGGTCCACGTAGAGCATGTCGGTGGTCCCGAAGTCCGGCTCGTCCGGGGTCGGGTGGATGCAGTTGACCGGGCACACCGACACGCAGGTCGCGTCGTTGCAGCAGGTCTGGGTGATCGCGAAGGCCATCGGCTCAGATGAGGTTGGCGCGCTTGTAGAACCAGGTCGACGCCCTGGTGAGCAGCCCGGCGGAGTTGAGGAACTCCATCAGGCCGGCACAGCTCGAGCGCATCAGCGACTTGTGGTGCTCGTTCGCCTTCGCCTCGCGGAGTGCGCGCTTGGTGTCGAGCCCGGCGTTGGCGTACACCTTCTTGTTCACCATGCTGGTGACGATGAAGTACGACGCGATCGCGACCACCAGGCCGTTGATCTGGCGGCGCAGCTTGCCCGCGCCCTCCAGGCGGGCCTTCGTCTCCTCGCGGGCGAACTTCATGTGCCGCGACTCTTCGACGACGTGGATGTTGTTGATGGTGCGGACGAAGGGGGCGACCCGCTCGTCCCGCATCCAGTCGCGCTGCATGACGTCGAGGACCTCTTCGGCGACCAGGATCGCGGCGTAGGCGGCCTCGCCGAAGGCGATGGTCTTGAACGCGCGGCCGAGCTCGACCACGACCCGGGTCGGGCGGTACGCGGGGGCGCGCAGCTTCGCGGCGCCGCGCGCGAACATGATCGAGTGACGGCACTCGTCGGCGATCTCGGTCAGCGCCCACTGGAAGGCCGGGTCGGTCGGGTCCTTGGCGTAGAAGTCGCGCAGCACCATCTGCTGCAGGATCATCTCGAACCAGATGCCGGTGCTGGCCACCGACGCCGCCTCCTGGCGGGTCAGCTCGCGCTGCTGCTCCGGCGTCATCTCGGCCCAGTAGGACGTGCGGTACAGCGTGCTCCACTCGGGGCTCGCGCCGTGGTCGGCGGTGTCGAGCGGGGTCTCCCAGTCGACTTCCTTGGCCGGGTCGTAGGACAGGGTTTCCGAGGACTGCAGCAGCCGGCGCGCGACGTCGTCGCGGCCGGGGTCCTGCGGCGCTGCGTGGTCCCGTGCGATGCTGCTGGTCATGGAACGCTCCCTGAGCGAAGTGGTGACGTTCTAGGTGTTACTTCAGGTAACGTTACTCGAAGTCACACATACTTCGCGAGTGGCCTAACGGGAGTGTGACGCAGGTCACAGGAGTGCTGAAGGACGCCTTCAGTGCGTTGAGCGCGGTGAAGGACGCTTTCAGTGCGCTGGATGCACTAAAGGCGTCCTTCAGCTCGGCACTGGGGCAACGTCCGCGACCGGGCCGCCGCGGGCGAACCACTGCGGCGGACCTCGGCGGCGAACAGGCGTTCCTGCTCCCCGGCGTCGCGATATCCCGAGGTCAGCCCGATCGGCAGGCCGTCAACCCACAGTGCCCGCGTGCGTGCCTCGGTGAAGGCAGCGCGCGTCGCCGGGGTCAGCCCGGTGAGGTCCTCGGCGGGGAACCGGGCCGCGAGCGCCCACTGGCACGCGACGTGCCGGGCGCGCCGCGGCGCGGTCAGCCAGGCGAGCGGCAGCAGCAGGACGGCGAGCCAGCGGGTGAGCAGCCGGTACCCGGGGTCGCGACGCCGTCTGCTCACCGGAGCGAGTCGAGCGCGGCGGTGGTCGCCTGCGCTACGAGCTTGTCGTCGTACTTGGCGTCCTTCGCCTTCTTGTCGGAGAAGACCACGAGCACGATCGGGGCGCGCTCCGGCGGCCAGAGCACGGCGATGTCGTTGCGGGTCCCGTAGTCGGCGCCGCCGGTCTTGTCGGCGACCTGCCAGCCCGCGGGGGCGCCCGCGCGGATGAGCGCGTTCCCGGTGGTGTTGGCGCGCATCATGTCGGTGAGGATTTTGCGCTTGTCTTCGGGCAGCGCGCCGCCGAGGACGAACGCGCGCAGGCTGCCCGCGAAGGCGCGCGGGGTGCTGGTGTCCCGGATGTCGCCGGGTGTGGCCTCGTTGAGGTCCGGTTCGATCCGGTCGGCGTGGGTGGTCGTGTCCCCGGCCCCGCGCAGTGCGGTGGCCATTCCCGCCGCGCCGCCGATTTCGCGGAACATCAGGTTGTCCGCGGTGTTGTCGCTGTAGCGCAGGGCGGCGTCCATGGCCGCGCGCAGCGAGATGGCCGCCGTCGGCGCGGTGCCGAGGTTCTGTTTCGTGATCGGCGAGTTGGGCACCAGGTCGTTCGTGCCGTAGGTGACCTTCCGCTCCAGTTCCCCGACCGGAATCTTCTGCAGCAGGGCGCCGGAGCTGAACACCTTGTGCGTGGAGGCGTAGGCGAAGCGGTCGTCGGCGTGGTAGCCGACTTCGCGGCCTGTCGCGGTGTCGACCGCGTAGACGCCGAGCCGGGCGTCGAAGGTGCGTTCAAGCTGCTCGAACGCCGCCGTCTGCTGCGTCGTGGCCGCTTGCTGGGCCGACGGCGGCGCGGGAGCGGGCGTGGTCTGGGGAGCGGAGCAGGCCACCAGCGGGATGAGGGTGAGCGCGGTGAGGGCCACTCGCCGGACAGGGGAAATCGCCACGGGAATCCTTTCGTCAGCGGGATGTCCGCAGTCTTCCCCGTTCGGCTCATGCTGTCCAAGACAGAAATGAGCAGTTTGATGCCAAAATCGCATAGAGTGAGGTGGTGGATCTCGTCGGCAGCTGCAAGGCGTTCGTGAGTGTGAGCGAGACCGGGAGTTTCACCGCGGGCGCCGCGGTCGCCGGCATTCCCCAGCCGGTCGCGAGCCGCCGCATCGCCGCGCTCGAACAACGGCTCGGCGAGCGGCTGTTCGACCGCTCCACGCGCCGGGCGCGGCTCACCCCGTTCGGCCGCGCGATGCTGCCCTCGGCCCGACGTCTCGTGCACCTGGCCGACGCGATGGAACACGACGCGAAGCTGGCCAAGCTCCAGCCGCTGCTGGTGGCCGTGCCGGAGACCTGTCCGACGCGCGATCTCGCCGAACTCGGTGCGGAGGCTCGTGCGCTGGAGATCTTCCTCGAGTTCCGTTCGGCACCACCGGGCGAACGCGCCGAACTCGTCCGGAGCCACGAGGTGCGGGCCGCGATCACGGCGGTCCCGGCCGAGGACGCGGTGTGGGTCGTCCCACTCGGCCTGGCCGGGGTCGCGAAGCCACAGGCGGCCACCGTCCATCTGGAAACGCTGCGTGCCGGGCGGTCCGGTTCCCCGCGGCGCCGGGTCTGGATCCAGCCCGAGGACGACGTCCCGCACGTCCGGGACAGGGTGTTGCGCGTCCGTGACGCGGTGGGCCTGCGACCCGCGCAGGTGGCCGTCGCCGACTCGCTGACCTCGGCGGCCGCGAGCGTCCTCGGGTCGGCGGATCTGCTGCTGTGCTCGGCGGAGCAGGCTCGCGAACTCGGGCTACAGTGGCGGCCGATCGGGGAGATCCGGCTCGCGCGCGGTTTCGACGTGACGGCGGGCTTCGGCGAGGACGCCGACCACCTGCGCATCCGGTTGCGGGAGGGGGTCGCGCGCTGTCTCGGCGCGCCGGGGAAGGAAGGGGACGGGTGATCGCGGAAGGCCTGATCCGGCAGCTGCGGGCCGAGCTGGACGACGGCGGGCTGCGCGGCTCCTTCCTCGTCCGCGACCTGCGGTCCGGGACCGAGCTGGGGATCGACCCGGATCTGCAGTTCCCGATCGCCTCGCTGGTCAAGGTCCCGCTCGTGCTCGCGACCCAGGAGCGGATCCGCCGAGGTGAACTCGACGGCGCCACCCCGCTGGAGGTCGCGCCCGGCAAGAACACGACGCCGGGGCCGACCGGGCTGACCCGGTTCCGGCATCCCGCCCGCATCGCGATCGACGATCTGCTCTACCTGTCCGTCGCGATCAGTGACGGCACTGCGGCCGACGCGTTGTTCGAGCTGACTCCGCCCGCCGAGGTCACGCGGATGCTCGGCGAATGGGGCCTGTCGGGCATTTTCGTGCGGCATCTGGTCGGCGATCTCCTCGACACCCCCGCCGAGCGCTTCGAACCCGCGGACGTCGACCTGGCCCACGCGCTGGCGATCGGCGCCGTGACGGCCGGGCAGGGGCACCGGATCGCCCAGCTCGACGTCACCCGCGCGAACGCGGGCTCGGCGCGGTCGTTCGTCGACCTGGCGCAGGCGTTGTGGACGCCGTCCAAGATCGACCCGGACGTCGCCGAGCGCGTGCGCGAGCTGATGGGCCTCAACCTGCTGCGCCACCGCCTGACCCCGGACTTCGCCTCCGACGCCGCGCGGTGGTCGTCCAAGACCGGGACCCTGCTGAACCTGCGGCACGAGGTCGGCGTCGTCGAGCACGCCGACGGCCAGGTGTTCGCCGTCGCCGCGCTCACCGAATCCCGGGTGCCCGCCGGTGTTCAGCCCGAAGCGGAGGTGCTCATGGCCCGCGTCGCGCGGACGCTGCGCGATCACCTGCGCGGCGGCGCGGCCTGATCCCATGTCTATCCACAAAGGACAGACGGTGGCCGCCGGGACGCGCGGAACCGGCCGCGCGACCCGTCTTCCGGCTCTCGCCGCGGTCGCCTGTGTCGTGGGATTCGTGACGGTCTATTTCGGATTCGTCTGGACCCATCGCGGGCAGGCGCTCGAATTCGCCGTGCTCCAGCGCGCGCCGATGTCGCCGGAGACGCCGTCCGTGGTGCGTGCCACGTTCTGGCTGGACCACGTCAACGAGTACTCCGTGGGCGCGGTGCTGCTTCTCGTCGTGCTCGTCGGTCTGCTGCGCCGTCGTCCGGCGCTCGCGGCCGCCGGCACGGCGGTCATCGTGGTGACCGCGGCGCTCGACCGGATCCTGGTGCGCTGGGTGCTCGTCCGCCCGAACCTGGTCGACGATCCGGCCAATCCCGACAACAGTTTCCCCAGTGGTCACGTCGCGATGGCGACCTCGGCGCTGCTCGGCCTGCTCATCGTCGTGCCGCCCGCGTGGCGCGGGGTGACCGCGCTCGTGGGCGCGGTGCCGGTCCTCGGCGTCGCGGAGATGACGATGACGCTCAGCTGGCATCGGCTCAGTGACACCGTCGGCGGAAATCTGCTCGCCCTCGGCGTCGCGTGCTTCGGGGTGGCGGCGCTCGTCCGGCGTGGCGGGGCTCGCGTGCTCACGCGCCGCGAGCGGCTGCTCGGCGGCCTGCTCGGGATCGTGCCGTTGCTCGGCTACGGCGTATGGACGGTGGCGCGCGTGGCAGGGGAGCCGCTCTTCCCGGTCGCGGGCGCCCTCGCGACGGCGTTCAGCACGCTGACCGTGGTGATCTTCCTTGCCGTGCTCTTGCGGGCGGAACCTGCGGCGACCACCCGCGCCTGAGTCCTTCGGCGAGTCTTGGGTGCCCCTTGGGGCAAGTACTTGACTGAGAGGAAAGTGACTAGGTACTTTCCTTGGAGGAAAGAGCTTCTGGTCAAGAAAGAACAGGGGAGGCAGTGATGACCGAGAAACCGTCCGCCGAAGAGGCGGCGAACGCGTTACGCGGGATCGACCGGCGGAAGGCCCAAGCGGTCGGCGCCGCCCAGTACGGGGCGCGCTGGGTCGACGTCGTGTTCGGGGTGGTGTTCTTCCTGTACATGGCGATCACCGACTTCCTGCCGGACGCGGTGGCGTGGAGCAATCTGGTGCTGGCCGTGCTGGTCGTCGGCTACGTGGTGGCCAAACGCACCCGCCGCGGCGGGGCGCTGCTGGGACACGGCGCGCGGCTGGACCGGCGGGCGATCCCGCCGAGGTCCGTGTTCATCGGGCTGGCAGTGGTCGCCGTGGGATGCGCGCTGTCGATCACGGTCGCCATGCTGCAGCTGAACGTCCCCATTCCCTACCTGCGGACCGGTATGGGCGCGGTGCTGGGACTCGCGCTGATCCTGTTCGGGCGCAAGCTGAACGACGCGCTGGTCGCGCTGGCGCGGCGCGGTCCTCGCCAGGGAGGGCCCGCCGATGGCCGCTTCTGACCTGGACCCGCTCCTGCTGGATCCGACCCGGCTGTCCATCGTGGCCCTGCTGGGCGCCACGAAGTGGGCCGAGTTCGGCTGGGTGCGCGACGAGGTCGGCCTTTCGGACTCGGCCCTGTCCAAGCAGATCACGAACCTGGCCAAGGCGGAGTACGTCGAGGTCAAGAAGGGCTACGTTGGCAAGCGCCCGCGCACCTGGCTGAACCTGGGCCAGGCCGGGCACGAGGCGCTGCGGGCGCATGTCGCGGCGCTGCACCGGATCGTGGCGCAGGCGGAGGAGACGGGCAGCGCGCACCACGCGGAAGAACCGCACTGAGCGGTTCCCGCGTGGCCGCGCCACCCGGTCAGGCCCGGGGCTTCGCGGTGAAGTCGATGTCCGCGGTGGTGACCGTGCCCGCCGTCCGGCCGGGCGCCTCGTGGTACTGCCAGTACAGGTTGGTGTGGGCGATGACCTTGTCCGGCGGCGGGGCACCGTAGGACGTCAGATCCTCCGTCGTGTGGGCATCGCTGACCAGTGTGGCGTCGTAGCCGCGGGTGATCGCCCCGTGCAGGGTCGAGCGGACGCACTCGTCGGTCTGCGCGCCCGCCACCACGAGCGCGCCGACGCCGCGCGAGGCGAGCACGGACTCCAGTTCGGTCTCCTCGAAGGAATCGCCGTATCTCTTCTGCACCACCGGCTCGGACTCGCGCCGGACGAGTTCGGGCACGTACTGCCAGCTCTCGCTGTCCCGGACCAGGTTCTCGTTGTTGTGCTGGATCCAGACGACGTCGACCCCGGCCGCGCGTGCCTTGTCGACGAGGGTGCCGATGTTGGCCACGACGGTGTCCCGCTCGTGCGCCCCTTTCATGACGCCGTTCTGCACGTCGATGACGAGCAGGGCCGTGTTCGGCCGGTCCGCGAGTGTGGTCATGCCGCTGCTTCCTCCCAGTGTGGATCCTGCTCCGGGCATGCTAAGCCGCACCACCGACATTTTCGCCGTCCAGGAAGGCTCGCGCGGTGAAGGCGATCCATTCGGGGTTGTCCCAGGTGCTCCAGCGCGCGCGGGCGGCCTCGTCGATCGTCGCGATGACTTCGTCGTCACCGGTGCCCTCGGCGCGAAGGCGGCCGACCTCGTCGCGGACGTACCGGAGGTGGTCGCGGGTTTCGACGACGACGGACGTGTTGGTGACCTCGCCGTGGCCGGGGACGACGACGGCCGGATCGAGGGCGAGCATCCGGTCGAGCACCGTGAGCCACGCGCCGGGGTCGGCGTCGGTGTCGTGCGGGGGAAACCAGGGAACGAGCGGGAACATGCGGGTCTCGGCGAGGTCCCCGGCGAACAGGACGCGGTCGTCGACGGACACCACCTGGTCGCCCGCGCTGTGTGCCGGGCCCCAGCTGTGCAGCACCGCGGTGTGCTTGCCGAGGTCGATCTCCGCCAGGTCGCCGTCGTAGACGACGTCCGGCTCGGTCAGTTCGACGTGTTCGAGTTCCGCGGCGATGGCGGGGCCGAAACCGCTGAACATGCCGAGGTACGACGCGCCCTTGCGGCGTAGTTCGTCGCGCTGCGCGCGGTTGCCGATGATCGTCGCGGCGCCCTTGAACGCCTGCGCGCCGAAGCCGTGTTCGGGATGGAAATGCGTCGTCGTCAGGTAGAGCGGCTTGCCCCCGGCGAGCCGCCGGGCCTGGTCCAGTACGTATTCCCCGTTGCGCGGGCCCAATCCGGTGTCGACGACCAGCGCCGCGCGGGTGCCGACCACGATGCCGACGTTCGGGACGAGCGGCACGCGGTTGTCGGGGATCACGAAGACGCCGTCGGAGACTTCGACCGGCTCGCCGCGCACGATCGGCTCCGGCGCGCGGTGTACTTCCGGCAGTGCGGTCTGGTTCCCGGTGCTCATGTCTCGGTTCCTATCTGATCGGTGTTCAGATTACTTCCCCAACGTAGCACCAATCTGAACACTGATAAGATCGAGGCATGGTCGGACGGAGTTATCACCACGGTGACCTGCGCGCCGCGTTGCTCGACGCGGCGGAGTCCCTGGTGCGGGAACGCGGTGCCGAGGGCTGGTCCCTGCGCGAGGTCTCGGCCAGGGTCGGGGTCAGCCCCAGTGCCGCCTATCACCACTTCGAGTCGCGCGACGCACTGGTCCGCGCGCTGTCCTGGCGCGTGCTCGCCGGGCTGGGCGAGCACCTGAGCCGCGTCGCGGGGCGTGCGCGCGGGCAGCGCGAGGATCCGCGGGCGCGCTTGATCGCCGTCGGCCGCGGCTATGTTCGCTGGACGCTACGGGATCCGTCGGTCGCGAGCCTCGTGTTCGGGGCGCACCGGGGCGAGCCCGAAAACCCGGTTTCCCCGCATCCGCACGACGTGCTCGTCGAAGAGCTGGACAGGCTCGTCGACGCCGGCGGCCTGCCCGCGTCGTCGCGCCCCGGTGCTGAGTTCGTCCTCTGGCCCGCCATGCACGGGCTGGCCGCGCTGCTCGGTGACGGGCTGATGTGCCTCGACGGCCCGCGTGACGTCGACAGCCAGGCCGAACGGCTCATCCGGGCCGTCCTCGCCGGCTTGGCGGCGGAGCCGCCCCGAACCCCGGATCGGCCACGAGTCCGGTCCGCGCACACCGAACGGCTCGCGAAGCGGAAGTCCTAGCCGCCACTCGCGCGGAACCTGTCGAGGATCCGGCGGTCCCGCTTCGTCGGCCGTCCGGCACCCCGTTCGCGGCGCGCGACGGGTACGGACGCCTCCGGCGGCGGCGCGGGCGTCCGGTCGATGAAGCACGTCGCCGCGTCGGCCGCCCCGACCCGTTTCTGGATGACCCGGGCCACCTCGACGATCCGGGTGGTGCCGTTCAGGTGGGCGCGTACCTCGTCACCGGGTGACACCGTCGTCGCCGGCTTGGCGGGCCGGTCGTTGACGCGCACGTGCCCGCCCCGGCACGCGGCGGCGGCGTCGGGCCGGGTCTTGACCAGCCGCACCGCCCACAGCCAGCGGTCTACGCGAGTGGACTCCACAACAGGTCATCATGACTCATCGGCGCGGGCCGCCGGGCCCCGGTCCGGCTTACCCCCGCGCGTCGGTTGTCCAGACCCATTGGTCTGGACCTATCGGGCAAACCCGGCCGCTCCGGTTTCGGCGGCGAACTTTCGTCGGTGTTTGGGGAATGGTGCGCGGGAATCGACTTTCGAAGGTACCGGGGGATCACTCGATCGAGTGACGCTAGGGGCGTCCTGATTCCACTCAGCAGCGGCTTCCCGCCGCGGAATCGAGTGATCGATGAAATTGGTTCGTTTCGCCATGACCCTTGCCGGCGCGACGCTCGCCCTCGCCGGAATGGCCCCGGCGGCTTCGGCCACCGAACCCTCCGGCGCCCAGCCCGCCATCATCGGCGGCCAGTACGCGAGCAACGCGCCGTGGGCGGCCCGGATGTTCGTCGACGGGCGGCAGGCCTGCTCGGCCACGATCATCGCGCCGACGTGGATTCTCACCGCCCGCCACTGTGCGGAGGCGGGCAATTCCTATTCCTTCCGGGTCGGCAGCCTCGACCAGACCACCGGCGGCACCGTAGTCAACGGCGTCGACGCGGTCATCAATCCCGAGGGCGCCGACCTGGCCCTCATCCAGCTCGACCAGAGCGTCCAGGCCACGTATTCACCGCTGGGCACCGAAAACGACGTCAACGTCGGGCAGACCGTGCAGGTCTACGGCTGGGGTGCCACCAGCCGCTGCGGCTCGGAGATCAACTGCCAGTCGCGCCTGCTGAAGTACGCCAACGTGAACGTCGACTCGGTCAACTCGAGCGACGCCTTCGGCGGAGTCGCGGTGCAGGCGACCTACGGCGACGGCATCACCGCGGGCGGCGACTCCGGCGGTCCGATGATGGGCAACGACCGCCAGGTCGGCGTCGCCTCGACGAGCGACCGGCAGAGCGTCACCAACTACACCAACATCACGCAGTACCGCTCCTGGATCCAGCAGGTCGCGGGCGTCTGACCGGCTTCGCTACGCGTGTCGTCCGGTTCCCGGGACGGGGACCGGACGACACTCCGGTTTGACCTTCACATCGGTGGTAAGGCCTAGCCTGCCGGTATGAGTTCTCACGTCGTGCAACGCAATGGCCGGGCGGCCACCGCGGCCGAACTGGCGCCGCTGGCCTTCGCGGGCTACGCCCATTTCACCGCCATGCAGGTGCGCGGGGGCGGTGTCCGTGGTCTGGACCTTCATCTGGAGCGGCTGCGCGCCGCCTCGCTGGAGATGTTCGGCCACGCCTTGCCGGACGAGCACGTGCGGTCCTGCCTGCGGAAGGCGGCCGAAGCCGGTCCGGCGGATCTTTCGCTGACCGCGGTGGTGTATTCGCCGTCGGGCGAGTTCGTCCACAGTGGACCCGAGCCGGAACTCGACATCCTGGTCCGCACCGGGGAGGCGGCGTCCGGTCCGGCCGGGCCGCTGGCACTCGCGGCGGTGGAGCACGAACGGATGCTGCCCTCGGTGAAGCACGTCGGCGAGGTGGCCAAGACGTATTTCCTCCGGAAGGCGATCGAGGACGGTTTCGACGACGCCGCGTTCCTCGACCGCCGGGGACGGCTCGGCGAGGCCACGATCTGGAACCTGGCCTTCTGGGACGGCACCGCCGTGGTGTGGCCCGAAGCCGCGGTACTGGGCGGGATCACGATGGGCATCGTCCGGCGGCAGCTGGAGAAGCTCGGGGTTCCCCAGCGCGTCCGGGAGGTCACCCTCGCCGATCTGCCGACGCTTTCCGGTGCCGTGGTCATGAATTCGTGGACCCCGGGAGTCGCGGTCCATCGGCTCGGATCGGTGTCGCTGCCGGAGGCACCGCCTTTCCTGGAAGCGCTTCACCGCGCATACCGGGCGGAGCCCTTCGTCGCGTTCTGAGAGCGCCTGGATCCAGTGCCCTTCCGGAGATCGCTACGCTGGGGGTCCGTGGTGTCGGGCGGCGGTAGGGAGCGGATTCGTGAGTGCCGATGGGCAGCGTGCGCCGGAAGCGCCGGGCGCGGTCGACTTGGACCGGCCCAGCACGGCCCGGATCTACGACTGGTATCTGGGCGGCAAGAGCAACTACGCGGTCGACCGCGACTTCGGTGAGCGGGCCGACAAACAGTTCCCGCTGATCAAGCCGCTGGCGATGTCGAACCGGCAGTGGCTCGGCCGGGTGGTGCGCGCCGCGCTGGACGCGGGGATCACCCAGTTCCTCGATCTGGGATCCGGGGTGCCGACCGTCGGGAATGTGCACGAGATCGTCCGGCGGCACGCGCCGGAACTGGACGAAGCACGCGTGGTGTACGTCGACTACGAGCCGGTCGCGGTCGCGCATTCGGAGCACATCCTCGACCAGCAGGACGCCAGGGGCTGGGCGGGGATCGTCCGGGCGGATCTGCGCGAACCGGACGAGATCTTCGAGCACGAAACCACGGAACGGCTGCTGGACCCCGAAAAGCCGTTGTGCGTGCTGATGGTGTCGGTGCTGCACTTCGTCGGCGGCGCGGACAACGTTCCGGGCATCATCCGCCGGTATCGCGAGCATCTGGCCCCCAGCAGCTGGCTGGCGATCAGCCACATCACGACCGACGACGCCCCGGCCGAGGGCGCGGCTCAGATCAGCGCGCTGGCGGAGTCCTACCGCAACACCCAGAACCCGGCCTGGCTGCGCGGCAAGGCCGAGTTCACGTCCTGGTACGACGGGTTCGACCTGGTGGATCCGGGCATCGTGCACCTGACCGACTGGCGCCCGGACAGCCCCGAGGTACTGTTCCCGATCTTGCAGCGCGACGCGGTCCGCCCGTTCTACTGGGCGGCGGTCGGCGAGGTGCCGCGCGCCTGAGGCACCCGGGAATCCCACCAGGCGAGCACCCTGGTCGCGGACAGCGTCAGCCATTTCGACGGTTCCCCGGCGGGGGCGTCCACCTCGAACCACACCCGCCCGGGGTGCCTGCGGGCCTGGAGCCAGGTGCCGTCCGGCTGCCGGGCGGCGCGGATGAGGTCCATCGCGCCGGCCACGCGCGGATCCGGGGCCGTGCCGTCGACCAGTGAGGCCTGACGGAAGTACTCGGCGGCGTTGAGGACGCTGTAGAACCAGCGGAACGGATAGGCGAAGCTGGTCACCCATGGTGCCACCGGTTCGCCGGTCGAGAGACGGCGGAACAGCCCACGCCGTAAGAGATATTCCTCCCCGGAGTGGCGGGCGGCGCGCGTTGCGTCCGTGCCGCCGGCCGCGGCCTCATAGGCCAGCAAACCCTTGAGGGTGTTGAGCGTCGAAGGAAAGGACGAGCGCGTCGAGCCGTCGATCCACGCGCAGTTCCAGCCGCCGTCGGCCAGCCGGTGTTCGAGGAACCAGTCGACAACGCCGGTGACGTCGGCGCCGAGCCATACGCCGTTCGCGACCGTCCAGGCGTTGACGCAGCAGTCGACCTCGCCACCCCAGTACGGCAGGTGGTCGTATTCCCAGCGGCTGTTCTCGGCGAGAAGTTCGGCCGTCCGGCGCTCGCGGAGGACGGCGGCGTCGAGGCCCCATTCCCGCAACGAGTTGAGTGTCCACGTCGTTGCCGTCCACGGCTGTCCGGCGCCTTCGGCGGCTTCCGGACCGTGAAAGTCGAAGTCCGCGGGGAAGAACGCGCCGCCCGCCCACTGGCCGTCGGCGTCCTGGAGTGCGAGGAGACGCGCGCCGAAGCCCTCGGTCGCGATTCTCGTTCGCGTGGCTTCCCATACTTCGGTGGGCGCGTGCGCGAGATCGCGTTCGACCTGCCAGCGTAAGGCCGGATCGGAGTCGCGAAGCCAATCGAGCAGGGCGCTGGTGACCATGGGACGACATTAATGCTCCCGATACGCCCCGACGAGTGCGCGCGGCCTGCCGATCCGTGAAGGATTCTCCGTCGAACGGGCATATTCGGTGGCCGCGTGGCGGCGGATCCGGAACGCTGGAAACGGCCCCGCTGAGGGTGGCCGGTCGTCGAGGCGTGAAGGGGAGCCGTCCTGCGTATGTCCGAGAATCTGACACATCGTCTGGCCGAGCATGTTCGTGAGCATGGCTGGAACGAGCGGACGGCCTATCTCGCCGACGACCGCGCCTGGACGTTCGCCGAGGTGTTCGCGGGTGCGGCGCGGGTGGCGGGCGGGTACCGCTCGGCGGGCCTGCGTCCCGGTGACCGGGTTCTGCTCGCGCTGCCCGACAGCGTCGAGCTGGTGTGGTGCCTGCTCGGCGCCTGGCAGGCCGGTGTCGTCGCCATTCCGGTGAACGTCCAGATGAGCCAAGCGGACCTGACCCGCGACGTCGCGACGGCGGAACCCGCGTTGGCCGTTGTCGACCCCGAGACCGCCGGATGGCTCGACACCGCGGGGCTGGTGCCGACCACCCGCGCCGAGCCGCTGGCCGCGGGCGAGCCGGACACGGGGTTCGCGGACGGCGGTGACGCGGCCGCCCTGGCGGTGTTCACCTCCGGCACCACGGGCGCGCCGAAGCTGTGCTTCTACCTCCACCGCGACTTCGGTGGCCGGCGGAATACGCTCGCAGAGGCGGCACCCGGGACCGTCGCGCTTTCGGTGTCACGTATGTACTTCCTGGGCGGGCTGGGCATTTCGCTGTTCACCACGTTCGAAACCGGTCAGACCACCGTGCTTTCGCGGCCGCGTGCGACCCCGGCCGCGGCGATCGAACTCCTGCGCCGCCACGAGGTCACGGTCCTGTTCGCGCAGCCGAGTTTCCTGGCGCGGCTGCTGCTCGAGCCCGGCCACGCCGAGGTGTTCGGCAGGCTCCGGCAGGTGATGTGTGCCGGGGAGGTGCTCTCGGCGCGGGTGCGCGAGAAGCTGGTGCCGATTTTCGGGGACCGGCTGCTGAACCTCTACGGCGCCACCGAGATCGGCGGGATCGCCGCCGGCCGGCCCGCCGAGTACGACGCGCCGTCGGCGGTCGGGCCCGCCTTCGAGGGACGGCCGATACGCGTCGTCGACGCCGAGGGGAACGTGTTGCCCGCGGGCACGCAAGGGGAGTTGCACATCCGCGTCCCCTTCGCCACCCGTGGTGTCGCGAAGGGCAGCCTCGGCCCCGACCAGTTGCTCGACACCTGGTGGCCGACCGGGGACCTGGCGACGATCGACGAGAACGGCGTCGTGCACGCACACGGCAGGCTGGACGACGTCGAGGTGATCGGCGGGCAGAACGTGGTCCCCGGTGAGGTCGAGCGGCTTCTCGAAAGTCATCCACGCGTGCTTGAAGCGGCGGTCAGCGCCACCCGGCTGGCGGCGGGCGACACCAGCCTCCGCGCCTACGTGGTCGCCGCTCCCGGAAGCGGCACCGAGCCAGGCGGAGACGGCGACGCGCTGGGCGCCGAGCTGATCGACCTCGTCCGCTCCCGCCTGTCCTGGTACAAGGTCCCGCACGACGTCGTCTGGCTGGATGCCTTGCCGCGCAACGGAAACGGCAAGATCCTGCGCAGGCAGCTCCGGGCGTCCGGCGATCAGTTCGTCTAGGTCCCGGACCGGTCGAGGGCCGCGTCCACGCCCAGCGCGCCACCGCGGCGGAATTCCTCGGCGAAGACGGCGTCGCCGAGCGCGGTGCTCGCCAGGCCGGTGATCCGGTCGACGTCGTCGCGTTCGGCGGCGGGCAGCGGGGCGCCCACCCCGGCCCGCGCCGACGCGGCGGCGCCCAGCAGCCGGGCGGCCCGCCGATGCTCGCCGCTCAGCGCGTACGCCCCGGCCAGTCCCTCCATGGCCAGCGCGATCGCGCGCGGGTCGCCGAACCGGTGTGCGACGGCGAAGCCTTCGCGATGCAGCCTCAGCGCCTCCTCCGGGTCGCCGCGTAGTTCGGCGACGAAACCGAGTTCGGCGAGGATCAGCGTGTTGCCGGGTTCGAAGTCGACCTGCCGGTTCCAGGCGAGCAGCGTGCGCAGATGCTGTTCTGCGACGGCGAATTCGCCCTCCCGGCGGGCGCCGAGCGCCAGCCCCGTCAGCGCGTACATCTCGCCGGGGCGGAAGCCGTGCTCGACGCCGACCCGCTTGGCGCGTTCGTGAAAGTCCTTTGCCTGCGCGTAGTTCTTCCGCAGCAGCGCGGCCCGGCCCAGCCAGGACAGCTGATAGGACACCTCCGGCCAGAGTTCCAGTTCCTCGGCCATTCGCAGGCCCTCGGTGTACCGCGCGGCGGAGCGGGTGTAGTCCCCGGCGATCGTTTCCAGGATGCCCTGGGCGAACGAGGCCTGCAGCCGGCCCCACTGGTCGCCGAGTTCGCCGAACAGATCCGCACTGCGGTCGGCGTTGCGGCGAGCTTCGGCGACGTCGCCCTTCGCCAGCGCCTGGCTGGCCAGATCGCTGCACGCGGCGGCGATGCCCCAGTCGTCGCCGGTGGCGTCGAACTCGGCGAGCGCCTCTTCGGTCAGCCGTTCGGCCCCGGTCAGATCGGCCACAGTGGACAGTACGTATCCGAGGAACCATTTGGCCCGCGTACTCGGTGTCGTGCCGTCGGCGGCCTGATCGGCTTTTTCGCCCGCCAGGATCCCGATTCCGGTCAGCATCGCCCGCGCGTCCGCCCGCGCCGCCGGATCACCGCCGGGCAGGGCGAGCGCGGTACGCAGCGAGCGGATCGCCTCGGTGAGCCTGCCGCGCAGGAACCAGTACCAGGTCAGGGCGTTCGCCATGCGCAGGGCCCGGTCCGGCTCGCCCCACGCGGCCAGATTCTCCAGCGCGGCACGGAGATTCGCGGTGTCCGCGTCGAGCCGGCGCAGCCAGCGCCGCTGCTCGCGGCCCCGGAGACCGCCGCCGGAGCGCTCGGCGAGCCCCAGGTAGTAGTCGGCGTGCCGCCGCCGCACCGCGTCGAACTCCCCGGCGTCGCGCAGGCGTTCCCGGCAGTACTCCGCGACCGATTCCAGCAGCCGGTACCGCGGCTCGGTGGTGCCTGCCGGCGTCACCAGCGAGCGGTCGACCAGCTTGGCGAGCAGGCCGAGGACCTGCTCGGGCACCACGCCTTCCCCCGCGCAGACCGCCTCCGCCGCGTCCAGCGCGCAGTCCTCGGGATGCACCGCGAGCCTGCGCAGGACCAGGCGTTCCGGCTCGGTCAGCAGCTCCCAGCTCCAGTCGATCATCGCGCGCAGGGTCTGTTGCCGGGCGGGCGCGCCGCGGCGGGTGGTGTCCAGCAGCCGGAAGCGGTCGTCCAGCCTGCGCAGCAGTTCGGCGACGCCGAGCGCGCGGACCCGGGTCGCGGCGAGTTCGAGCGCCAGCGGCAATCCGTCCAGTTTCCGGCAGATCGCGGCGACCGCGCCGGCGTTGTCACTGTCCACAGTGAACTCTCCGGCCGCGTCGGCGGCGCGGGCGGCGAACAACCGCACCGCGCTGTCGGAGTCCAGCGGCGGGACGGCGAACTGCGTTTCCCCGGCCAGGCCGAGCGGTTCCCGGCTGGTGGCGAGGATCCGCAACTCCGGTGCGGCGCGCAGCAGCCGCGCGACGACCGCCGCGACCGGTTCGATCACCTGCTCGCAGTTGTCCAGAACGAGCAGGATCTCCTTACCCCGCAAGGAATCCGCGATTCGGTCCGCCGGATCGGACGGGTGCGCGGCGGCCTCGTCGCGGACGCCGAGCGCGGCGGCGATCGCCTCCACCACCCACTCCTCGGGCGGGCAGACGGCCGGCTCGCAGGACTGCCGCTCCAGCCCGGCGAGTTCGACCAGCCGCGCCCCGGCACCGAAGCCGTCCGCGAGGCGTCGCGCGGTCTCCAGCGCCAAGCGGGTCTTGCCGACCCCGCCCGGCCCGGTCAGCGTCACCAGCCGGGATTCGCCGACCAGCGCGCGCACGGCCCGTACCGCGGCCGTCCGGCCCACCAGCTCGGTCAGCGGCACCGGGAGGCTGACCGGCGGCCGGGCCTCGACGGCGTCGAGCGCCGGATCCTGCGTCAGGATCGACCGGTGCAGCGCGGTCAGCTCCGGGCCGGGGTCGAGCCCCAGCTCCTCGGCGAGACGATGACGTACCTCGTCGTAGGAGGCCAGGGCTTCGCACTGCCGACCGGACGCGTAGAGCGCGCGAATCCGCAGTGCGCGTAGCCGTTCCCGCAGGGGGTGCTGCTCGACCAGGTCGGCGAGTTCCCCGATGACGGCGGCGTGTTCGCCGAGCGCGAGCCGCGCCTCGGCAAGGTTCTCCCGCGCGACGAGCCGCTCCTCTTCGAGCCGCTGGATCACCGGCCGCGCGAACGGTTCGTCCGCGAATTCGGCGAGCGCGGGACCTCGCCACAGCGCCAGCGCGTCGGACAGCAGCGCGGCCCTGGCACGGGGATCCTCGATGCCGCGCGCCTGCTCGGTCAGCGTCCGGAATCGCGCGGTGTCCAGCGCGTCCGGCTCGATCCGCAGCAGATAGCCGGGGGGCTGGTGCACGACGAGCCCGCCGCCGTGTCCCGGCTCGGCGCGTTCCAGCGCACGGCGCAGCTGGGAGACCTTCGTCTGCAGGGTGTTCACCGGGTTGCCGGGCGGCCGCTCGCCCCACAGGTCGTCGACCAGGCGGTCCGCGGAGACCGGCCGTCCCTCGTGGACCAGGAGGTCCGCCAGCAGCGTGCGCACCTTCGCCTCGGGCACCCGGACCGGCCGGTCGTCCTCGGTGAACACGGCCAGCGGCCCCAGGATCCCGAATCGCACGAACCCACCGTATCCGGCGTCGTGCGCGGACCCGCAGCGAACCGTGCGCGCCTCCCGGCACCGTGATCGGCAGACGACGAACTGGAGGAGAACATGTCCGAGAAGAGGACACCGGTGACCGTGCTCGGGCTCGGCGCCATGGGCAGCGCGCTGGCGGGTGCGCTGCTGACCGCGGGACACCCGGTGACGGTGTGGAACCGCTCGGCGGGCAAGGCCGCGCCCCTGGTGGCGAACGGAGCGGTGGCGGCGGGGACCGCCGCCGAAGCGATCGCGGCGAACGAGCTGGTGATCGTCTGCCTGCTGGAGGACCGGTCGGTGCGCGAGGTGCTCGGCGCCGGTGCGGACGCGCTGGCGGGCAAGGCGGTGGTCAACCTCACCAACGGCACGCCGCGCCAGGCACGGGAGCTGGACGAATGGGTGTCCGCGCGCGGGGCGTCGTTCATCGACGGCGGGATCATGGCGATCCCGCCGATGATCGGCCAGGCGGGCGCGTTCGTGTTCTACAGCGGGCACCGGCAGTCGTTCGACGCGCACCGCGCGGTGTTCGACGTCTTCGGCGAAAGCCGTTACGTCGGCGACGATCCGGGGCTCGCCGCGTTGCACGATCTCGCCCTGCTGTCCGGGATGTACGGCCAGATGGCGGGGATTCTGCAGGCGTTCGCGCTGATCCGCAGCGCGGGTATCGCGGCGGGCGAGTTCGCGCCGCTGCTGCAGGGCTGGCTGACCGCGATGGGCGGTTACGTGGAGCGGGCCGCCGCGCAGATCGACAGCGGTGACTACGGACGGGACGTGGTGTCGAACCTGGCCATGCAGGAGGCGGCCTTCGGCAACTTCCCGGCGGTGGCGGAGGAGCAGGGCGTCAGCTTCGAACTGCTCGCCCCGCTTTGGCCGTTGCTGACGCGCCGGGTCGAAGACGGGCACGGCGCCGAAGACATCACCGGCGTGATCGAACTTCTCCAGAAATAGCGAGGAAAGCCATGAGTGACAAGGGTTTGACAATGATCGGGCTCGGCCCGATGGGCCAGGCTATGGTGCGTTCCTACCTGGCCGCCGGTCACCCGGTGACGGTGTGGAACCGGACCGCGAGCCGGGCGGACGACCTGGTGGCCGAGGGCGCGACCCGTGCGGGCACGGTCGCCGAGGCGCTGGCCGCGCACGAGGTGGTGCTGCTCAGCCTGACCGACTACCAGGCCATGTACGACCTCCTCGCGCCCGAGGGCGATGCCCTGCGCGGGCGGGTGGTGGTCAACCTCAGCTCGGACACGCCGGAGCGGACCCGGGTGGCCGCGGAGTGGCTGGCCGCGCGCGGCGCCGAGCTGATCGCCGGTGGCGTCATGGTGCCCGCGCCCGTGGTGGGCACGGAGCATTCCTTCGTGTTCTACAGCGGGTCCCGGCCGACCTTCGACCGGATCGAACCGCTGCTCGCGGTGATCGGACGGCCGGACTACCGGGGTGCCGATCCGGGGCTGGCACAGCTGTACTACCAGGCGTTGCTGGATTTGTTCCTCACCACGCTGTCCGGATTCCTGCACGCCGGCGCGTTGCTCGGCACGGCGGGGGTGAGCGTCGAGACGCTGGTGCCCTACGCGCAGGAGAATCTCGCGCTGGCGTCCTCGCTGCTCGGTGAGGCCGCGGAGTACATCGACTCCGGCGCGCATCCCGGCGACAAGGCGAACGTGCTGATGATGGGCGCCACCGCGGAGCACATCCACACCGCGAGCCGGGACGCCGGAATCGACCCGGAGCTGCCCGCCGTCGTCAAGGCGCAGTACGACCGCGCGATCGCCGCCGGACACGCCCGCGACAGCTGGACCAGCCTGATCGAGGTCATCCGGGGCAAGGCGAGCTGACCGTCCGTGAAGGCCTCCTTACCGGCGTTGAGCGCCGTGAAGGAGGCCTTCACGGCTCGTCGGGTTCTCCGGTCGGGAAGAAGATCGCGCTCACCAGGCGCGGGCGGCGGCCCGGTGCCGGGGAGTTCTCCCATCGGGACCGGAACAGTGCGACGAGTTCCTCGACCATTTCGGCGTGCTCTTCGTCGGTGAGCCACATGACGCCCTGCCGGTAGCCGACGAGATCGGCGGGCGGGTCGGCGTCCTCCCGGTCGAGGTAGTTGCCGAACTCGGCGAGCAGCGCGGCCATCGCCCCGGTGAACGCGCGGCGGTGGTCCTCCAGCGACATCGTCTTCGCCAGGTCCAGGTCGATCTTCGCGTTGTCGCGCTGGAGCCGGTAGTAGCGCTCGACGGCGCCGTGCACCCGCTTCTCGTCGACGACCTCCAGGATTCCCGCTTTGGCCAGCAGGCCGACGTGCCGGTACACGCTGGTCTTGGGCACGTCCGGCAGGCGGGCGCACAGCTGCGTGGTGGTACGGACGCGGTCACCGGACATCGCTTGCACGATGCGGTTACGGACGGGGTGCAGGAGCAGGTCGAGCGTGTTCACGGCCAGACGTTCCCATATCTGCTACTGTTATCAAAATTGGGAATGCAGAGGGTAGGGGGTTGGCTGATGACCAAGCTGAGCGAGCAGGCGGTACGACCGCTGCGGACGCTGGATCCGGACGGGCCGCTGGACGATCTCGCCTGGCTGGACGAGGTGGTCGGCGACGCCAGGGTGGTGGCGATCGGGGAGGGGTCCCACTACCTCGCCGAAAACCTGATGCTGCGCCACCGGCTGACGCGGTATCTGGTCGAGCGGCACGGCTTCAGCGCGTACGCGATGGAGACCGGTTTCACCGAAAGCTGGCTGGTCCACGACTGGATCCGCACCGGCGAGGGAGACCTGAGCCAGGTCATGGCGAACGGCGTGACTTCGCTGATGGGCCTGTGGCCGCAGTTGCGCGCGCACCTGGAGTGGATGCGGGGCCACGAGCGGCCGCTCGGCTTCTACGGCGCCGACCTCGGCGGCTCGGTCGTGTCCCTGCTGCCGAGTCTCGACGCGGTGACCGCGTACCTCGCCAAGGCCGATCCCGGGTTCACCCCGGACCCGAAGATTCGCGAAACCGCCGATGTCTTCGCGATCCCATCCGCGTTCTCCATCCCGGAAGGCATTGCGGCGTATGGAAAACTCGCGCAGGAGAGCCGGGACGCGCTGACCGCGGGGCTCGCCGAGCTGCAGGCGCGCGTCACCGGCAGGCGGCTCGACTACATCCGCGCGACCACCGTCGAGGACTACGAGCGCGCGCTCCGCTCGCTGCGCGAGGCGGTCACGATCGATCTGGTGGTGCGGCAGCTGGTCCGGGGCGAGCGACACGGGGTGCTCACCGTTCGCGACACCACGGTCGCGGAGACGGTCGAATGGCTGCTCGGCAGGGAGGAGCGGATTGTGCTCGGCGAGCACAACGGCCACATCCAGCGTGCCTCCGGGGTGTTGCCCGGTTCTCCGCCGGGCACGCCGCCCGCGACGCCGCTGGGGCTGCGGCTGGCCGACCGGCTGGGTGAGGACTACGTGGTCATCGGCGTCACGCTGGGGTCGGGCCAGACGCTCACCGAGCGCCCGGAGTTCTACCAGGGCGAGATCTTCATGGACCTCGAGCCGCCCGAGCCGGACAGCCTCGACGGCCTCATGGCGGCGAGCCACGACGGCCCGTTCGGCGTCGACCTGCGGCGGCTGCCCCCGGAGGACGCCGCGAAGGTACGCGCGGCGACCCGGCAGCGGCTCATGGGAACCCACTACCTCGACGTCGACGCGCTGTCCGCCTACGACGTCCTCGTGCACCTGCCGCACGTCCGCGGGGCCGATCCCGATCCGGACGTCGTCGCCCGTTCGCACCCCGACGTGCGGCAGCGGTTCCCCGCTCGCTGACGTCCCTTGTCGCGTCCTGACCTGGGCTTATGGCACCCAGCCCTGCGAAGTGGAACCATCGGGGGAGACCGCGACGATGACTGAGGTGAGAAACGAGTGCCGGAGAGACGGCGTCCGCTGTTCGGGCGAATCGATCCGTACTGCTGGTGTGCGGTGCTGCCCCTGGTGCTGGTGGCGATTCTGATCGCCGTGTCCGGCGGGCTGGTCATCGGAATGCTCTTCCTGGTGCTCGCCGGGCTGGTGCTCCTGTTCGACTCGTGGGTGAACCGGCCCGACCCGGATGAGCGCCGCCCGCGTCCGGCTGGGCCCGCTCGGGCGCCGCAGGCCGCCCCGCCCCGTCAGGCCCGCCCGCCGCGCCCGCCCGCCGGCCGTGGTCCCGTCGCGGGGCCCGGTCCCGGCGCGGGCAGGCCGGTGAGACGTCCTCGCTGATCGCGGGGAATCGACAGCCACCGGGAGACTCTTCCGCCGTGGGCCGATGGCCCGCGGATTTGCCCGTACAAGGAGGTACGCAGGGGTGCGCAGGGGCATCGCGGTGTTCAGCACGGTGATCGCGTTCGCGGCGGCGCTCGGGGCCACCCCGGCGACGGCGCACCAGCGTGACGAGGCGGACGTGGGCGGCTACGCGGACGTGCTCGACCGGCGCGGCACCCCGGATCGCGCGGAACCGCCGAAGTCCAACCCGATCTCCGTGTTCTCCGACGCCGGGGCCTGGCACGCCTACGCGCTGCCCGCGGCCGGGGACACCGCGCACTACGGCGGGTTCACCGGGCCGCTCTACCTCGCGCAGGAAGGGCCCTGGTACCTGAGCCAGGCCTTCACCCGGATCTCGCTGACCGAGGACGAAACCGGGCGCGCGATCCCGCTCTCGGCCGACCCGGCGCCGGAGATGCACGCCTATCCCGGCCGCCTGGTGCAGACCTATCGCCTTCCCGGTCTCGAAGTCGAACTCGGCCTGCGGTTCGTGTCCGATCGCAGCGCCCTCGTGCAGGCCCGGATCCGCAATCTCGCGCCGCGTCCACGGGCCATCCGCGTTTCGTGGAACGGCGAATTGCTCCGCCACGGCACCGAACCGGTGCGCTCGGCGCCGCGGCTGCGCGGGGATCGCGACGGGGTCCGGGTGGAGTTCGCCAAGGTGCGGGAGCCGGGGAAGTTCGTCACCGACGGTACCGAGGAATTCCGGGTCGTCCATCCGGAACCGGTGTCCACCGTGGTGACAGGGGACGGCTATCGGACCACCCGGCGCGACGCGCTTCGCCTCGCCCCCGGCGCGGCGAACGAGCTGGCTTGGGGCGAGAGCTACACGTTCACCGCGGCCGAACGTGATCGGGAGGCGAAGACGCTGCAGGCGGCAACCTGGGCTCCGCGCCTGGCGGCGGAGCGGGTCGACCAGCGCTGGCGTGAATATCTGCGGCGCGGGCTCGCCGGAGTCGCGCCGGGGGACCGGCGCACCGCGGTCAAGGCGATCGAGACGCTGACCACGAACTGGCGGGGTGCCGCAGGCGATCTGCGTCAGGCCGGGATCACGCCTTCCTTGACCAACAGCGACTTCGCCGCGGGCTACTGGCCTTGGGACAGCTTCAAAGAGGCCGTCGGCGCCGCCCGGTTCTCGCCAGGACTCGCCGAGTCCGTGCTGCGCTCGGTGTACGAGCACCAGATCACCGCCGCCACCCCGGGGCGCGGACAGGACGCGGGGATGCTGCCGGACGTCGTGATGTACAACATGGACAGTTCCGGGGTGAACCTGCGCAACACCAAGCCGCCGCTCGGTGCGTGGGCGGTGTGGCAGACCTTCCGGCAGGGGCACGATCTCGCGTTCCTGCGCGAGATGTACCCGAAACTCCTCGCCCAGCACGAATGGTGGTTCCGCAACCGGGACCACGATCGCGACGGGCTCGCCGAGTACGGCGCCACCGTCGATCCGCTCAACCGCGACGACGCGACGCGGCTGGAGGCGGCGGCCTGGGAGAGCGGGATGGACGACGCGCCGCGGTTCGACAAGGGCACGACCATGCGTGTACTGACCAATGTGGACACACGCGGGCGGGTCGTCGGCTACTCGCTCAACCAGGAATCGGTCGACCTCAACGCCTATCTCGTGGCGGACAAGCATTATCTCGCCGAGATCGCCCGTGCGCTCGGAGACCACGCGCGCGCCGGCGAACTGACCCGGCAGGCCGACAAGCTCGCCGCGCGGGTCCGCGAACTCATGTACGACCGCGGAAGCGGCTTCTTCTACGACGTCGACATCGAGACCCACCGGCCGCTTGTCGAGCGGGGAAAGGGAACCGAAGCGCTCATCCCGTTGTGGGCGGGCGTCGCGGCTCCCGACCAGGCGGCGCGAGTGCGGCAGAGCCTGATCGACCCGGACCAGTTCGCCACGACCGTGCCTTTCCCCACCGTCGCGCGGAACTCGGCCAAGTTCGACCCCAACGGTTACTGGCGCGGCACCACCTGGGTGGACCAGGCGTATTTCGGGATCAAGGCGCTCGAAGCGTACGGCTACGGCGGCGACGCACGCCGGGCGCGGGACAAGCTGATGACCAACGCGGCCGGGCTCGGCGGAAACGCGCCCATCAGGGAGAACTACAACTCGGTGACCGGAGAAGGGCGCAACGCCACCAACTTCAGCTGGTCGGCCGCGCTGGTGCTGACCCTGCTCGCCGGGTGATCACGGCGGAGTGTCGGTGCCGGACACGGCGATCCGGGTCAGGGAGGCCAGCGAGTCGGTGCCGGGGCTGAGGTAGTGATCGTGGTCGGGCACGTCCGACGTGGCGAAGACGCGAGCACCGAAACCCGGGTCGGCGGGTTTGGTGCCGTGGCCGAGCCCGAACAGCCGCACCCCGGGTACCCAGCGGATCCAGTCCTCTGTGGACTGTCCGGCCCAGACCCGTGCGCTGGTACGCAGTCCGGTGACGTCGGCTACGCCCATTCCCGGGCTGCCGAAGGCCGCGATGTCCGTGACCGCCGGTGGCAGCTCAGGTGCCGCGAGCCCGACTACCGTCGAGCCGTAGCTGTGCCCCAGCAATGTCATTGTCGCATGTGGACGGACGGCGGCGAGCCCGGCCACGAACCGTCGCAGGGCCACCGCTCCCGCCCGCGCGAGGTCCTCGCGTGCCGCGGAAATGCCCACGCCGTCCGGCGTGTCGTAACCGAGCCAGGCGATCACGGCGAAGTTCTCCGCACCACGCGCGATGGCTGAGCGGTACAGGTCGGCCGCCTGCACCGCGGGGGCACGGTAGCGGTATCCGCCCAGCCCGGACCAGAAGTTTCCCGCCTGGTTCGCCACTCCGGGGACCAGGACGGCGATCCGGCCGGCCGTCGACAGGTTCCCGAACACCTGCGCCACCCGGCCGTCGCCCCGCGGGTCGAAGAGCAGGAACTGCCCGGCCTGGTCGCGGTACGGCGGCCCTGCCGCACGCATGAGGAAATGGTTTGCCGCGTAGCGCAGTCCGGGCGGCGCGCCGTCCAGCGCACCGATCACGGCCGGATACCGGGCCGCGAGTTCCTGGCGCCCGGACTCGTCGGCCGCGTCCAGAAAGCGTTGTACGTCAACGGGATCGGCGTGCACGGGGTCCGGGAGGTGCCGGTGGTCGGCGCGCCACGCCGCGGTTCCGGCAGGGGGCGCGGCGATCGGGAACGGCGGTGTCGTCGTGGCAGAGGCCACCATCATCGCGACGGTGGTGAGCGCCGGGATCCATCCTCGGCGGTTCCTCGGGAATTCGGTCACCGGGAGAACGGTGCCGATTCGCCGGGCGCTTTTCGTCGGCCCGCCGACCGCACTGTTCGCGGCGGAAGGTAGCCCGCGGGCGTACGCCCGCGGGCCGATGCCCTCCCGGTGATCGCTGGCTACGCTCGCCGCATGCCTGTCACACTCCGTCGCCTGCCACGCGGGCTACTGCCCGCGAGAGCGTGGACGGTTCTGGCGTGGACGGCGCTCGCGCTGTCTCCCGTCTTCCTGACTTTCTGGATCGCGCGCGGTGGCCCGCCCTATGTCCTGGTCACGCTGAGCCTGGCGCTGCCGTTCTGCGTCCTGCGGCGCCGTCCGCTGGTCGTGCTGGGCCTGCTGCTCGCCGAGATGGTGGTGGTCTGGCTGACGCCGCTGCCCGGGTACCAGGCCGCGGCCCAGATCCTCCAAGCGCTGGCCACCGACCTCGTCGTCGGCTACCTCGCGGCCAGCCTCCGCCCGCGAGTTTCGCTCGGCGCCGGCGCGGCGACGTTCGCCGGGCAGCTCGTCATCGCGGACGTCGTCGGGCCGTGGGACACCAGCAAGCTCGACGTCGTTCTCCGGGCGTTGGTGCTGCTCGTCTTCTGGCTCGTCGCCTGGCTCGCCGGGAACACGATCCGCATGCGGCGGCAGTACCAGCGGGCGCGCCAGGCGCAGGCCGAGGCGGAGGCGGTGCAGGCAGAGCGGCTGCGGATCGCCAGGGAGCTGCACGACATGGTCGCGCACACCATCGGCGTGATCGCCATCCAGTCCGGGATGGCCGGCCGGGTGATCGATACTCGGCCCGCGGAGGCAGGTGAAGCCCTGCGCGCCATCGAGACCGCCAGCCGGGACACTCTCGCCGGGCTGCGCCGGATGATCGGCGCGCTGCGCCGGTCCGACGGCGAACCCGTTGTCTCGCAGCACGGCCTCGGTGATCTCGACGACCTGGTCGCGCGGTCCCTCGGCGCCGGGGTGCGCGTGGACGTCGAGTGGCGCGGTGCCCAGAGCCCGCTGCCACCCGATGTCGACCTGTCGGCGTTCCGGATCGTCCAGGAAGCGGTCACCAACGTGATCCGGCACGCCGGAACCGATCGGTGCGAGGTGGTCCTCGACCAGCGGGACGGTGAGCTGTTCGTCGAGGTCACCGACGACGGGCAGGGCGGGGAGCCGAGCGCGGGCCATGGTCTCCGCGGAATGCGTGAGCGGGTCACGCTGCTCCGTGGTGAATTCACGGCCGGACCGCGTCCCGAGGGCGGGTTCCGGGTCACCGCGCGGATTCCCGTGCCGGTGGGCGTCCGATGACGATCCGGGTCGCTCTCGCCGACGACCAGCCCCTGATCCGGAGCGGCCTGCGTGTCCTCATCGGGGAGACCGAAGATCTCGTCGTGGCCGGTGAGGCGGGGACGGGCGCCGAGGCGATCGAGCTGGTCCGGGAGACCCGCCCGGACGTGGTGGTGATGGACATCCGGATGCCGGGTATGGACGGCATCGAGGCCACCCGGCGGATCGTCGCCGGGGCCGGACCACCGCACGTCCTCGTGCTCACCACTTTCGACGAAGACGAATACGTGTACGGCGCGCTTCGGGCAGGCGCCAGCGGATTCCTCGTCAAGGACATGGCGCTCGACGACATCCTCGCCGCGATCCGCGTTGTCGCTTCCGGCGACGCGCTCATCGCCCCGGGTGTCACCCGGCGGCTGATCGCGGATTTCGCCTGCCGCGCCGAACCGGCGCCCGCCCGCCGTCCGCTCACCGGGATCACCGAACGGGAACGCGAGGTGCTGACACTGGTAGGCCGTGGCTTGTCCAACCGCGAGATCGCCGCCGAGCTGTACATCAGCGCCGCCACCGCCAAGGCACACGTGGCGCGCCTGTTCACCAAGCTCGACGCTCGCGACCGCGTCCACCTCGTCATCATCGCCTACGAAGCGGGCCTGGTGACACCACGTTGAACGAGGGGAAACCGATGCTCCGCTCCGCTCTCACCACCGCGACGACGCACGCGCTCGCTCGCTGGACGCCTTGCCTGGACACCGAACTGCACACCCTGCGCGAACTGGTCGGCCCCGGCGACGTGTGCGTGGACGTCGGCGCGGCAGCCGGTTTGTACAGCCAGGCACTTTCCCAGCTCGTCGGGACCGCCGGAACGGTGCACAGCATCGAGCCGCTGGCCTTCTCCCATCCTTTGTGGACGCGGGTGCTCGGCGCGTGGGAGCGGCCCAACGTCGTCCGGCACACCGTCGCGCTGGGCGCCACTCCAGGCCGGGCCGCGATGCGCGTCCCGTTCGGCCCGCACGGTCCCGCCACCAGCAGGTCCTTTCTCGACTGGAAGACCACCGGGCTCGGTTCCAATGCCGAGTACGCCTACCACGTCGACATGCTCGTCGACGCCGAAACGCTCGACGGGTTCCGCGCCGGCACGGGGCTGACCCGGCTCGACTTCCTCAAGATCGATGTCGAAGGCGGCGAACTGCACGTCCTGCAAGGCGGGGAGCAAACCGTCGAGACGTTCCGGCCGACGATGCTCATCGAAATCGAAGCGCGGCACACCGAGCGCTACGCGTACACCCCGGACGACGTCGTCCGCTGGCTGACCGCTCGCGGCTACCGCATGTACGCCTGGCGGCGTGGCTGGCACGGTGTCGACCGGGTTTGCCCGCACACCAACAACTATCTCTTCCGGCCTGCGGCAAAGGACTGACGTCTCCCTCAGCCGCCGCGCGAGTGCTGTTCGTGGTCCGGTTCGGCTCCCCGGAGAACCGCCTGCAACGTGCTCTGGAGCGTTTCGCTGGGTTCGAGGCCGAGGGTTTCGATCAGTTCGCGGCGGATGCGCTGATACGACGCGAGTGCGTCCGCGCGACGGCCGGAGCGCAGCTGGGCGATGATGAGCTGGCGGTGCATCGACTCCCGCAGCGGATGCCGTCGGCAGAGCGTTTCCAGTTCGTCGGCCACCAGAGCGTGCCTGCCGAGCCGCAGATCGGCCTCGATCCGGCGTTCCAGAACGGCGAGCCGGGTGCTGTCGAGCCCGTCCGCGTAGGTGTGCAGCAGGCCGATGTCGGCGATGTCGGCGAGTGCCGGGCCACGCCACATGCGCAGCGCCGTGCCCAGCAACGCCGACGCCTGCTCCGGCCGCCCTGCCAGCATGGCCCGGTCGCCCTGCTCGGCCAGGCTGTGGAACCGGTACAGGTCGATCCGGTCCTGGTCGGCGCACAGCCGGTAGCCGTTCGGCCAGGTTTCGATCAGCGGGTGCGGAGGCCGGTCGTGGCCAGGCGCGAGTGCTTTGCGCAGCGCGGCGATGTACACATGAAGGGCCGAGATCGCTTTCGCGGGTGAGCGACCGCCCCAAAGGACCTCGACCAGGAGATCCACCGGAATGAATTGGTTCGCGTGTAGCAACAAAATGGCGAGTACCGCGCGTTTCTTCGGCGCACTGGGTGTGCATCGGGTGGTGCCCCTCGTCACCTCCATGAGGCCGAGCACGCGAAACTCCAGCGGAAATTCGTCAACGTCGTGTGCGGCCACTGTGTCCCCCCTTGACGGCCCGCACCGCGTCCGCGTCGTGTCGTCTCGCGGCGGACACGGGCGTCACGATCGTAACGTCGGAATACCATGGTCGGGTGTTACCAGTTCTTTTCGTGACGCACTGTCCATGAACGACTTCGCTTTGCCGTGTTATCCGCATTCCTGCCTTAATCGTGCCTTTGGCGGGAATTAGTTGCCGTGTCCTAGCGTCGTCGGCGTTCTGGTTGTTCGAGCCGGCGAATGTCGCGTCATACGTATTTCCCGATCGGGTGCGGACGACGCCGGCGGCACGGGAAGGAGGTGGCGAAGGATGAAAAGGACGAGCACATTGTCCCGGGCGGCGGCGACGCCGGGGACCAAGCCGATGGTGAAGACGATCGGCTGCATCTTCTGCTGGAACCGGCACTACCGGCCGTTCGTGCGGGCGTGCGGCAAGCCGAACCCGATTCTGGTGGCCGCGTAGGGCGTGGCCGTGGCGGCGGCCGGGGTGCCCGGTGAGCCACGGTGAATGACTGCGTCGGTGTCCTGTCCGAGTGGAGCTCCACTCGGACAGGACACCGATCCGCGGAGCGGGCGGGAAGCCGTTGGTACGGGCACGGGCGCGATTCATCGGATACGGGGATGTGAGAGCCATGGGAGTCGTGGTGGACGACGCGGGTGCCGATCTCGGGCACGACGCGGGGAAACGGGACGACCCGGTCGTCTGGGGGATACATCTGCAGCCGAACGGGGGAATATTTGTCGACAGGCAGAGTCTTTACTACGTCAGAATGAGCGGGCTGGCGCTGGAACTCGCGTTGCAAATGGCGCGCGCCGGCAGCGTGGCCGCCGTGGCCAGGCTACGCAGTCATCTGGACAACGAGCCCGTCGAAACGGCCCGGCGGTATATCGAACGTCTTCTCGGCGCCCATCCGGTGACCGAGAGCTGGCTGGCGGGCGAACTGCGTGGCGGGGTGAAGGTGAGCGGGTCCACCGCGGCGTATCTGCCCCTCAACGCGACCTTGCAGCTGACCAACCGCTGCAATCTGCGGTGTTCGTTCTGCTACGCGGGCTCCGGCGATCCGATGCCCGCCGAACTGTGCGCCGGCGAATGGACCGCCGTCCTCGAACGGCTCGCCGAGGCGGGTACCGCCGCCGTCACCCTGACCGGCGGGGAACCCACCATCGCCGCGGAGTTCCCCCGGATCCTCGCCGTGGCGAGCGCGCTGATCGACAACGTGGACATCTTCACCAACGGGCTCGCCTGGTCCGACCGGCTGATCGAGTACGTCGCGAGCTGCGGAAACGTCCGCGCACAGGTGAGCATCGACGGCCGCGCCGAGCACCACGACCTGCTGCGCGGGCGGGCCGGGTCGTACCGGCGCGCGCTGTCCACCATCGAGCGGCTGAGCTCGGCGGGGGTGCCGGTGTTCGTGGCGATGACGGTCTCGCCCGCCAACCACGGCGACGTCGAGCCGGTCATCGAGGATGTGGCCGCCGCGGGCGCCCTGCTGTTCCGTGCGGGCGCGACGGTACCGGTCGGCCGCGGCACCGACGCCGGGTTCGTGCTGACCGAGGACCAGGTGAACGCGGTGGTCAAGCAGTTCACCCGGGTGAACGAGCGGGACCTGGGGATCGACGTCGTCGGCTGGGACCGCTGTGCCGACCCGGACCAGGAGTTCGCCGGCGCGGGAGTGCCGGTCGAGTTCCTCACGCCCGGCTACCTCAGCTGGTACATCCGCGCCGACGGGAAGGTGACTCCTTGCCAGGTGGAGGAAACGGCGTTCGGCGACGTCCGCGCCGAGCCGTTCGGCCGGATCGGGGACCCCGCGCGGCTGGCCGTGATCCGCGGCGAGGCGACCGACTGCGCGTGCGTGCGCAACCTCCGCATCGACGAGGAAGCCGACGTGCCCTTCGGGTTGTCGGCGCGGTGGCCCGCCGCCGGTACGTCCTGCTGTGCCGGAAGGGAGGGCTGCTGTGGCTGAGCTGCTGATCCTCGGGCTGAGCCTTCCGGTGGTGGTCCTGCTGTTCGTGCGATACCGGCGCAGCGCCTACCCGTCGCTGACCCCGTCCCGCGCGCAGACCAGGCAGGAGGCGATCGAGCAGGCCGTGGTGGCGGTGCGGCGGCTGTGCGGCGCCGACGTCAGCGGCTGGCGGAGCTTCGGCACCTTGTGGTTCGACGACGAAATCGTGGACAAGCTGCACCAGCTCGACGCCGCCGACCGCGACGACGCGTTCCTCCGGCGCTGGGGGCTGCGCGGGGCCTGGCGGGTCCGGTTCGTCCGGGACGGCACCGGCAGCGTGCTGGTCGGCCTGTCGGCGCGCGGGGAGGTGCTGCTGTTCGACATCGACGGTCCGGTCCGGCACCTGGTCGTGGCGCGCGAACGGACCGCGGCGGAGCTGACGACGGCCGAACTGCTGCCGCGACTGGACGGCGGGGCGGCCGGGCTGTGGTCGGGGACGAAGGTCAGCGGGCAGGGCGAACTCGAACTCAGCGAGGGCGGCGTCGAGCGAACGCACCGGCTGCGTACCGGCACCGGCGACCTGCGGATCGACCTGAACGTGGAGACCGTCGGCACCGCCGTGCTCCGGGTCGACTCGGACGTGGAGGTGGTCACCCCGGACGCCGAGGACGTCGACCGCGCCGAGCAGCGCGACGCGGTCGCCGGGGTCGGCGGCATGCTCGGCGCGGTGGTCGCGATGGTCGTCGGCGTGGCCATCCTCGCGTTCGGCGGGGGCCGGATCGATCCGGTCCTGCTCGCGGCGCTCACCGTGCCGGTCCTGCTCGCGGTGCTGGGCACCGAGTACGCGGCGATGCAGGGTGCGGTGGTCAACGGGTACGACGGCAAGCTGTCCTGGTCCGCCTTCCGCGTGCTGAACGTGGCGATGTCGCTGATCTCGGCGATCGTGTCCACGTCCGTCGTCGTGCTCGCCGTGCTGGCCGGAACCGTTGTCGCCCAGCGGATCGGCCTGCCGCTGCTGGACGATCCGGTACGCCAGGCGGGCTGGGGAGCCTGGCTCGGGGCGGCCTGGCTCGGTCTCGCCGCCGCGGGCTACGCGCTGCTCGCGCACTTCGGGATCGCCCGGGTCACCACCGCGCCGGACCGGCGGTCACTCCGGCACGCCGGAGTCGGTGTCGGCCACGTCGTGGCGGTCACCCTGCAGAGCGCGATCAGCGAGGAGACCGTGTTCCGGTTGCTGGGCGTGCCGGTGTGCCTGTGGCTCACCGGCGAACCGCTGCTCGCGGCCGCGGTGCCCGCCGCGTTGTGGGCGGCGATGCACAGCGGTTCGGTCGTGCGGCCGCGATGGATCCGGATGGGTGAATTGTTCGTCGTGGGGACCGTGCTGGGAGTAGTGGTGGTGGAGGTGGGGCTGATCGCCGCCTTGCTCGCGCACGTGGTCTACAACGCGGCGTCGATGATCGTGCCGTTGCTGGCCGGTGAACGTACGCCGGGGGAGCGCGCGGCACGTCGTACCCGGTCGGCGGACAAGAAAGCGCACGGCCGACGAGTGATCGCGAGGCACTGATGATCGGTTCCAGACTCTCGTCCCGGCAGACGTCGCCGGAGGCCGGCACGACCGCGGACCCGGCGGAGATCGACTGGTCCGGCCCGCCGCCGATCACCGGCTACCCGGACGGCGCGGGACCGCGCGCCAGGCTGCGCGATCTCGCGCGTTATCTGCGGCCACAGCGGGCTTCCCTGATCGGCGCACTGGTGCTGGGGCTGCTCGGCGCCGGGATGTCGCTGGTCCAGCCGCTTCTCGTGATGCGGGTGATCAACAACATCGGCGGCCAGGTGACGTGGCTGGTCTTCGCGCTGGCGGCGCTGTTCCTCGGCGAGGCGCTGCTCGGCGGCCTGCAGAGCTTCCTGCTCCAGCGTTCGGGCGAGGGCATGGTGTTCGGCGTGCGGAGCAGGTTGATCTCGCACCTGCTGCACCTGCCCGTGCGCGAGCACGATCGCCTGCGTTCCGGTGATCTGCTGGCCAGGGTGGGCACCGACACCACGCTCCTGCGCGAGGTCGTCTCCTCGGGGGTGGTCGAGGCGGTGGTCGGCGTGGTCGGCCTCGGCGGCTCGGTGATCATGATGCTGCTGATCGACGTGTCGATGTTCGTGCTCGTCCTCGCCACGGTGGTGGTGGCGACGGCGCTGGTCGGGCTGGCGCTGTGGGGGATCCGCGGCGCGTCCGAGGAGGCGCAGACCCGCGTCGGGGAGATGACCGCCGACCTGGACCGCGCGCTCGGCGCGGTCCGCACGGTGCTCGCCAGCCGGGCGCAGGGGCGCGAGTCGGCCAGGATCGAGGCCAGGGCCCGAGCAGCCTACCGGGCCGGGGTCCGGGCGGCGAAGCTGGACTCGGTGGTTTCGCCCACGATGTCCATCGCGGCGAACGGCTCGTTCCTGCTCGTGCTCGGCGTCGGTGGCGCCAGGGTCGCGGGCGGCACGATGGACCTCGGTGAGCTGGTCGGTTTCCTGCTGTACCTGATGATGCTGGTCATGCCGCTGGTGATGATCCTGCACGCGGCGACGTCGGTGCAGCGCGGTCTCGGTGCCCTGCAACGGATCCAGGACACTCTCGAGCTGCCGCAGGAGCCGGGCGGGGAGACCGCCACCGCGGTGGCGGAGGAGTCGCGCGCCGCCGAACTGGTGCTGGACAAGGTGTCGTTCGGATACGCCGAGGACCGGCCCGTGCTGCGGGAAGCTTCGCTGACCGTGCCCGCGCACACCCGGACAGCGCTGGTCGGGCCGTCCGGCGCGGGCAAGTCCACGATCTTCGCGCTGATCGAACGGTTCTACGAGCCGGATTCCGGCGCGATCACGCTCGGCGGCGCGGAACTGGGCGCGCTGCCGATCGGCGATCTGCGTGCCCGCATCGGCTACGTCCAGCAGGAAGCGCCCATGCTGTGGGGCTCACTGCGGTCCAACTTGTGTTACGCCGCACCGGAGGCCACCGAAGCCGAGCTGACGGAAGTGCTGGGGATGACCAACCTCACCGGTCTTGTCGAGCGGCTGCCCGACGGGCTGGACTCCGAGGTCGGCGATCGAGGTGTGCAGTTGTCCGGCGGGGAGCGGCAACGCGTGGCGATCGCGCGGGCGCTGCTGTGCCGTCCGACGCTGCTGCTGCTTGACGAGCCCACCGCGCAGCTGGACGCGGAGAACGAGGCGATGCTGACCGCCACCGTGCGGCGGGTCGCCCAGCGGTGCACGGTCCTGGTGATCGCGCACCGGCTGTCCACCGTCCGCGACGTCGAGCAGATCGCGGTGCTCGACAGGGGACACGTGGTCGCGACCGGGCGGCACGAGGACCTGCTCGGCGGGGAACCGCTGTACCAGCGGCTCGCGGGACAGCTCGTGTGACAGCGTTCCCATTTGTCCAATCCCCGGCGCGCGTCGGCGGGCGAGGATGCCGTCATGAGCATCGACAACGAGGTGCGTATCGGCGCGTTCGTGTTCACCAGCCGATACGAGGGGCAGACGGCGGGTGAGGTGCTGGCCCGCGGGGTGGCCACCGCCCAGGCCGCCGAGGCGGCGGGCTTCGACGACGTGTGGGTGACCGAGCATCATTTCGTGCCGTTCGGGGTCAATCCGTCCGCGCTGACGTTCGCCGGTTACCTGCTCGGCCGGACCAGCACGGTGCGGGTCGGCACGGCGGTCACCGTGCTCCCGCTGCATTCGCCGGTGCACGTCGCCGAACAGGCCGCGCTGCTGGATCACCTGTCGGGCGGCCGGTTCGACCTCGGCGTCGGCCGGGCACAGCCGGTCGTGGACTACGAGGTCATCGGCCGGGGTGTCGAGTACTGGCGGCACGGGCTGCCCGAGGCGCTGGACCTGACACTGGCCGCTCTCGCCGGCCCGGTGTCCGCCGACTCCGAGCTGTACCGCTTCCGCGAGGTCACCCCGGAACCCGGCCCCGCGGACGCCGGGCCGCCGCCGGTCTACGTCGCCGCGAACTCGTCGGCGTCGGTGGAACTGGCCGCGTCCCGGGGGCTGCCCATGCTGCTGTTCTTCGACAAGGACGCCGGCGCGAAGGCCGCCATGATCGCCGAACACGCCCGCGTCGCCCTGGCCGCGGGTCATCCCGGCGACGGCTACGCGCACGGGATGGCCCTGTTCGCGCACGTGGCCGACACTCCGGACGAGGCACGCCGGGTGATGCGCCGCGCGGCGGGGGAGTTCGTCCTGGCGAACAGCCGGTACCGGCCGTTGGTGGACGTGCCGCGGCGGGGCGACCACGACGCCCCGCACGAGCAGGTCGTCGACCGGCTGACCGAGTCCGCGCTGGCCACGCATCCGGTCGGGGCGCCGGAGGTCTGCGTCGAGCGGCTGGTCGGCCAGATCCGCGAGTCGGGCGCCCGCCGGGTGCTGTGCCAGGTGGAGGTCGCCGGGGAGCACGACTGCGTGCTGGCCAACGTCAAGCGGATGGGCGAGGAGGTGCTCCCCGAGGTTCGCCGCCGCCTGGCGACCGGTTGATCCGTCCTTTGTGGACACCGGCGCTTCCGGCTCTGAGGTTTTCCTGAGAACTCGCGGATACGGTCCGGCTTGTTCCGGCCAGGCGAATAACGGGAGGTCGTGGCGTGGGCAGCGAAGCCGTGGAGTACCTGATCATCGGCGCCGGTCCGGCGGGCACCCAGCTCGCGTACTTCCTCGACCGGGCGGGCAGCGACTACCTGGTGGTCGAGGCAGGCGAATCGGCGGGCACGACGTTTCGCGCCTTCCCCCGGCATCGGCGGATGATCTCCATCAACAAGCCGCACACCGGTTCGGACGACGCCGAGCGGAACCTGCGGATGGACTGGAACTCGCTGCTGTCCGACGATCCGAAGCTGCGGTTCACCGAGTACACCGGCAAGTTCTTCCCACACGCCGACGACTACGTGCGCTATCTCGCCGACTTCGCCGACGCGTATGGCCTGAACATCCGGTACGACACCCGGATCGCCGTGCTGGAGCGCCCCGACGACTTCGTCGCCACGACCGAAAACGGCGAGCGGATCACCGCGAAGCGCGTCGTGGTGGCCACCGGGTTCGGCCGCTCCTACGTGCCAGGGATCCCGGGCATCGAAACGACCGAGCGGTACTGGGACATGCCGGTCGAACCCGAGGAGTTCACCGACCAGCGGGTGCTGGTCATCGGCAAGGGCAACTCCGGTTTCGAGACCGCCGACAACCTCAACGAGCACGCCGCGCGGATCCACGTGCTCGGCCCCAGCGCGCTGAAGTTCGCCTGGCGCACCCACTTCATCGGCCATCTGCGCGCGGTGAACAACAACTTCCTCGACACCTACCAGCTCAAGACCCAGAATATGGTGCTGGACGCGACCATCGACCGGATCGAGCGGCGCGGCGGCGAGTACCACGTGACGTTGACCTATGCACGCAGGCCCAAAACCGTGACGCTGGTGTACGACCGGGTGCTCACCTGCACCGGGTTCGCCTTGGACGACAGCATTTTCGGCGAGGGCGCGCGCCCGGAACTGACCATCAAGGACCGGTTCCCGAAACTGACCGAGGAATGGGAGTCGGTGAACGTTCCCGGCCTGTTCTTCGCGGGGACGCTGACCCAGTCCCGTGATTTCAAGAAGTACACCAGCGCGTTCATCCACGGATTCCGTTACGGGGTACGCGCGCTGAGCCATGTGCTGGCCCACCGCTACGACGGCGTCGAGTGGCCGTCCCTGGCGCTGCCCGCCGAACCGGGGGCCATCGCCGGCGCGCTGCTGGACCGGCTCGCCCACACTTCCGCGCTCTTTCAGCAGTTCGGTTTCCTGTGCGACTTCGTGTCGGTGCCCGCCGGGGCGAGCACCGCGCGGTACCACGAGGAAATGCCGTTCGACCTGCTGCACAAACCGGGCTACGGCGCGACGGGCACCGTCATCACGGTTTCGCTGGAATACGGTGCCGGACATTCCGCGATCGACCCGTTCGACGTCGAGGCGGGTCGTGCGTGGGAAGCCGATCCGGCCAACGAGGATCGCTACATGCACCCGGTGGTCAGGCATTTCCGCGACGGCGAACTGGTGGCGGTCAAGCATTTGCCCGAGCAGATCTACAACGAATGGACCGACGAGGACGAGTACCTGCTGCCGCTGCGCGAATTCGTCGCCGACGCGCTCAGCGGCGTACCGGCCGTCGCCTGACGTGCGGATCGGAGCCTCCGTCATGACCATGGACCTGTCACCGGTCAATCTCCGCGAATTCGAGCAAGCCGCTTGCGACCGTCTCGACCCGGTGTACTACGACTACTTCGCCGGTGGGGCACAGGACGAACACACGGTCCGGGCCAACGAATCGGCGTTCGCCGCGATCGAGCTGGTGCCCAGGATCCTGCGCGGCGCCGAGCCCCCCGAACCGGGGACGAGCCTGCTGGGCTGCCCTTCCGCGATGCCGGTGCTGATGGCGCCGACCGCCTTCCACAAACTCGCGCATCCGGAGGCGGAGCTGGCCACCGTGCGCGCCGCGACCAGGGCTGACGTGATCATGACCGTCGCCATGCTGTCCACCGTCGCGGTGGAACGGATCGCCGAGGAGGCCCGCCGCGTAGCCGGCGGCACCGACCCGAAACTCTGGTTCCAGCTCTACGTCCAGCCGGATCAGGAGTTCACCAGGGCGCTGGTGCAGCGGGCCGAGTCGGCGGGGTGCCGCGCGCTGGTGGTCACCGTGGACTCGGCGGCACTGGGCCGTCACGAACGCAACGACCGCAACGACTTCCACCAGCTCCCCGACGACGTCCAGTGCGAGAACCTGCGCGGGCTGGGTGGCAGCGACTCGGGCAACGTGCGGCGGGTGACGCTGTCGCCGGAGATCTCCTGGCAGCACATCGAACGGCTGCGTGAGATGACGCGCTTGCCGATCGTGCTCAAGGGCGTGCTGCACCCCGCCGACGCCGGGCTGGCGGTGCGGAACGGTGTCGACGCGATCGTGGTGTCCAACCACGGCGGCCGCCAGCTCGACACCACACCGGCGACCATCGCGCAGCTGCCGGTGCTGGCCGAAGCGGTGTCCGGGCGCATCCCGCTCCTGCTCGACGGCGGAGTCCGGCGCGGCACCGACGTGGTGAAGGCGCTGGCGCTCGGCGCCGACGCGGTGGCGCTGGGCAGGCCGATCGTGTGGGGCCTGGCCGCGGGCGGCGAGGCCGGGGTGGCCAGGGTGCTCGAACTGATGCGTTCCGAGCTGGAGAACGCGCTGGCGCTGTGCGGGGTGTCCGCTCCGAAGGAACTGAGCCGGGATCTCGTGGCTCTGCGCAAGGAAAATTCCCGATCCCGTGAGGTACAAGCATGACAGTCCCCAGTGAAGCCGTGGACGACATCGACGAGGTCGCCGAACTCCTCGCCGAGGCGCGGCTGCGGCGGCCGAACAACGCGCCGCACGACCGGTTCCTGACGTCCTACAAGGCGAGGATGCTGTACCGGTCGGAAATCCTGCGCCCGCCCGCGGTGCACGGGGTGAAGGACGCGGTCGATCTCCACTGCCACGCCCACGAAGGCCAGCAGGACGCGCTGTCCATCGCGAAGCTGGCCTCGGCGAGCGGCATGAAAGGCTTGCTGTACAAGAGCATGCCCGGGATGAACCGGCCTGACCTGTCCGGTCCCGCCGAGGCGGTGCGCGCACTCGAGGACCCGCTGAGCAAGTGGGCCGAGGAGATGGACATCGAGCCGATCCGGCTGTGGTCGGGCTGGATCTGCACCGACACCCGCGGCCTGTCGGTGACCGAGGCGGCCCGGAAACAGCTGGAGAGCGGGATCTCGGCGATCTGGATGCCGGTGTTCCGCAGCGCCAACACGCTGAACAAGGTGGGCGGCAAGGCGATCTGGTTCGACAAGGACGCCGACCCGACCGCGTGGAGCGATCCGCTGCCCTGGGAAAAGGCGCTCCAGGTCGGCACTTACACGATCGACGAGCACGGCAGGCTCAAGCCGGAGTACCGGGAGGTCTTCCGGATGGCCGCCGACCACGACGTGATGATCTCCTTCGCGCACGCCACGCATCGCGAGATCGAAGCGATGGCCGAGCAGGTGCGCGACCTGAACATCACCAAGGCCGTGGTGGACCATCCGTTCAGCCCGTTCCTCGACCTTTCGCTCGCCCAGATGAAGGAGCTGACCTCGGCCGGGGTGTACCTGAACTTCACCTACGACGAGATCTCCCCGCTGCTGGGCATCGATCCGGCGGTGATGTGCCGGACCATCCAGGAGGCCGGCACGCACCACGTCACGCTGTCCAGTGACGCGGGGGAGCCGTTGTTCCCGAACACCGTGGAAGCGCTGCGGTTGCTGATCGCCCACATGCGGGCGTTCGGGCTGACCGACGAGGAAATCCGCGAGGTCAGCTCGGTCAATCCGGCGAAGGTACTGAACGCGGCGTAAGGAGCCTCATGTCCTATCTGCCGTCGCTGCCCGAAGACGCGGTGCTGATGGATGTCTTCCGGGCTTATCCGGACACCGTCCCGCCGTTGGTCGACTACCACCGGATCCTGCTGCGCGGTCCGTCGGTTTTCTCGCTCGCCGAACGGGAACTGATCGCCGCGTACGTGTCCGGCCTGAACGACTGCGCCTACTGCCACGGCGTACACGGCGCCACCGCGGCGGCGTTCGGTCTCCCGGAGGGGCGGCTGGCCGCGCTGCTCACCGATCTGGACACCGCGCCGGTCGAGCGGCGGTGGAAGGTGCTGCTGCGCTACCTCCGCACGCTGACGCTGACTCCGTCCCGGCTGGCCAAAGTGGACGCCGAAGCGGTCCTCGCCGAGGGCTGGGACGAAAAGGCACTGCACGACGCGGTGTCCGTGTGCGCGCTGTTCAACTTCATGAACCGGTTCGTGGCCGGGCTCGGCATCACCGCGGACGAGGCGTACTTCGCCGCGGCGGCCGCCCGGTTCGTCGCCGACACCGACTACCGGGACTATCAGGACGTCGCCGCGTCCGGCTGAGACCCTGCTGCCGGAAGTGCTTGTGGCAGCAGGGTTTTCGGTCAGCTCAGGGAGAGTGCGTTCCGCAGTACCGCGATCGCCTGGGCGATGGCGGCTTCGGCCGCGTGGGTTTCGCGGAGCGCGTTGACCATCACGAAGTCGTGGATGATCCCCTGGTATCGCACCGCGGTCACCGGCACACCGGCCTGGCGCAGCTTCGCCGCGTACGCCTCGCCTTCGTCGCGGAGCACGTCCGCTTCACCGGTGATCACCAGTGCGGGCGGGAGGCCGGCGAGTTCGTCGAGGCTCGCGCGCAGCGGGGACGCGGTGCTTTCCGCGCGCTGGGCGGGGTCGGTCGTGTACTGGTCCCAGAACCACTTCATGCCTTCGCGGCCGAGGAAGTAGCCCTCGGCGAACTTCAGGTACGACTCGGTGTCGAAGTTCGCGTCGGTGACGGGGTAGAAGAGCACCTGCTGCCGGAAGCCGACGTCGCCGCGGCGCTTGGCCAGCAGCGTGAGCGCCGCGGTCATGTTGCCGCCGACCGAGTCGCCTGCGATCGCGATCCTGGTGCTGTCCAGCCCTTTCTCGGCACCGTGTTCGGCGACCCATTTCGCGACGGCGTAGTTCTCTTCGATCGCGATCGGGTAGCGCGCTTCCGGCGATCGGCTGTACTCCGGGAAAACCACCGCCGCGCCGGTACCCACGGCGAGTTCGCGCACCAGCCGTTCGTGGGTGTGGAAGTCGCCGAAAACCCAGCCCGCGCCGTGGATGTAGACGATCACCGGCAGGGGACCGGTGGCGCCTGCCGGACGGACGATCCGCGTCTCGACGTCGCCGTTCGGGCCGCCGGGCACCGACAGGGTTTCGATGTCCGCCGCGGGCATCGCGATATCGCCGTCCTGGACCGCGTCGACGGCCTTGCGTCCCTCGGCGGGTGGGAGCTGGAACAGATACGGCGGCTGGTCGGTGGCCTCGGCGAACGCCTGTGCGGCGGGTTCGAGGGCCAGGTTGTGCGGGTTGGCGGTCATGGCTGCCTCCTTCGGGAGCGATCGGACAGCACAGAAGATAGCGCGCCATTAAGTTGTGCACAACTAAGTTGGGTCAAATGAGATCTGCGGCACTTGAGTTGCGTGCGGGCACACCGAGGGCGCAGGATGGCGGGTTGAGGAGGACGTGATGGCCGAACCCATGTCGCTATGTCTCGATGACCAGCTCTGCTTCGGGCTGTATGCGGCTTCGCGCGCGGTGACGTCGCTCTACCGCGTCGTCCTGGCCGACCTGGACCTCACGTATCCGCAGTACCTGGTGATGCTGGCGCTCTGGGAGCGCGACGACCGGCTGGTCAAGGAACTCGGTACCGAGCTCAATCTCGATTCCGGCACGCTGTCGCCGCTTTTGAAGCGCCTGCAGACGGCCGGGCTGGTGCGTCGCGATCGTCAGGCCGACGACGAGCGCGCGGTGCGGGTCAGCCTCACCGAAGCCGGTGCGGCGTTGCGCGAGAAGGCCGCCGGAATCCCGAACGTGATCGGCGAGGCGATGGGGCTGGACGAAGCCGGGCTTGCCCGCCTGCGCGCGGAACTCGACCGGCTGACGGAATCGGTGAACGCCTACCGCGAGGCGATGCCCCGGGCCTGATGTCGCGGCGGTTCCCGGTGCCGGTTCAGGGAAGCCTGGCGCCGGCGGCGGCGAGCACCGCGGTGACCGGCCGGAAGAGGAACCCGCCGCCGGTCCCGCAGTCGCCCGTCAGCCCGATGGCCAGGCCCAGTGCCGTGGTCCCGTCGAACAAGGAATCACCGTCGTCGCGCGGCTCGCGACAGATATCCGTCTGGCTCAGGCCGGTGAGGGTGCCTTCGGGGGTGTTCACCGCCAGGCCCACAGCGATGATGGTGCCGGTCCGCACTCCGCTCCGGCTTCCCGCGGTCGTGATCCTGTCCCCGACGGTCCTGTCACCCGCCCCGGTGATCGTCTGGAAGGTGCCGTCGTGGAGGTTCACCGTGCTGGGCGCCGCGACGCCGGGATCGTAGACGGCGAGGACGGCTTCGTTGCCGGGGAACTCGACCGGGGCCGTCGTGGCGATGTGCTGGGTCAAGGCGCGGTCGGCGTACCAGTCGGTGACCCAGGCTCCGCACCGGCCGGCGATCAGCAGGGCGGGCTGTCCGCGGCGGTCGTGCACGTTGAACCCGACCGTGCAGCCGGTCCCCGAGCCCCAGATGACGTCGCCGCCACTGATCGACACGGCGGCCGGACGGGCGTGCGCGACCGATGCGGGAAGAAGCGCCAGTAGCCCGGTGAGCGCTATCAGGGCGCGGGTTCTCGGGAAAATCATGAAATCCTCCCAGTGGGACCGGAAACTTCCTCGCCCGCATAGTAGAGTCCGGTTCCGCGCCGGTCCAGGAATCCGATTCGAAGATCCACAATGGACTATTCGGGCGCCTGTCGCGGACCCGGGAACGAGCAATGAGGTTCGGCTGCTCAGCGGTCACTTGCCTGGTGACATCGCGGGTAGTCTCGCATCACTTGCCCTCCCGAACGCAAGCATGGTCGTCGACCCCTCGATCCGCACAGGAGCGCCATGAGACGCCTGGCTGGAATCCTTGTCGTGTTCACTTTTCTCGTGGCCGTCTCCGCCCCGGCCGAGGCTTCACCAACGGGACAATCCCAGACGATCTGCATCAATTCCGCGCCCGCCACCGGCTGGATGATCACCGCCTATTACGATTCGTATCTCTGCGGTACGCCGGGTAACGGTGTCTATAACGCGAAGCAGGTCACCGATGTGCGGGACACGCCGCCGGGCCGTGCCGTTTCGGCGTGTCAAATGCCGCCACCAAGCGGTTTCTACGCCACCTCGTGGTCGTACACGGCTTCGTGTGAAGGGAGCAAGACGCCCGACAGGCTGCTCAACAACCTGCAATCCGTGACGAATCTGAACGGGCTGTCGTCGGGCTTCACGATCGTCATCTGCGGAATCCAGAACGCCCCGTCCGGCTGGGAGCTGCTCGCCATCGTCGCGGCCTACCAATGCGTTTATCCCCGGGCCGGTGGACTCGGCCAGAACGCCGTCTCCATCCGCAAACGCTGACCTGCCGAGCGCGGTGCCGGCTGTGCTGAAGGACGCTTTCAGTGCATTCAACGCACTGAAAGCGTCCTTCAGTGCGGCCAGTGCACCGAAGGCGTCCTTCAGCGCGGCAGGTAGGCTTCGATCCACCGGGTCAGTTCGGTGAAGACGTGTTCGCGCACGGGCCGCGGTGACAGGACGAGGTCGTGCAGGCCGCCGTCGATGCGGATCAACGTCAGATGCGAGCCGAGGCCGGCGCACCGGCGGGCGATATCGGTGACGTTCAGGATGGCGTCGGCCTGGCCGACATCGGTGTGCTTGCCGGGTTTCACCGACCTCGCCGAAGTCATGACGAGGACCGGAACGTCGATGTCGAGCCCCGCCCGCAGGTGGCGCTGCCCTCGGTGGATGGCGGCGAGCCAGGCCGTCCGCACGGGGAAGCCCTCGACGGGTTTCCACGCGAGGTCGAAGTCCCATTCCCCGCCGAAGCCGCGGTGGAGGCTCTGGGCATAGGCGGGGGAGATCGCGGCGGGCAGCGCGGCCATGGGGCGGGCGTGCCGCAGGGCCCCGGCCAGCGCGCCCGCCACGGCCCGTTTGACGGCGACCTCGGGCAGTTCGAAGAACGGGCTGTTCAGGAACAGTCCTTGGACCAGCCCCCTGCCCCGGGCCCGGTCCGCCCACAGCGACGCGATGAGTCCGCCGGTCGAGTGGCCGTTGAGCAGCAGGACGTCGTGCTCGGCGCGGATGATCCGGACGGCCTCGTCGATTTCCGGGAAGTACTCGGTGAGGTCGGTGACGAAGTTCGGGGTCTGGTGCGGGCGCAGCGACCGGCCGTACTTGCGCAGGTCGAGTGCGTAGAAGTCGAAGCCCTGCGCGAGGTAGAAGTCGGCGAGATGGGACTGGAAGAAGTAATCCACGAACCCGTGGACGTACAGCACCGCGCGCCGGTGCGGCGGGTCGGCTCGCCGGGTGACGAGCGTGGCGAGGACCTCTCCCTCGTCGTCGGTGCCCAGCGGTATCTCGGTCGCCTCGTAGTCCGGCCCGAGCACGTCTGCCATCGGTCCTCCGCCTGTCTCACCGCAGAAACACGGGCGTGCCTCCGTACACTGTGGACCATAGTCGCCGGATCGACGCACGGCCGCATCCCGGCCACCGTGCGGGTCAAACGGTGCGGACGCCGGCCGGCAGCCGTCCGGCCGCGGAGGTTTCGCCGAGAATGCGGACGATCTCGCCCTGGAGGGCGCGCGCCGCGCGGGGTGGTGCCATCCCGCGCCGGGCGGCCAGATACACCGTCCGGGTCAGGCCGGGCGCGGCGATCGGCGTGCCGCGGAACCGGTCCCGGACCATGGTCGCCGGCACGACCGCCAGCCCCATCCCGGCGTTGACGAGTTCGAGCACGGCGTCCATTTCCCCGCCCTCGATGGCGAGGGTGGGCTCGAACCCGGCGGCGCGGCACGCGGCGAAGGTCGTCTCCCGGAGGTCGTAGCCGGGCCGGAACATCACCAGCGGACGTCCCTCGAGTTCCCGGATGTCCATGCGGGAACGGCGTACCGGCCGTGGCGCGTCGAGCGGCGACACCACGACCAGCTCCTCCACGAACAGCGGGATGGTCTCCAGCACGGAGTCGTTCGTGAGGCGCGAGTCGATGACCAGCGCGAGATCGAGCGCGCCCTCGGACAGCTCGGTCTGCAAGTCGCGCGAACCGCCCTCATGGACGACGAGCTCGATGCCTGGGTGAGCGCGCCGGAACGCCACCAGGATGGGCGGCAGCAGCCCGGTGCACAACGACGGCGTCGCCCCGAGCCGCACCCGGCCGGTGTCGAGGTCCTCCAGCGCCCGGATCTCCTGCCGGGCCGTTTCGGCGTCGGCCAGGACGCGCCGGGCGATGGGGAGCAGCCGCTCGCCCGCCTCGGTGAGCTCGATGTTGCCGCGGCTCCGGTGGAACAGCGGGGCGCCGAGGCTGTGTTCGAGCGCGCGGATCTGTTGTGACAGCGACGGCTGGGCCACGCCCGCCTGTGCCGCGGCCCGCGTGAAGTGACGTGTGTCGGCCACCGCGACGAAATATTCGAGCTGATGGAACTGCATGGAGGCATGATAGCCGATGCCTATCGTCATGAGAGTTTTTCGAACTTTGACCAATGCTGGCGGGCGATCTACCGTGCGGAGGTGGCCAGCACAATGACGCGCACCCAGTCCGTGCGCTCCCTTTGGAGAACCACGATCGGCAAGAAGGCCGTCATGGCGATCACCGGTTTGCTCTTGGTGGCGTTCCTGATCGCGCACATGCTGGGGAATCTGAAGGTGTTCCTGGGTTCCGGTGAATTCGACCATTACGCGTCCTGGCTGCGCACCATCGGCGAGCCGGCGCTGCCCTATTCCTGGTTCCTGTGGATCCAGCGAGTCGTGCTGCTGGTGGCGGTGGTGCTGCACTTCACCGCGGCCCTGCAGCTGTCGGTACGCGATCGGCGCGCGCGGCCGGTCGGCTACGTGCACGGACAACGTGCTCGCGCGAGTTTCGCGACCAGGACGATGCGGTACGGCGGGGTGATCCTGGCGCTCTTCATCGTCTGGCATCTGCTCGATCTGACGGTGGGCGCGGTACATCCGGCTTTCGACCCGGAAAGCCCTTACCGCAACGTCGTCAACGATTTTCAGGTCTGGTGGATCAACCTGATCTACCTCGTGGCGGTGGTGCTGCTCGGCATTCACGTCAACCACGGTTTCTGGAGTGCCTCGCAGACGCTGGGCCTCAACCGGCCCTCCCGTGACAAAGCCGTCAAAGTGATCGGTTCGACGGTGGCGGTCGTTCTCACGGCGGGTTTCGCGCTCGTTCCTCTCGGCGTCATGACCGGATTGGTGAGCTGAATTGATCGACTACCTTGTGGGTGACCCGATCACCGACACCGCGGCCCCCGGCGGCCCGCTCGAACGCCGATGGGACGAACGCCGATTCGGCGCCAGGCTGGTGAATCCCGCCAACCGCCGCAAGCACCGGATCATCGTGGTCGGGACCGGCCTTGCCGGGGGATCGGCCGGGGCCACCCTGGCGGAACAGGGGTACCACGTCATCCAGTTCTGCTTCCAGGACTCGCCACGCCGAGCCCACTCGGTCGCGGCGCAGGGCGGCATCAACGCCGCGAAGAACTACCGGAACGACGGCGACTCGGTCTACCGGCTGTTCTACGACACGGTCAAGGGCGGCGATTTCCGCTCGCGTGAGTCGAACGTCTATCGCTTGGCGCAGCTTTCGGTGGAGATCATCGATCAGTGCGTCGCGCAGGGCGTGCCCTTCGCCCGCGAGTACGGCGGGTTGCTGGACACCCGTTCGTTCGGTGGCGTGCAGGTCGCCAGGACCTTTTACGCGCGCGGTCAAACAGGTCAGCAACTGCTCATCGGTGCCTATCAGGCGCTTTCCCGCCAGATCGACGCCGGGAACGTCGAAATGCATCCGCGCACCGAAATGCTCGATCTGATCGTCGTCGGCGGACGTGCCCGCGGCATCGTCGCCCGCGATCTGGTCACCGGCGCGATCGAAACCCATCTCGCGGACGCGGTGGTACTGGCCACCGGCGGCTACGGGAACGTGTTCTACCTGTCGACCAATGCCAAGGGCAGCAACGCCTCCGCGATCTGGCGTGCGCACAAGCGGGGTGCGTACCTCGCCAATCCCTGCTACACGCAGATCCACCCGACCTGCATTCCCCGTTCGGGAGAACACCAGTCGAAGCTGACGCTGATGTCCGAGTCGCTGCGCAACGACGGGCGGATCTGGGTGCCCGAGCGCGCCGGTGACACCCGCCCGCCGGGCGAGATCCCGGAAGCCGAGCGTGACTACTACCTCGAGCGGCTCTATCCGTCGTTCGGCAACCTGGTTCCCCGTGACATCGCCTCGCGGGCGGCCAAGAACCAGTGCGACGCCGGACGCGGTGTCGGGCCGGGCGGCCTCGGTGTCTACCTCGACTTCGCCGACGCCATCGCGCGCATGGGACGTCCCGCGGTGGAAGCCAAGTACGGCAACCTGTTCGAGATGTACGCGCGCATCACCGCGGAGGACCCGTACGAGGTGCCGATGCGGATCTACCCGGCCGTGCACTACACCATGGGCGGGCTCTGGGTCGATTACGACCTGCAGAGCACGATCCCGGGGCTGTTCGTGATCGGCGAGGCGAACTTCAGCGATCACGGCGCCAACCGTCTCGGCGCTTCGGCGTTGATGCAGGGCCTGGCCGACGGGTACTTCGTGCTGCCGACCACGGTGAACCACTACCTCGCGAGCGCCGAACTGGAGGCTGTCGACGCCCGGAGTCCCGACGTCACACAGGTGTCGGACGGGGCGAGGGAACGGATCCGGCGGTTGATGTCGATCGACGGGAACCGCACCGTCGACTCGTTCCACCGCGAACTCGGGACCCTGCTGTGGGATCACTGCGGCATGGCGCGAACCGAAGGCGGACTGCGTAAGGCACTGGACCGGATTCCCGCGCTGCGCGAGGAGTTCTGGCGCTCGGTCAAGGTCCCCGGCTCCGGCGCGGAGCTGAACAAGGAACTCGAAAAGGCGAACCGGGTGGCGGATTTCCTCGAGTTCGCCGAGCTGATGGTCCTCGACGCGCTCGTGCGCGAAGAGTCGTGCGGTGGCCATTTTCGCGAGGAGCACCAGACGTCGAACGGCGAAGCACAGCGTGACGACGAACATTTCAGCCACGTCACGGCTTGGCAGTACAACGGCGATGTCCCGATCCTGCACAAGGAAGCCCTCCAGTTCGACCACGTTCACCCGACCCAGCGGAGCTATGCGTGAAACTGACCGTGCGTATCTGGCGTCAGCCGGGTCCCGAGGCGCCGGGAAAGATGGTCGAATATCCCGTCGACGACGTCACCCCGGAAATGTCCTTTTTGGAGATGCTGGACGTCCTCAACGAGTCGTTGATCCTCGCCGGTGAAGAGCCGGTCGCGTTCGACCACGACTGCCGCGAGGGCATCTGCGGCATGTGCGGGGTGGTGATCAACGGCCGTGCTCACGGCCCCGAGCAGACGACCACCTGCCAGCTGCACCTGCGTGCCTTCCGCGACGGTGACGTGATCGACGTGGAACCCTGGCGTGCCAAGGCGTTCGGAGTGGTCAAGGATCTGGTGGTCGATCGCTCCGCGCTGGACCGCGTCATCCAGGCCGGCGGCTACATCACCGCGCCGACCGGCGCCGCTCCCGACGCGCATTCGACCCCGGTGCCCAAGCCGGACGCCGAGACCGCCTTCGAAAACGCCACCTGCATCGGCTGCGGTGCCTGTGTGGCAGCCTGTCCCAACGGCTCCGCGATGCTGTTCACCGCGGCGAAGGTCACGCACCTCAACGCGCTTCCGCAAGGACAGCCCGAGCGAGAGTCGCGGGTGCTGGACATGGTGGCCGCGATGGACGCGGAGGACTTCGGCGGCTGCACCAATGTCGGCGAATGCGTGGCCTCCTGCCCGAAGGGGATCCCCTTCTTCAGCATCACCACCATGAATCGCGAGTACCTGCGCGCGGTGCGCAAGCACTGAATTCCTCGTTGCCCCTTTCGGGGACCGGTCCCGGGCGTCGGGCACAACAATCGGCGTCGCCCGTCACCCGTTGCCGACCAAGGGGCCGAGATGGATTACCCGACACAGGCCACACCGGAAGCCGCGCCGGTTCGCCGGAGCCATGACCCGGTGGCTGTCGCCGTCGCCAATGCCTCACTGCTGAGCGTCGGATATCTGTTCTTGGGGCGACGTAAACTCGCTGTCTTCACCCTCGTGGTCACCGCCGCGCTCGTCACTCTCCTCGTCACGGTCGCCCGGTCGGTATGGCTCGAGGCGGGGGTGGTCCTCTGGTGGGCGGTGCTGATCGCGCACGGGTGGTTCCTCGCACGTCGGCGCGCTGAGCGAGTCGTGGTGCGGAGGCAGCGAATCGTTGCCCTCGCGGTCACCATTCCGGTGCTGCTGGCCTTCGGCCTCCTGCGGTTCGACGCCGCGAGAATCGAGCACACCGTCACCGAGGCCCGGCAGAGCGGCGACTGCTTACAAGCGGAAACCGCGCTGGGCAAGGTGTGGTTCGGCCACCGCGTGGCCGACGCCCCGATGACCGTCCGCGGGGAGAAGACCGTTCAGGCGTGCGATCGCTTGCGGGCAGCCAAAACCAGGCTCGCCGCCGCGTCGACCGGCGACGTCAACGCCCTGAAAGGGGGCTTCGACGGACTCGCCTCGGTCCTCGCCCAGTTGCCGGGCCACGACAAGATGGCCGAAGTGACCCTCGACGGGTTCCTCACCGGCCTGCCCGCCAAGAACGCCTGCCACACCGCGGCGATCAGCGACTGGCTTTCCGGGCGGCACCCGAACAAGACGGTGCTGGACCGGTCGGCCGCCGTCGTCCCGCGGATCGCCCCCGCGGCGCTCGTCGGCTGTGGTGACGAGCTCGCCGCCGCCGAGCAGTGGGAGCAGGCGAGGGCGCGGTACCAGCAGTTCCTGGACCGGTATTCCGGCCAGGAGCTGACCGGCAAGGCCGAGGAAGGCGTCAAGAAGGCCACCCTGGCCATCGAACTCGCCAACGTCCGCGACCTGCTGAAAGGGCCGACCAGCGCACAACCCACCTACTGCGGCAAACCGGCGCAGTACAGCGGCGCTGCCCCCTACGGCAAGGGAACCAACCGCGCGCTGTTCTACGGCAATGACGAGTACACGGCCAAACTCCCCGCTGAATGGCGGAGCGGCGACGCCGCCGAGGCCGTACTGGTGGTTTGCGCGGGCAAGACGGACTACGGAACTGCGGTCCAGACCTGCCAGTACGAGAGCGAGAGGAACCCCAGTCTCCGCGGCGACGTGACGTTCCACAAGATCGCGATCCCGGTGAAGGCCTACGAGCTGCGGACCGGAAAGCTCGTGGTCGAGACCACGGTGGAGATCAGCGGTGCGAGCTGTCCCCAGACCTTCTCCGCTCCCCACTTCGGCTCGGGCGATTTCGGGCCGCCGCCGAAGCAGTACGTCACCGCGTCCGACGCCGACATCCGTGCCGCGTTCACCTCGGTGATCATCAAATGACCGGAAAAGACGTGAAGTCAACGGTCCGCGGCGCGAACGTCCGGGCAGGAATCGACACGCCTGTTCACGCGGAAATCAGGCCGCGAACCGCCGCCCGAACGGCCCGGCCGGGGCCGATCGCCTTCCCTAAGGTCGAAATGCGCACTTCCCAGCCAATTCCAGAAAGGGCACCGATGAGCAGTAGCAAGGTGAAACGCGTACTGGGAACCTTGGGAATCATTCTCGCCGGCCTGCTGGCCGGAGCGACTCTGTCCGCCGCACCCGCGGGCGCGGCACAGGCCGCCGCCGCGTCGCCGATCATCAGCGCCGCCGCCCCCAAGTGTGTCGGACTGGCGGACAACGGCAGCACGGCGAACGGAACCCGGTTGGTGTTGTGGGACTGTCATCTGCACGTCGACCAGCGGTGGTACCCCGGATTGGACGGCCGCTCGTTGCGCAGCTACGCCTCCGGCTACCCCAACGGAAAGTGCGTGGGTCTGGCGAACAACGGCAGTACCGCGAACGGCACCGAACTGGTGCTGTGGGACTGTCACCTCAACCCCGACCAGCAGTGGTCGTGGCGGGATCTGGGCGACGGCAACAACGCACTGGTCAACACCCCATCGGGCAAATGCGTGGGCCTGGCGAACAACGGCAGCACGGCGAACGGGACCCGGCTCGTGCTGTGGGACTGCCACCTGCACGTCGACCAGCGGTGGTACTGACCGATCGCGCTGAACGGGCAGGGCTCTCGCGAGTCCTGCCCGTCTTATACTCCATTGTGGACAGTCAGCCCGCGACCGGGGTGAGCAGCACCGCGAAGCGCTGGTGACGGTCGCCCACCTTGGCGGCCGAGGCGGCGATCTGGCCGGCGTCGTTGATACCGTAGGCGGCCGTGATCGTCAGACCGGAGTCCGGCGGGATCACCGTGGTCAGATCGGTGCGGACGCCGTCGCGATACACCCAGCCGTCGCGTCCATCACCGACGATCGTGCCGTCCTTGTTGATCGCGAAGGCGGTGCCGAACGTACTCCCCCCGAGTTCCGGCCACAGGTCGATCACCTTGCCCGCCGCGAACATCACCGGATGCCGGGGCGCGAACTCGCCACCGCCGACCCCTGCCGCGCCGACCGCGATCCCGTTGGAGTTCATGGCGTGCGCCTCCGACCACGTGCTGCCGGGCAACGACCCGAGGTCGGACGGGCTGCCGTTGCGCCATACCGTGGCCTCGGCGTTGCTGACGTCGTTCGACGTCGTGGACAAGCCGAGGACCTGGCCGTCCGCGGTGATCCCGAACGCCCCGGCGACCCGGCCACCGGGCAGCGAGGGCAGCACGGTGGTCTTTCCTGCCTGGTAGAGCCACGCGACGCCGGTGTCCACGCCACTGCCCGCGATCTGGCCGCTGTCGTTGATCGCGCGCGCCTCGACGTGATCGTCGGCGGGCAGGATGCCAAGATCGGTCGGGACGCCGTTGTGCCACACCACCGCGGTCTGCCGGATCGGCAACGTCTGCCGCGCGGACCCGACGACGGTGTCGGAGGAGTTCATCCCGAACGCCGCACTGTCGTGAGCCAGGGCCGGGTCGCCGGGCACGACGCCGGGCAGCTCGGTCACCTGCGTCGGGCTGGTGCTGAGATACCCGGTCTGGGCGCCGATACCGGGGAACGACCCCAATCCCGCGGTGTGCCCCGCCGCATTGAGCGCGAACGGCACATTGCCGACCGCGCCGTCCACGGCTCTGATCATGGTCACCTTGTAGTGAACGGAAGCCGCCGCTGCTGCCTGGCCGGTGGTGACGGTGCTCGCGAGCGCGAACGGCGCCGCCAGCAGGGCAAGAGCGCGCGTAATCTTGTGCCGCACTTTGTCTCCTTCTCGAAGGGGAGCCGACACCGGGAAGTACACACACGGGTTACGCCCCTGCCCACACACCGCGAGCAGGGGCGTCGGTGCCGCACTTGGCGGGGCGAGCGTCGAGAAGCTTGCTCGGCTCTATCGGGCCGTGCAGCTAGAGACCGTCATGGTGACGGTCTCTCCGCGTGTGGTTAACGAGTGTGTCCGAGGGGGGACTTGAACCCCCACGCCCGTTAAGGGCACTAGCACCTCAAGCTAGCGCGTCTGCCATTCCGCCACTCGGACCTGCTGAGGAGTGAGTGTACATCGTCCCCCGTGACCCGCTGTCACTGGGATGACGATCAAGGCGAGGCGGAGCGTCAACGGGGTTTCCGGGCGACGCCTGCGAGGTAGCGGGAGGTGGCCGGGTGTTCGCTCCAGACGGAGTCGTTGTCCGGCCGCCATTGCGGAACCCACACGACGCCTGGGTCGAGGAGTTCGAAGTCGCCGAAGAACGCGGTGAACTCGGCGCGGGTGCGCAGGCAGGTCTGCGTGGTGGACTCCGACGAGTAGTTGCGCACGACTTGCTGGATGCCGGGGTCGTCCAGCTCGTCGCAGCCGTGGCTCATGGCCAGCAGCGATCCGGCAGGCAGGCAGTCGCGCAGGAAGTCCAGCGCCTTCTCCGGGGCCTGTTCGGGGGTGATGAAGTGCAGCAGCGCCACCACCAGCAGGCAGGTCGGCTCCTCCGGGTCGATTCCGTCGATCGTCGACACCTGGTGCCACAGGTCGGTGTACTCGAGCAGGTCCGCGTAGAGGGCGTGGTGGCGGCGCCGGTCCGCGTGCGTGCCCAGGAGCGCGTCGGCGTGGGCGTAGGCGATCTGCTCGTTGTCGATGTAGACGACTCGGCATTCGCCGGGGGCGGCCTCGTCGGCGATCTCGTGCACCTGGCCCTTGGTGGGCAGGCCGGAGCCGATGTCGACGAACTGCCGGATCCCCTGCGCCACGGCGCAGCGGACGGCACGGCCGAGGAACGCTCTGTTCGCCTGCATCGCGCGCACGATGTCGGGCATGACGCGCTTCTGGCGGTCGCCGAACTCGCGGTCGATGGCGTAGTGGTTCTCGCCGCCGAGCAGGTAGTCGTAGATGCGGGCGGGGCTGGGTTTCTCGACGTTGGCGAGCAGTCGGTCGGCCGCCGCTTCCGATGCGCTGGTGGGTGTGAAATTGTCAGCCATGGTAGGGAAATTCTGGCGGATCCGGCCGCTGGCCGGCGTCCGGCGTTTGCACCAATCGGCACCGGCTTTCCGTTGTGGTGACGTGTGAAGCGGGTTCGGGTTGCCTGGGTGCGGGCGATCCCACATCGATGCACCCAGACAGCTACGTGGACGTCTTCCGGGGTGAGGGCGATCGAGGTTAATGAATCACCGGTCGATCGCCCGGCCACCGGGTGGAAGGTCCGCCCGGGCAAAGACCGGAAAGGGGCAGCCATGACCGCCCGTACCTATCTTCGCCGCAGTGTCGCCGCCCTCGCCGTCGCGGGAGTCGCCGCCGGGGTGACCGCGCTAGCCGCCGGTACCGCGAGCGCCGACAACGGCTACGGCCCGAGCGTGTTCCCGTGCACCTCGAACCAGTTCACCAGCAAGGTGGTCTACGGCGGGGCCGGCGCGGGCAACCGCAACGCGGCCATCCAGTTCACCGCCAATCCCGGGGAACGCTGCCTCCTGCCGGGCAAGCTCGACGTCGGCCTGGTCGGCGCGCACGACGTGCTGGTCGACAATCAGGCCCCGGCCGACGCGCCGCCGGTCGCGCTGGTCGACGGCTCCTCGGCGTACGTCCCGCTGCACTGGACCGCCATCGGGTCCGACGCCGAGCAGCAGACGCCCAACGGCATTACTTTCAGCGCGCCGTCGGATTCCAACGCCCACGGTGACCACATCGACCCGAACGTCACCCTCGACTGGAAACTCGGCCCGGTCGACGCCGGGCCGGTCAGCCACAGCGTCGACGTCGGTGCGCTGACCCCGGGCACCGCGCCCACCGTATGACCCGTCCCCCGGCGGAAAGCCCGGCCGGCGGCGCCGATTTCCGGTGCCACCGGCCGGGTTCCGTTCCGTCCTACGTGGACAGTCGCCTCACTGGCAGGCTTCGCAGTCCGGGTCGTCGATGCGGCAGGCGGCGCCGTCGGTGAGCGGGAAGTCGAAGTCGTCGAGCGCCGGGACGGCCGGCGGGGCAGTGGCTTCTTCCGGGGTCGCGGTGGGGGACATGTCACTCCTTGGCTACGAACATCGGTTACTTCTGTGTAGCGCTGAAGATCGACAGTCATTCCGTGACGCGCGACACAGCCGGATGACCAGTTCCCCGCGGCACCGGCTACCCGGCGGGAAGCACCTCGTCCCAAGCGACCGGTAGCCGGGCGGGCCCGAGCACGGCGGCGTCCTTCTTGAACGGGACCTCCTCGAACGGCACCGCCAGCCGCAGCGACGGGATCCGGCGCGGCAGCGTGGCCAGCACGGTGGTCAGCTCCAGCCGGGCGATGTGCTGGCCGGGGCACTGGTGCGGACCATGGCCGAAAGCCAGGTGCGCACCGCGCGGCCTGGCGAGGTCGAGCCGTTCGGGCAGGGGGAACCGCTCGGGGTCCTGGTTGGCGGACTGGAGCGCGACGACGACGTAGTCGCCCGCCGTGATGCGGGTGCCGGCGATTTCGGTGTCCACTGTGGCCACTCGCATCAGGCCGCTTCCGTTGCTCAGCAGGCGAAGGAGTTCTTCGGCGGCGTTCGGGGCCGCGCTCGGATCCTCGCGGAGCAGCGCGAGCTGGTCCGGGTTGCGCAGCAACGCCAGCACGCCGTAAGTGATCAGGCTCGCCGTGGTGTCGTAGCCGGCGGCCAGCAGGCCTGAGGCCACCTTCGTCAGTTCGAGCTGGGTGAGCGGTTGATCCGCCGCCCGTGCCTTGGCAGCCATCACGCTGATCACGTCCTCGCCGGGCTCCTGAACGCGCTGGGCCACCAATTTGGCCACGTAGGCGTACAGCGGGACCTTCACCGCCTCCAGCTCCTCGGTGTCGACGTGCCCGTCGAACAACGCCCTGGCGGCGTTGTGGAACAGCACCCCGTCCTCGGGCGGGACGTCGAGCAACTCGGCGATGACCGATGAGGTGAGCGGCGTGGAGAACCTGGCGTGCAGGTCGACGGGACCGGTTTCGCCCGCCAGCGTGTCCAGCAGTTCGTCGACGACCCGTTGCACCAGCGGCCGGAACAGCTCCGTGCGCTTGACGGTGGTGATCGCGGGCGCGATCACCCGGCGGAAGCGCAGGTGATCCGTGCTGTCCATCCGGTTGAAGTCGCCCTCCTCGACGGCGGCGCCGGGAGGCTGGTTCAGCAGTACGTGACCGGCTTGACCCGAGCGGGCGCTGAACCGCTCCTGGTCGCCCAGCACCTCGCGGACATCGGCGTAGCGGGTGACCAGCCAGGCTTCGATCCCGGTCGGGCACAGCACCTTCGTCACCGGTGCGTCCCGCCGGAGCCCGGCGATCTCGGGCGCGGGGCCGAAAGGGCACTCTCGTTCGCGGGGCAACGGCAGCGGAAGGGCATCGATCGGCGCAGACAAAGACCGCTCCTTGGCACGGGGCATTATCGATCGCGACGGTAGGCAGGTCATGTCACGGGTATGTCACGCCGACGCGGGCATGCCCTTTGGGAACACTGACCTTGCCTCCCCGGGGCAGCACCGGCGGATTCCGGGACCCGAGGCCGTTCAGCGCCGCATCCGCGGATCGTGCGAGGGGTCGGGGTACATGGGCGGGCAGCCGTGCTGGACGGCTTCGGGGCGCAGTTCGTAGTGCCAGGGTTCGTTGCGGTAGATCTGGCACAGCCCGTACCGGGCGCCGTGCTCGGACAGCCACGCCTTGGCATCGGAAGGCCCGATGTCGACGGCGTTCCCCGACACGTGAGGGGACGTGTCGGGGGTGGCCACCCAGCGGGCCGCTTCCTTTTCCGAGCCGTACCGGGAAACCGCTTCCCGGCGAAGCTGGTTCTGGTATTCCGGTGAACGCCAGCCACTGTTGACGAAGAATTCGACGCCGTCGTCGGCGGCTTCCTTCGCGGCCTGGCGCAGGGCACCGAGGAGCGCTGGATCGAGGTTGGCCACGGCCGGAATGTCGTCGTCGAACACGGTCGTGCCGGCGGGGACGGCACCGTGGGCCTCGCCGAGCGCACCACGGCGCTGGACGCGAACCAACCGGTAGCCGAGGGGCTTGGCGACGGCCGCGATGACGACGCGCAGGCCGGTGCCGAAAGTCCCGCGAATTCGACGGGTCATCGTTCGCGCAGGTTCGCTGTAGGTCATGCCACCAGCCAAGACGGCACGGTGTTGCCGGCGCGTACGCGGTTTCGGATATGCCGGCGATATGGCCCGGCTCGTAAGATCGAGAGTGTGCGTGTGTTGATCGTCGAGGACGAACCGTATCTGGCCGAAGGCATCCGCGACGGGCTGCGCCTGGAGGCGATCGCGGCCGACATCGCCGGTGACGGTGACACCGCGCTGGAATTGTTGAGCGTCAACTCCTACGACATCGCCGTGCTCGATCGCGACATTCCGGGGCCCTCCGGTGACGAGATCGCCAAACGCGTCGTCGCATCCGGGAGCGGCATGCCGATCCTGATGCTCACCGCCGCCGACCGGCTCGACGACAAGGCCACCGGGTTCGAACTCGGCGCCGACGACTACCTCACCAAGCCGTTCGAACTCCGGGAGCTCGTGCTCCGCCTCCGGGCACTCGACCGCAGACGGGCACACAGCAGGCCGCCGGTGCGGGAGATCGCGGGATTACGGCTGGATCCGTTCCGCCGCGAGGTCTACCGCGACGGCCGTTACGTCGCGCTGACCAGGAAGCAGTTCGCCGTGCTCGAAGTCCTCGTCGCGGCCGAAGGCGGTGTCGTCAGCGCCGAAGAACTTCTGGAACGAGCGTGGGACGAGAACGCCGACCCGTTCACCAACGCCGTGCGCATCACGGTCTCGGCCCTGCGCAAACGCCTCGGCGAACCGTGGATCATCGCCACGGTGCCCGGCGTCGGCTACCGCATCGACGCCGAGCGTGGGGGACAGGACCGTGGATAGGGTCCCCGGCTGGAGCGTTCGCCTCAAACTCACCCTCAGCTACGCCGGGTTCCTCATGGTCGCTGGCATCCTGCTGCTCGCGGTCGTGTGGGTGTTCGTCCTGCGGCACCTGCCCGCCGAGGCGGCGGTCCCCGGCGGCATCCTGGTCCGCTCCTCCCTCATCGACGGCTTCGTGCAAGCCGCCGCCGCGGCGCTGTTGTTCCTGCTGGTGTTCGGCCTGCTGGGCGGGTGGGTGCTCGCGGGTCGCATGCTCGCCCCGTTGACGCGCATCACCCAGGCCACCCGCAGGGCGGCGAGCGGGTCGCTCTCGCACCGGATCGAGCTGGAAGGCCGCGACGACGAATTCCGTGAGCTGGCCGACGCCTTCGACGCCATGCTCGCCCAGCTCGAAGCACACGTCGCCGAGCAGCAGAGATTCGCGGCCAACGCCTCCCACGAACTGCGCACACCGCTGGCGATCACTCAGACGCTGCTCGACGTGGCCCGCAACGATCCGGGCCGCGACGCGGGCGAACTCGTCGAGCGCCTCAACTACGTCAACACCCGGGCGATCGATCTCACCGAAGCGCTGCTCCTGCTCAGCCGTGCCGACAAACGGTCCTTCACCCGAGAACTCGTCGATCTGTCCCTGATAGCGGAAGAAGCCTCGGAAACACTCCTTCCCCTCGCGGAAAAACGCGGTCTCACCATCGAGACCTCCGGCGACGTCACCCCCGTGATCGGTTCGCACGCGCTCCTGCTGCAGCTGACCACGAATCTCGTGCACAACGCGATCGTCCACAATATTCCCGAAGAGGGCACCGTGCGGGTCACGACCGGCGTTCGTTCCAAGGGCGTGGTGCTCATTGTCGAGAACACCGGCAAGAAGCTTTCGCCGCACCTGGTTTCCACGCTTGTCGAGCCGTTTCAGCGCGGCACCGAACGCATCCGCAGTGACCACGCGGGTGTCGGCCTCGGCCTGGCGATCGTCAAGAGCATCGCCCAAGCACACGACGGAACCCTCGCGCTCACCCCGCTGCCCGCCGGTGGGCTCCGCGTGGTGGTGCGGCTCCCCGCCGCACCACCGGGTTCCGGCAGCTGACGGCCTTTCTCACCGGGCGATCCCCCTTCGCTCGGCGACCGCGCCGAGCACGTGCCTGGCCAGCACGACGTCCGCGTCCGAGGCACCCGCCGCCGACGCGCGGGCCGACATCGCCGCGAGTCGTTCGGGGTCGGTGAGCACCGGGATCAGAGCGGTCTCGATCCAGGCCGGGTCGAGGTCCGCGTTGTCGACGAGCAGCGCCCCGCCTGCATCGACGACGGGCTCGGCGTTCAGTCGTTGCTCACCGCCGCGCAGCGGCAGCGGGACGTACGCGGCGGGCAGGCCGACAGCGGCCAGCTCGGCGCACGTCATCGCGCCCGAGCGGCAGAGCACGAAGTCGGCCGCGGCGTAGGCGTACCGCATCTCGTCGACGTAGGGCGTGACGACGTAAGGCGGGTCGCCGTCCGATACCTCGACCACGTGCCGTTGCCCGGTGATGTGCAGCACCTGCACACCGCTCGCCCGTAGCGCCGTCGCCGCGCCGGACACCGCGGCATTGATCGCCCCGGCGCCTTGCGAACCGCCGGTGACCAGCAGGACCGGCCCGTCGGATCGCAGGCCGAACCGCCACCGGGCCGCGTCGCGCAGCGCGGGCCGGTCGAGCCCGGTGATCGCCGGGCGCAGCGGGATGCCGATGGCGGTGGCGTGCGCCAGCCGGACACTCGGCGAGGCGGTGAACACGCGCGTCGTCATCCGGGCCGCCAGCCGGTTGGCCACACCGGGCCGGACGTTCGCCTCGTGGACGACGATCGGCAGGCCCCGCCGGCGGGCGGCGAGGTAGGCGGGGAAAGCCACATAGCCGCCGAAGCCCACTACGACCTCGGCCCGCACACGGTCGAGTACCGCCCCGGCCGCCCGCACCGCGTCGCGCAGTCTGCCCGGTGTGTGCAGCAGGGCCCGGTTCGGCCCGCGCGGCAGCGGCGCCGGCGGGATGAGTTCGAGCGGATAGCCGCGGGCCGGGATGAGCGTGGTGTCCAGGCCGCGGACGGTGCCGAGAGCGGTGATCTCGGCCGTGGGCACCAGGCGGCGCAGCGCGTCGGCGAGGTTCATCGTGGGCTCGATGTGCCCGGCCGAATGGCCGCCCGCGACAACGATGCGCGGTGCCGTCACGGCCTGGACGTCCTTATCGCCCACTGTCCGGCGGGCCGCCGGATCTCAGCCATGGACCAGAAGACCTTCGGCACTTTTGATGGGAAAGTCGAAATAGGTGTCCGGATAGGGCTCGTCGCGCAGCGAGTAATGCCACCATTCGGAGTCGTAGCGGGCGAAACCGCAGGCCTCCATGATGGAGCAAAGATGCCGGCGGTTTCGCGCTTCGGCTTCCGTGATGCCGCCGGCGCCATGATGGGAGATCGGGTCCATCAGGTCGTGGTCGCCGCCCATGGCGGCGAGTTCCCCGGTGGCCAGCTGGTAAAAGGTCAGGTCGACCGTGCTGCCCCTGCTGTGCCCGGATCTGGTGGCCACGTATCCCTGCTCGAACATCGCGGGCCGGTCGATGTGCGGATAGTGCCGCTGTTTCGTCCGGCCGTCCTCCGGCTGTTTCGACCAGCGCATGAAGCTGTCGACAGCGCGTTGCGGGCGGTAACCATCCCAGAGCAACAGCCCGAAGCCGAGCGATCCGGCCTTTTCCTGTGCATTTTCCAAGGCCGCGCACAAAGCTCTCGTGCCTACGATGCGATTGGCAAGGTAGCCGTCCACTGGTTTACCGGTGAAATTGTCCCAGGTGGCGTACTTGGCGTCCCAGCGTATCCCGGGGACGAGCTCGTCCACGAAGACGAAGTCGGCCTTCATCGCCGATTACCCGTCAAGGTCAGCGACACGAGCCGGTCGATCACCTCGGCCATCGGCAACCCGGCGGCGGCCATCATGCGCGGATAGCGGCTGTAGGAGGTCAGGCCGGGCAAGGTGTTGACCTCGTTGAGGACCACCTCGCCGGATTCCGTGAGGAACATGTCCACCCGAGCCAGCCCGCCGCAGCCGAAGGCGCGATAGATGGCCTTGGCCGTCTCCTGTACGAGTGCGCGCGTTTCCGCCCGGATGTCCGCGGGAACGATCGGCGTCGAGTTTTCGGAACCGCTTTCGGGGTCCGTCTCCTGATGGATCTTGAAGAAGCCATGGGACAGCGCGATCCGGTCCACCTCGCCGGTGGTCAAATCCGGATCGTTCCCCAGGACGGCGCAGCCGACCTCGCTGCCCACGACCGCCTCTTCGATCAGCACCTTCGAGTCGAACTGCCGCGCGGTTTCCAGCGCCTTCGGAAACTCTTCTTCGCAGTTCACCTTGCTGACACCGAAGGACGAACCCGAACGCGCAGGCTTCACGAAGACCGGGTAGGTGAGCTGGCTGAGATCGAAGGTCTCGCCCGGTGTGACGGTCCAGAACTTCGGCGTGGCGATTCCCGCAGCGCGGGCCACCGCGTAGGCGAGGGATTTGTCCATGCACACGGCGGAGCTCTGGATGTCGCAGCCCGCGTAGGGGATGCCGGAGAGTTCCAGCAGCCCCTGGATCGCGCCGTCCTCGCCGAACCTGCCGTGCAGGACGGGCAGCACGAGGTCCAGCCGGATCTCTTCGTACTTCCCGTGGTCGAGGACGAGCAATCCGCCGACGGCCGGGTCCGGCGACAGCAGGGCGGGCCTGCCGTCGCCGATCTCCCCGTCCGCGCTGTCACAAAGCGTCCAGGAGCCGCTCTGCGAAATGCCGATCCAGAACGGTTCGTACTTTCCGGTGTCGAGGCTCTTGGCGACCTCCCGCGCGGATTTGAGGGAGACGGGATGTTCCTCGCAGGAACCCCCGAACAAGATGCCGACCTTCACCCTAGTCATGCTGCGTCCTGCTTTCGAAATTCAGGCAGTTGATGAGACTGTTTTCGACGGTGTCCCGCAGTGCGTGGTCCGTGTAGTAGGCGGTGTGCGGACTGATGAGCACGGTGGCCATGCTTTGCAGCCGCGCCAATGGTTTGCTCGCGACGGGCCGGCTTCGGCAGTCGGCGTAGAAGATCCCTTCCTCCCCTTCGAGGACGTCCAGCGCCGCGCCGCCCAGCCTGCCGCTTTCCAACGCCGGAACGAGGGCCTCGGTATCGACAAGCGCACCGCGGCCGGTGTTGATGACGAACGCACCGTGTTTCAGCTGCGCGATACGCCGGCGATCGAGGAGATGGTGGGTGCCCGCGTTGAGCGGGGTGTGGAGCGTGACGATGTCGCTCAGCTGCAGCAACTCGTCGAGCGGAACGTAGTCGGCGGAGTTCCTGGGACGGCTGTCGTAGGCCAGTACGCGGCAGCCGAAGCCGCGCAGCCTGTCCATGACCGCCACGCCGATGCGTCCCGTCCCGATCACCCCGACGGTCAGATCGCGCAGCTCTTTCCCGCGTACGTCATTCAGCCGGTAGTCATGGACATCCGCGCGCCTGAGAACGGATTTCGCGCCTCGTATCGCCATCAGCATCAGCATCACCGTGTAATCGGCCACGCTGTCGGGCGAATAAGCGACGTTCTCGACGGAGATGCCGACGCGTTCCGCGTACTCCACATCGAGATGGTTGTATCCGATGCTCCTGGTGGAGATGTACCGCACGCCGGTCCGGCTGAGCGCGCGGAGGGTGGCGTTGGTGATGTGCGTCTTGTGACCCACGCTGACGCATCGGTTTCCGGACGCCAGTTCGACGGTGGCTTCGGATACCGCGGCGTCGGTGATCGTCGGCGTAATGCCACACCGAGGCGCCAGCTCCCGGAACAAGGCGGCCTCGTCCTGCTCGCAGCCATAGACCGTGACACCCAGCGCCGAACCGGCCGCGGAAGACGCGGACGCCGGCGAGCGGGTGCGGCGGACCGCCGTTCGGGCTGATTCGCTGGAGGTCATGCCGCCCAGTCAAACCAGCGGCCTGTTGCCGGCACGTATGCGCTTTTCGATACGCCGACAATATGCTACCAGCGGGTAACATGTGTTCGGCGCACGCCGGCCGGACAAGAACACAAGCAGGCAACGGCATGACGAGGGTCGTCGCCGGGACGAGCGCGAAAAACCGGCAGCCGGGTGAACTTCCCGGCTGCCGGTTTCCGAATCCCCCGGATCAGGGGTGGTAGATCTCCTTGACCGTGGTGATCTCGTCGTCGCTGTTCACGCTGATCCGCGCGAGCACCGGGTTGCCGTCCTTCAGCTGCTGGATCAGCCGGTCCTGGCCGCACGGCTGGTTGCCGTAGCCCTGGCCGTCGATGGTGACCGACGCGCTGGGGCACAGGGTGGCCGCGCTGAAGACCTTGCCGCCCTTCTGCAGCGGGAGCCGGTAGGTCTTGCCGTCGACCGGCGCGCCCTGGCCGCCCTGCCGCGGGGTGACCAGCTGGAAGCGGACCATCCGCACGCCGTCGTCGTACCCGGTGAACTGCACCGACTGGGTGGTGCTCGGGAACTTGCGGACCTGCTGGACAGGCGTCTTCCCGGCGCCGTTCGAGGGCCTGGTCTCCAGCTGCAGGGAGCTGTTGGGCACGCCGCAGGTCACCGCTCCCTGGCTGCCGCCCGCGGAGTCCTCCTGACGAGCGCAGGTCCATTTCCCCTGGACGTCGAGCACCCGCTCGCCCGGGCCTTCGGCCTGCGGCAGCTTCTGGTAGTACTCCGTGATCACGTTGAACGCTTCGGTGCAGCCCGGTTTGGTGCCATCGGTCGCGGCCACCGCGATCAGGTCCATCTTCGGCCGCCCCGGCGCGCCGACCTGGCCGCCGTGCCGGCTGCAGTTGACATCGCCGTTCGACGCGGTGCCGGAACCCGCGGCGCCGGAACCTCCGGTGGCCGCCCCCTGGCCGCCTTCCCGCACCTGCTCGACGGCCGCCGGTTCCGCCGCGTTCTGCACCGGAGAACTGTTTCCCGCGACGCTGTTTCCGCTGCACGCGGAAAGGAGCGCGGTGGCGGCGAACGCTCCGCCCACGATGGCCATTTTGATTGTCTTCTGAGCGGTGAATTCCATTTCGGCGCCCCTCTCGCGACCTTTGTCGAAGCTTTGTCCGGAAGACGTAAGAATCGGAATCGGGTTGCTTCGGAGCGGTGGCAGGCCGGAGAGTTGCCCGAAGGTTTGATCCGTCCTGTCTCCACGGGCAGGACCTCGGCCGGTGCTCAGTGCGGCTCGCCGAACCAGTGGCCGAGCGCTGGTTCGAGGTCGTCCGGGTCGCCTGCCCAGCACACGTAGCCGTCCGGCCGGATGAGCATCGGCTCGGCGCCGGTGCCCTGCCCCGCGCGGTCGACGCGGTCCTGCCAGAGGGCGGCCATCTTGGCGAACCTGTCGGCCGGGTCGATCAGGACGCCGCGCCCGCTCCGCAGCAGCTCGTGCGACCGGACCGGGCCGAGATCCTGATCGGGCGCGGGGAGTCCGGCGAGCGGTTGATCTTCGGTGCCTGGCATGGGGTAGCGGATGCCCATCCCGGACAGCATGTCGTCGAGGTGGTACTGCACGTCCCGCAGCCGCGTCAGTGCCGTGAACACTTCCTTGGCGGCCAGCAGATCCGGGTCGCCGGTGCCCTGCTGGTCCATCAGCAGGCTCTGCGCCTGAACGTTGCGCAGCACGGCGGCCGCGACCGGATGGCGTTCGGCGTGGTAGGTGTCGAGCAAATGCGCCGGGGCCCAGCCGTGTACCGCGGCACCGAGCTTCCAGCCGAGGTTGAGCGCGTCCTGGATCCCGGTGTTCATGCCCTGCGCGCCGATCGGGAGATGGACGTGGGCGGCGTCGCCCGCCAGGAACACCCGTCCGTGCCGGTACCGCGCGGCCTGCCGGGCCGCGTTGGTGATGCGGCGGGCGTAGCGCAGTTCGAGCAGTTCCACCCGGGAGCCGAAGACGGCGCGCAGCCCATCGCGGATCTCGTCCTCGGTGACCGGGACCTCCCGGGGCAGTGACCGGCCCGGCCCGCCCAGCGAGAGCCGGCGCAGCGGCCTGCCCTGCGGATCGGTGCCGAGCGGGAACACCGCCACCCAGTGCCCGTCCTCGCTCCGGGTGTGCGTCATCGCCTGGTCGTCGCCGCCCAACCGCACGTCGGCGGCGACGGTGGTCGTCGTGCCCGGCCTGCCGGGGAACTCCGCCCCCAGCAGCGACCGCACCGTACTGCGGCCACCGTCGGCCGCGACCAGGTACCGGGAGCGGAGGACACCACCGTTCGCGAAGGTCGCGGTGACCCCGTCGGCATCCTGGGCGATGCCGGTCAGCTCGTGGTCGCGCCGGACGTGGATGCCTTGTGCGGCAAGGTGGTGCACAAGGAATCCCTCGATCGCCACCTGCGGGATGGACCGCCACGGATGCCGGTGCCTGTCCCGGGTGAGCGGGAGCGTGATACCCGCGAAGTGGGCGGTGCCGACCGGGTAGGTTCCCGTGGCCAGCAACGGTTCCAGCAAGCCGCGCTGGTCGAAGGCCTCCTGGGTGCGGGACTGCACGCCGCCCGCCTTCGACAACGTACTGCGCTGCGACAGCTTGTCGGCCAGCACGGCCGAAACCCCCGCCAGGCGCAGTTCGCCGGCCAGTGTCAGGCCGGTCGGGCCCGCGCCGACGACGAGCACATCGGTGTCCATGTGTTCTCCCCTGGTGGTGTCGATCAGGACGAGAGCAACGCTCCGCTCGCCGACGCGGTCGCGCCAGAAATGGGCTTGATTGCGTCGGTATCCGACGATGATTACGCTTGTTTCGGTGGAATCCGACTACGACGAGCTGGATCGTCGGCTCGTGCACGCCTTGCAGATCAACGGCAGGGCCCCGTTCAGCACGATCGCCGAGGTGCTCGGCGTGTCGGATCGCACCATCGCCCGCCGGTACGCCCGGTTGCGGTCGGCGGGGGCGGTGCGGGTGCTCGGCGGGGTCGACCCGGCCGCGCTGGGGGCGGTGCTGTGGTTCCTGCGAGTGCGCTGCGCGCCCGCGGCGTCGGTCCCGGTCGCCGAGGCGCTGGCCCGGCGACCGGACACGTCCTGGGTGAGCATCACCTCCGGAGGCACCGAGATCACCTGCACGGTCCGCACCGAGAGCGAGGCCGACAGCGAGGCGCTGCTGCTGGCCAAGCTCCCGCGCACCCCGCGCGTGGAGGGGGTGACCGCGCATTCCGTGCTGCACGCGTTCTACGGCGGCCCGGACAGCCTGGTCGCCAAGCTCGGATCCCTGGACGAGGAGTCGATCGCCCGGCTGCGCCCGCCCCCGGTGCCGCACCGGCCGGGACCGGTGCGGCTCGACGACGGGGACCGCAAGCTCCTCGCCGCGCTCGCCACCGACGGCCGGACCGGCGTCGAGCAGCTGGCCGCGGTGACCGGCTGGTCGCCGACGACGGTCCGCCGCAGGATGACCGAGCTGCGCGAACGCGGGGTGCTGTACCTGGACATCGACGTCGACGGCGGCCTGTTCGGTGTCGGCCCCCGAACCCTGCTCTGGCTCTCCGTCGCCCCCGCGCACCTGGTGGCGGCCGGCACGGCCCTGGCAGGGCATCCGGAGATCGCGTTCGCCGCCGCCACGACCGGGCCGACGAACCTGTGCGCGAGCGTGGTGTGCGCGAACCACCGGGAGCTGTACCGGTACCTGACCACCCGGGTGGCCGCGTTGCCCGCCATCACCCACATCGAGACGGCCCCCGTGATCAGGACCGTCAAGCAGGCCGCGAACCGGGCGTAGCGACCGTTCGGGCAACCGATGTGTCCTGAAATGCCGAAATCCCGGCTGGCTGGAGGCGAAGCGGCGTAGGGTGTGACGAAGAAGACAGGACGTGCGCCGCGGCACAGCACAACGGAATCAGGAAGCGCCCGGTTCGGCCGGGGGCTTTGGCCGGAGCACGCTGAAGGTCGTGATGAGGATGACTGCTGGGGTTCCCGTTCGCGGGATGTTCGAAGACGATTGGGATGCCGAGCTGAGCCGCTACCGCGAGCGCGCGGTGGCGACGCTCGCGCAGCATCGGCCCAGCGAGGGCCATTGCCTGAAGTGCGGTACGCCGGCGCCGTGCCCGGCCGAGTGCGGGGCGGAGTTCGTTCTGGAGCTCTGACGCGCCACGCACCGGCTCTCGCGGGGGTTCAACGGCGTTTCGCGATGATTTCGATCTCGACCGCGGCACCGAGCGGCAGGGCGGCGACGCCGATGGTGGTGCGAGCGGGGTAGGGCTGGTCGAACATCTCGGCGTAGACCTCGTTCATCGCCGCGAAATCGTTCATGTCGGTGAGGAAGACGGTGCACTTCTGCACGTCGTCTGGTGCCAGGCCGCCGGCGGCGAGCACCGCGAACAGGTTCGTGAAGCACTGACGGGTCTGCGCCGCGATCCCGCCGTCCACCAAGGTGCCGGTACTCCCGTCGAGCGGGGTCTGGCCGGACAGCAGGATCAGGCTCCCGGTGTCGACGGCATGGGAATAGGGGCCGACGGCGACAGCGGAAGCGGCGTCAATGGCGTTACGGGTCATCGGTTTCTCCGGTTTGAGAGGGGGCGGTCCGGTAGGAGATCGTCCTCGTCTTCGTCCTGCCCGACGGACACAGAGGTTTCGGTCACCCGGACATGATCGTCGCGGCGGCGACGCCCGCTCAACCGTATTTCCTTCTCCGCCCGGGCTTTCACTGTCGCGGAACGGGTAGCGGTTCTCGGGTGGCTGTGAGGAGTTCGGCCAGTCGTTGGGTGTCTTCGAGGTAGCGTTCGTAGGGGAAGCCGGCGGCGACGAGTGCGGTGCGGAATTCGTCGTGGAGCGGTTTTCCGGCGCTGTGGAAGGCTTTTCGGCCGGTGTTGGTGAGGCGGACCAGTCGTCGTCGTGCGTGGTCGGGGTCGATGGTGATGTGTACGAGGCCGTCTGCTTCGAGTGGTCGTAGTGCCCGGCTGATCGCGGGGTCGGATACCGACAGTGCCTGTGCGAGGCGGTGTTGTGTCGCCGGTTCGATGTCTTCGAGTGTGCCCAGTAGTCGTATCTGGCTGTAGGTCAGGCCGTCTCGGTCGTCGGTGCGTCGCCGGGTCGCTTCGCCCAGCAGCATGACGACCCGGTGCAGCAGGTCTGCGAGTCCGTCGTCCATGGCGTCAGCATAACAGAGTGTTGACACGTTAATGTTAACAAGGTAAGACTGAGGGTATGGACACTTTCTCTTACCTCGCCCAGTCAGCCTTCCCCGTGGTCTGGATCCTGATCCCGGCCATCGGCGCCGCCGTGCGGGCCCGCCGTGTCGCCTCGCCTCGGGAACGGCTGGAGATCTGGCAGCGCTGGTGGGCCATCGGCGCGATGGGGCTGGGCAGTCTGTGGATGACGGTCGCGTTCCTCGCCGTCCCGGACGTGATGGCCACCGCGATCGGGTTCGGCCGGACGCCGTTCCTGTTCGAGATCGCCTTCGCCAACCTCGGGCTGGCCGTCCTGGGATTCCGCGCCGCCTCGGCGTCCGCGCGCGAGCGGATCACTATCGGGCTCGGTGCCGGGATGTTCCTGTGGGGAGCCGTGGTCGGTCACGTCTACCAGTGGTTCGCGGGCGGTGACCACGCTCCCGGCAACACCGGCGGAGTCCTGATCACCGACATCCTGATCCCGGCCGTGATGATCATTCTGGCGGTGCGGTCCCGGCGACTGGCGGCCACGCCCCAGCCGGCCGTCGAGATCGCCGCCTGATACCGGGGGAGCTGGTTCTCATCATGGCGACTCCTGTCAGCCACACACCCGGCGGCGAGATCGGCGAGACCGGTGAGGTGCGGGCGGAGGCTGCCAAGCGGCTCACGATGTTCGTCGACGCGGTGATCGCGATCGCGCTCACCCTGCTGGCGCTGGAACTCCCCGTTCCCACCGGCGACACCACCGGCGCGATGCTGGGTTCGGTGGGGGAGCACGGGAAGGAGTACCTGGCCTTCGCGCTCAGCTTCGTGGTGATCGCCGCGCATTGGCGGGCCCACCACGAGATCTTCCGTCATGTCGGCTCGCTGAGCAGCCGCCTGACCAGCCTCACCCTGGCCTGGCTGTTCATGCAGGTCCTGATGCCGTTCGCGACCCGGGTGATCACCGCGGCCGGTGCGTTCCCGCCCCGGTTCAGCCTGTATGCGATCGTGCAGGTCCTGGCGTCCGCGTCGTTCGCGCTGATCATCCGGGAGGTCCGGCGCGAACACCTGTACCGCACCGACATCCCGCCCCGGGTGTTCGCTCAGAGCCTGGTGCGCAGCGTCTGCCTGGCCATCGTGTTCGCAGTCTCTATCCCCGTCTCGTTCCTGACCACCAACACCGGCGCCTACCTGTGCTGGCTCGCCGCACCGATCGTGCTCACCGCCGCCCGCCACATCCAGAACCACGCCGCCCGGTGACTGCGCAGGATCGCCCGGCCGCGGCACACCGAACGCGCGCTCACCCCTCGGCCGTGGACTCGTCACCGGTCCTGGCAGGCGGGTGGGTGGCGTAGACCTGGCGCCAGTGCCGGGCCGAGCGGGTCAGGTCGTCGCTGACGCGGCGGAGGAACTGGCTCATGTTCTCCAGCCGGACGCCCGCGGGGGTGGTGGCGCCGAGTCTCCGGGCGCCCGCCTCGCAGGCGGCGGCGATCTGGGTGTCGATGCGCGCGCTGGCCATGATGGCTTGGAACCACATGTCTTCGTCGACCACGTAGCGTTCCGCCCGGCGGCGGGGGTCGCGCTCGCGTTTGACGATTTCCCTTGCCTCCAGGTAGCCGACGGCCTTGGAGACGGAGGCGGGGCTGACGCGCAGGCGTCGCACGAGATCGGCCGAGGTGAGGCTGCCGCTGTCGGTGGTGAGGAGCGCGGAGAGCACCCTGGCCATCATCCTCGGGAGTCCTGTTTGGACGAACAGTTCCGTGCTGTGCGCGGCCACCCCGTTCACGATCCGCGGGTCGCGCCCGCCGAGGTCGGCACCTCGCGGTGCCGGAGCCGGCGGAGTGGTCTTGCGGCCGCGCACGTGGCGTGTGCCGGCGCGGTGGGCCTGGTCGACGCGGTAGCCGCCCGGCCCGCCGTTGCGCATCACCTCACGGGTGACGGTCGAGGTCGGCCGCCCGATGCCGCGGCCTATCGCGGCGTAGGTCAGCCCGTCCCGCAGTCCCGCGGCGATCTGCCGCCGGTCCTGCCTGGTGAGTCTTTCGCCGGCCATTTTCTCCCCCTGACTCCTCGACGCTGGAGCATTCTAACGCAACACAGCCATTGCATTAGCCGACAGAGCCGTGCAACGAATCATGGTATTTGACCTGCGAATTTGGTCATTGCATCAGGAGAAGCTGATTGACCGGATCGTGTATGCAACGTAACTTTTTTGATATCAGAAATGTTCGCAACGCAAAGGCAACGGCATGACCAACACCGATATCCAGCAGGTACTCGACTGGGCTGTGGCCGAGGTCGGCGTCCCCGGCATCGTCGTCGACGTCAAGGACGGGAGCCGGACCTGGTTCGGCACCGCGGGCGTGGCCGACCTCAGGACCGGCGCCCGCCGCCAACCGGGGGAGCACGCGCAGATCGGCAGCGGCGGCAAGGCATTCATGGCCACGGTGTTCCTGGCTCTCGAGGCCGAGGGCAGGCTGAGCATCGACGACCCGGTGAACACGTGGCTGCCGGGCGTGCTGGACGTCAACGGCTACGACGGCGACAAGATCACCATCCGGCATCTGCTCAGCAACACCGGTGGCCTGTTCGCCACCGGGCTGGCGCCGGAACTGACCGATCGATACGCCACCCGTGCCGCGTTCCTCGAGCATCGCTTCGACGAATTCACCACCGAGGACCTGTTGAGGATGACGGTCTCCCAGCCGCCGGTCGGCGAGCCAGGCGAGCGCTTCCGGTACGCCAACGGCGGCTTCTACCTCGCAGAGGCGATGATCGGGAAGATCACCGGCAACAGCTTCGCCGAGGAGGTCGAACGCAGGGTCTTCCGGCCGCTCGGCCTGACCCACACCTACGTGCGACCGCACGGGGAGCGGGGCTACCGCGAGCCCCACCCGCGCGCGTATTCCCGGCAGTTCTTCAAGGACGGCACCGACATGTCCGCGGTCACCGGGGAGAACTGGGAGTCGCTGCTCGAGGATCCCGGACTCGAGCCGCTCGACGTCACCGAGTTCACCACCTCATGGCTCCCCGGCAACATCGTCTCCACCACCGGCGACATGATCCGTGCCGTCGGGGCGCTGGCGAGCGGCACCCTGCTGCCGCCGGCCCAGCACCGCCAGATGTGGACCACGGTCTCCACCGAAGGCGCCAACTGGTTGCCGCACACCCGATACGGCCTCGGCCTGTTCGAGTTCGACAAAGCGGCCACCGGCGGCCGGACGCTGCGCGGCGTGGGCGGCAGCTACTGGGGATCCATGTTCTTCACGGTGAGCACCGCCGACGGCGAGCACGTCATCTCCGTCCAGACCAACATCGAATTACTGTCCTGGGAAGTCCTCCGCAGGATCTACGAAGCGGGATTCGGGGTTTCCCTCGGCGCGTGACGCGTGAGGGAGGCGCCGGGCCGGTGAGAACGAAGGTTCCCGCGATTCACTGGTCGACCAGGTGGTTATCCGGTCTGCAAGGCGCGTCTTGCCAGATTGTCGGACAATATGGCAATCTTGCGGGGCGGGTCGGATTTCACCGGAGGAGGCTGGTGGCCGTGACGAACCCGATCACCGGCCTGGGTGCGAGCATCCAGCGACAGAGCACCACCGAGCAGGCCGCCGAAGCCGTCCGGCAGGCCATCTTGTCCGGTCGGCTGCCGCCGGGCACGCCGCTGCGTGAAGCCGCCGTCGCCGCCGAGCTCGGCGTCTCCCGCAGCACCCTCCGCGAGGCCGCGCGGACCCTCGAAAGCGAGGGCCTGGTGCGCTATCAGATGAACCGCGGCATCGTCGTCGCGGACATCACCGGGCCGGATGTCGCCGACATCTACGCGGCCCGCGCCGCCGTGGAGCTGGCCGCGGTCGACGCCCTCACCGAGCACCGGGACCCGGTGATCTACCAGAACCTTGCCGACCTGGTCGACCAGATAGAACGCGCCTTCGAGCGCGGCGACACCGCCGCCGCGCTCGACGGTGACCGGCTCTTCCACGCCACCCTGGTCGCGGCGACCGGCAGCCCCCGGCTGCGCCGCTTCCACGAGCAGCTCCAGCAGGAACAGCGCCTCGCCCTGGCGCTGGCCGAGCGCTCCCGCCGTGAACTCGGCCGCACCGCGGACGACCACCGCCAGTTGCTGGACGCGCTGCACCGCGGCCCCGAAGAAGCCAGGGCGGAACTCACCGCACACCTGCAAGCCGGCGCCGCCGAACTGCAACGACTGCTCGATCTGCTCGCCCACCGGAAGAAAAGAGAGACACCTCGTGGCTGACCACAGCACCGATGGCGCGTGGGATCTGATCGTCACGCCCTGGCACCTCGACGAGCACATCCCGGCCTTCCCGATCCCCGCCACCGCGACCCAGGTCGTCCGCCCGGTCCTTCCTGGCGGCACCGTCCCCGCCCGGATGAGCCTGCTGCACCGGGCCGCCTGCGACGCGGTGACGCGGGCCGCCAGACCCCTGGTGCTCTCCGGCGACTGCCCCACCACCCGCGCGGCGGTAGCCGGGCTGCAGCACCGTCATCGCGACCTGGCCGTGCTGTGGCTGGACGCCCACGGCGACTTCAACACGCCCGCCATATCGACCAGCGGCTACCTCGGCGGCATGGCACTGGCCATGCTGACCGGCCGTACGCCCGGCTTGTTCGACGACACGCTTGGCCTGCGACCCGTCCCCGATACCAGCGTCGTACTGGCCGACGCCCGCGACCTCGACCCCGCCGAGAGCGCCGCCCTCACCACCAGTCGCGTCCGTCGCGTGCCCGCCGACCCCGCCGCGATCACCTCCGCCCTCGGCAGGCTCGGCCCTGTCCCCGTCTACCTCCACCTCGACATCGACGTCATCGACGGCGCCGAGCTGCCCGGCGCGCGCTTTCCCTCCGGCCCCGGCCCCTCCCTGGCACGGATCGAGGAATGCCTGGCCGCCGCCTGCGCCACCGCCGACATCACCGCCGCCTACCTCGCCTGCGCCTGGCTCCCCGAGCACGCCGGCGACCAGGCCACCCGCCAGGCGATCACCCGCCTCACCGCGGCACTCGGCGCCGGCGTGGTCTGGCACGAACCCGTCGGCAGCTGACCGCCGCTACCACGACACCGCGCCCGAGGCGGTGGCCTACGGCCTGGCCGATGAAGCGATCGGCGGTCCGGCCAGGGCGCCGGAGTCCGGCACCCCGGTGTAGTCAGGCAGTGCGACGCCGTTGATCGCGCGCTCGATCAGCGCGGTGAGCGCCTCCATGTCGGGCTCCGGGGCCGGCTCGGCGTCCGGCCTGGGAACGGCACGGCTCTCCGCGTGCAGGCGGCCGATCTCCTGGTTGGCCTCGACGAACGAGCGCATCCGGGCCTCGTAGCCCGCGAACCCGGCCTCCGGGTCCCACTCGGCGGCGGCCAGTTCTCCGGCCAGCAGGTAGGCGCCGACCAGTGCCAGCCCGGTGCCCGCCCCGGACATCGGCGACGCGCTGAACGCCGCGTCGCCGAGCAGCCCCACCCGTCCGTTCGACCAGCGGTCCATCACCACCTGGGCGACCTGGTCGAGGTAGAAGTCCGGAGTGTCGTCCAGGTGCGCGAGGATGCGCGGGGTCAGCCAGCCCAGGCCGGCCGTCTGCTCGCGCAGCAGGCGCTTCTGGGCCTCGACATCGCGGTAGTCGACGTCGAATTCGGCCGCGGGGAAGGCGAACATGGCCATCGCCTGCGTGGCGTCCTGGATGGGCCGCAGGCCGGCGGAACGCGCGGACTCCTGGTCCTGGTACTCGATGAACCAGCGGTCCAGCCCGAACTCGTTGGGCACGCTGTAGAAGGCCAGCACGAGCCCGAGGTGGCGGATGAACCGCTCGCGCGGCCCGAAGACCATCGCGCGCAACGCCGAGTGCAGCCCGTCCGCCCCGACCACCAGGTCGAAGCGCCGCCGGTCGCCGCTCGCGAAGGTCACGTCGACCGCGTCCGCGTCCTGGGTGAGTTCGGCGATCCGGTCGCCGAAGATGTACTCGACACTGTCGCGGGTGTCGTCGTAGAGCACCTGGGACAGGTCTCCGCGCAGGATCTCGATTTCCGCGATGTACCCGTCGCCGCCGTCGTCCTCGGCGCGGTAGGTCTCCAGCACGTTCCCGTCGACGTCCACGGTGTGCGCGCCGGCGGTGTCCGTGCAGGCCGCGCGCACCGCCGCGGCCAGCCCCATCCGCCGGATGACCTCTTTGGCCACCCCGCGCGCGTCCACCGCCTGACCGCCGGGGCGCAACCCGGGAGCCCGCTCCACCACGGTCACCTCGGCTCCCCGCCGGCGCAACCAATGGGCCAGCGCGGGCCCCGCGATGCTCGCCCCCGCCACCAACACCCTGATACCGCTCACCGTGCTCCCCCAGTTCGTCCGTCCGGAACCCGGCTGGATTGTACGGTGGTTTCGCGGCCCCGTCCGCCGGCAATGGTTGCCGGCAGTTCAGCAGCCGCTCGAAGTTGCCGCACCAGCCCGGAAAGGTGTTGCGGCTAGCCTGGCGTCGTGGGTCGGCTGGTGCTTGGCGCGGTGATCGTGGGTGCCGCCGTATTCGCGGTGTGGCGCCCGAGGAGGCTGTCCGGCACGCCGTTGCGGGGGCGGGGAAACCCGGTCCGCTGGTTGCTCGCCGTCATCGCGCTGCTCTACCTCAACCAGGTGTTGTTCACCGTCTACGTGGACCGCGTGCACCACGGGGACGCCACCTTCATCAGCCGCTACGTCCCACCGGGTTGGTTCGATCTGGCCGGCCTCGGTCCGATACCCGGCTGGTTCCCCGAGCCCGGCCTGCTGTCGGTCAGCCTGTTCCGGGTCTCGTCATTTCTGGAGTTGCCGTTCGTCGTCTTCGCCTACCTGACGGTGTGCCGCTGGCTTGACGCCGGGGCGTATCGGCGCGCGGTGCGGCTGGTCTGGCCCGCGTCGGTTGCCTACACGATCACGTTCTGCCTCATCGAGTGGGAACTGCGCAATCCATGGACCACCCAGCAGGATCTGCTGATCCGCGCGGCGTCGGGAATCGCGGTCCCGCTGTGGGTGTCCCGGTTCGCCGGCGACACCGGCAGGCGGGTCCGGTCGCTGCCGGATCTGCTGCTGTTCCTCGTCTCGGCCGGCGCACTGGGCTGGCTCGTGCTGGCCGTCTACGACAGCGCCCTGTTGTACAACCTCGGCCACGTACCCGCGGTGTTACCGGGTGCCGTGATCGCCACGGCGGTACTCGTGCCGGCGCGCGTGCTCGCCCGACGGGTCCCGGACCGCCGCGCCGGTCCGGGACTGACCGTGCTGATCCGCTCGGCGAAGTGGCTGGCCGTGGTGTTCTTCGTACCAGCGCTGGCCATTCGGTACGGACTGAACTTCGGCCTTCCGGCACTGGCCACCGTTGCCGGCGTAACGGTCGTCGTGGCCGCGCTCGTCCTCGGCACCGGCCGCGCGCCAGGGCGTGCGCTGCTCGGCGAACTGGCCGCCGCGCTGCTCGGCGGCGCCGTGCTCGCCGGTCCGGCGTATCTCCTGGCCGGCGGCTACCCGGAGGCACGGCTGCTCGCCGCGGCCACAGCCTTCCTGGCCGGGGTGATCACCGTGTGCGCCTTCGTGGACCGGCGGGCCGCTCCGGTTGCCGACCAGCTCGAGGGCGCCACGTCGAGTCCGCCGAACCGTGAGCCGGCCTGATCCGTGGTAACCACCGGACCAGGCAATCGCGTGTTCCCGCGTGGCTTCACCCGGCCGGCCGGTCGCGTTCGAGCAGCCGGCTCAGCTCGCCGGCGAGGGCGGCCGACGCCTCGATCTCGACCTTGCGGATGGACACGCTCTCGGCGAGGAAGCCGAACGGCATGCCGAGCTTGCGGCAGAAGGCGGCCAGGTCCCGCGCGGTCGCCACGCAGTGCTCGTAGGACTCGGCCAGCGTGTCGTCCGCGTGGCGCAGGGAGTTCTCGAGCCAGCGCGGGACGTCGACGCCGAGCCATTTGAGGAATGCCAGCGTCTTCATCGAGCCGCACACCGAAAGCGTGAACAGGACGGGCTTGGGCGTGAGCCGCCGCTCGCGGCAGGCGTAGAAGTAGTCCGAGACCATGCTCTTCGCCGCGTCGGCGTTGTAGACGACTTGCGAGATGAAGTACGCACATCCCGCCTCCTGCTTGGTGATCAGTCGCAGATGTTCCTCGGGGCGCTCGGTGATGGCGACGCCGCCGAGCAGCAGGTCCGGACGGACTTCCCGGCGCAGGGCCTGTGCCTCGGACAGGCTGGTCAGCACCGGCTTGTCCTTCGACGACGCACCGACGAAGACACCGTGCACCCGGTCCGGATCCGCTGTCCGCAGCCAGGTCCGCAGTTCGGCCTCGGCGTATTTGCCGACGCACCGGTAGATGATCGCGGGGCGGTTCCACCCGTCGAGGTATTCCGCATGGTAGGTGGCGGGATCCATGGTCGGCAGGTAGGGAAACGGGCGCTCCGCCGGATTACGGTCGCTTTCGTCGTCGATGTCGTAGAGCGCCAGACCGTCCACGTCGAGGTCGGCCAGCCGTCCCAGGGTGGCCGCGGTGATCTCCCGGATCCGTTCGGGAGTGGTGCTCAGGCGGGGCGGCGTGATGCCGAACAGGAGAATGCCGCTCGAGGCGTTGGTCACCAGCGTCCGGAAAGCCGTGCTGTCACTGCGGTCCACCATGACGCGGAAGCTAGCAGCCGCCCGCCGGTCGTGCTCCGGAAGATCGGATTCTCTGGTGCGGGGCAACCTGCTCCGGCGATTCAGGGGCCTTCGGCAGGCATCGCACCGACGACGGTCTCGTTGTCGCTCAAGGACCCGGGGAATCCGCTGACGAGGTAGCCGCCGACCCGCGCACTCTGCGGGGGCTGGACGGTGGAACCGGGGAAGGCCTTGGCCTGCTCGGCGTTCAAGGCGCGGATTTTCGCGGGCTGGCCGCCACCGGTCGCGGTGTAGAGCGCGGGCTGGCCACCGCCGTCCGCCACGAAGTCCACACCGGACTCGGTGGCCGCCAGCAGTGTCACGTTGGTCGAGCCCGCCACGGTGCTGGTCCACTGCATCCGGCCGGTGTCCGGGTCGATGGCGGCGACGCCGTTGTTCCGGGCGCTCACCGCGGAGTTCTCACCGTTGAGCAGGTACAGGGTGTCCTTGGTCAGCACCATGTTCTCCGGTGGCCGCGCACCACCGTATTCGAAGCCGACCGCGTTGACGGCGACGCCGGAGACCTCTACCGGCGTCAGCGAGTGCCGCCCGGCCCCCAACGTGAACAGCCTGGTGCCTGCTCCCGCGGTCGACATGTGACAGCCGACCACCAGGTGATGGGTGTCCCCGGTCAGTACCCCGGAGAGCGTCTTGTACGAGATACCGGCACGGCAGCCGTCCAGCGGCGCCACCCGGATCACCGTCGGCGAATCCACACCCCCGAGCATCACCAGTTCGGGCGCTGCCCCGGCGTCGCACTGCGCGAGGGCGTAGACCTGACCACGCAGCACCTGGGCGTGCCCGCTGAGCTGGCAGCCGCCCGGCATCGGGTTCTCGCCGGCATCGGTCTTCCACCGCACCTGCCCAGTCGCCACGTCGGCGGCGAGCAGATCGCTGCCGCCGTGCGCGCGGGTGTTGCCACCGGCGTAGCGCGCGCTCACCACGCCATTGCCGATGGACAGCGCCGTGCCCCCGGTGAGGTCCGGGAAGCCGTCGGCGTTCGTGCCGAGCACCAGGCTGACCGGCTGCGCCCACCTGGTTTTGCCGGTGTCCACTTCGATCGTCTGGAGGTGGTCGCAGTCCTCGATGCCGGGCTGGTCGCGGAAATAGCCGTAGGTGAACGCGCCGACACCGCCGTCGGTGCCCGGACTCATGTTGCACAGGAGCGGAAGCTCGTGCCCGTTCTCGGGAGGCTTCCACGTCCAGCGTTGCGCGCCGGTCGTGACGTCGTAGGCGGCCAGTCCGCTGTTCGAGGTACCGACTACGACGAGCGAGGACGTGCGCCACAAGCTGACGAAGGAGCCGCCTTGGCCGCCGGGTACCGACCAGGCGAAGCCCGCCCTCCCGGCCTGTGCCGGCGACGGCGCCGAGGACGGATCGCCCGGCCACGCCAGCAGAGCGATCACAGCGACCAGCACCACGGCCAGCCCGCCAGCCAGCGCGGTGATCCACGCCCACCGGCCACGCTTCGCGGCCGGCACGCTCGGCGTGTACGACGGTGGCGCGGAAGACGGTGGTGTGAAGGAAGGGGGCGCGTACTGCGGCGGCGGGTCGTACGTCGATGGAACAAGGCCGGTCGGCGGTGGCGCGAACGGCACGGCGAACACGTCCTCGAGCGACGGTGAACTCGACGGGGCGACCGCGCTGCGCTGGACCACCACCGCGGCGCTGGGCCGGGCTGCCGGATCCTTGGCAAGGCAGTCGCCGATCAGCACGCGCAACCCGGCGTCGGGCACGGCCGCCAGATCCGGCTCCTCGTGCACGATCCGCTGGTGGGCCACGGCGCGCTGATAGGCCGTAGTCACCTCGCCGAAATCGAACGGGGCCGAGCCGGTCGCCGCGAAGCAGAGTACCGCGCCCAGCGAATAGACATCCGAAGCGCTGGTCGCCGGCCGGCCGAGGATCAGTTCCGGGCAGAGGAAGCCCGGGTCACCCTCGGCATCGGGCGACGCGGCCGGGTTCGGAGACTCGTCCAGTCGTGGCCCGTCCGGCGTCATGCGTACGGTGCTCGGGTTCAGACCACGATGCGCCGTACCCGCCTCCGCCGCCAACGTCTCGGCCAGCCGCGCCGCCAGTTCCCGCACCGCGCCTGCCGGCAGCGAGCCCTGTTCGGCTACCACCTCGGCCAGCGACGGGTCATCGCCTGGGGCTGGCCCGATATTTTCCCCCGAGGACATCTTCGCCTTTCCGGCCACTGGCCCGCTCGCGCGGTGGACGGCGTCGCCGCACCTGCCGGACAACCTAACGGCCACCGATGACATCTGGATGACAAGGCGGTTCCCGGAAATCCCGGTAGCCACGCCCACCGCGGCAGGCCGTGGTGTGTCATCGGGATTTCATCCACTTTCCCTAGCGTGCCTCGCAGGTACGGCAGTGGTCGCCGAGGTCCGATGTGGACAGTCGGTGCGATCGGGACCTACCCGGCCTGTGGGACGAAAAGGATGTCGACGGTAGGTGGTGGTGCGGGTGGGCGGGTTTCCGGCCGCCGGGTTCTCCGGTCCCGGCGAGGAGAAGGAGCCTCCTGGCTACCAGCGTGCCCCGCATTACCGGGTGCTCGTCGCGTGCGCGATGGCCGCGGCGGCGCTGGCGGTGGTGGCCCTGATCGTGAACTTCGGGCTGGACCGGACCCCGCGGCTGCCGAAGATGCCGGGAATGCCGCCGGGGCTGCCGACAAACATGCCACTCCCGTCCGGTTTCCCGACGGGCGGGCCCCTGCCCTCCGGATTCCCGACGGATATCCCGATGCCTTCCGGATTCCCGACGGATATTCCGATGCCCTCGGGATTCCCGACGGATGTCCCCATGCCGACCGATTTCCCGACGGAGTCGCCGTGAACCAGCTCGCCTATCCGGCCACCGGCTACCAGCCGGTCGCCGCGGCCCCCAGGGATACCCGGATGCGAGCGGTCCTGCTCGTCGCGGTGGCGCTGTCGGCCCTGTACACGGCGCAGGTGGTCATCGACATGCTTCGGCCGGCGTCCTTGGGCGAGGAGGCGCACGCGCTGGTCGGGTGGCTGAACCCGCCGCTGTCGGGCTCACCGTATCCGTCGTTCGGCTGGTACAAGGTGTCGTTCTGGTGCTACGTGGTGAGTTTGCCCGTCGCCGCGGTGATCTGCCTCGTCGGCAGGCAGCGCGGGCAGACGCTCCCCGACCCGGCCGTCCGCGCGCGCTGGACGTGGCGATGGCAGGCCTCGGCGGCGATCGTGCTGCTGCTGCCGTACCCGGTCTGGCTGCTGGACATGACCGCCGGGGGCCTCGGGGCGCTGCTGATCTGCTTGCCCAGTACAGGATACGCGCTGTGGGGAGTGCACCGCATGCAGCGCTTCGGCCGGTTGCCGGTGTGGCTGCTGCTGGCCGTGGCCGGTTGGGGCGCGGTGGTGGGCGGGGGTTTCGGCGGTTCGATGAACCAGTGGTGGCTGGACTACGCGAACAGCTTCTTCTCCCCGACCATGGCCGACATCACCGCGAATCCGCTGGGCGCGCTGGCGCAGGCCAAGCATGACGTGGCCACCGGGAACTGGGTATCCGCGGGGGTATTCGAAGAAATCGGCAAAGGCACCGGAGTCGCCATCGTCTATTTCCTGCTGCGCGACCGGATCGACAACGTCGTTTCGGGGATCGTGCTCGGCGCCGCCAGCGGGCTGGGGTTCAACCTGCTGGAGACCGCGCAATACATGAGTTCGCACAATGGCGCGAGCGCCTCGACGCAGTACTTCCTGCGCCAGTCACTGGGCCTGATGGCCGCCCACACGGCGTTCACCGCGGCGATCGGAGCGGGTTTCGGAATCGCGCGCCAGTTGCGCGACCGGCGCGCGCGAGTGCGGGCCATCGGCTGTGGATTCGCTGTGGCCATCTCCGGGCATTTCGCCAACGACGTGTTCATCGCCTACGTCAGCCGGCACAAGGCGGAGTGGTTCGCGCCGAGCAGCACCGTCGACATGCTGGTGCTCACCCCGCTGACCTTCTTGCTGCTGCAAGGGCCGATGGTTGTGCTGTATCTGTTGTTGTTGCGGCGAGGACTCAAAGACCAGGCCGCGGGGCTCGCGGTGGAACTGCGCGCCGAGGCGGCGACCGGGGCAGGCGCGATCACCGCGGGCGAAGTCCCCGTACTGCTCCGGCCGCCACGCCGGTTCTACCTGCGGCTGAAAGCATTGCGCACCAACGGATTCACCGGCTACCAGAATCTCGGCCGGTTGTACGCCGCGCAGCTGCGGCTGGGCATGGCCCGCTGGCACCGGGCGCGCGGGGAGACTGATCCGTCGGCGCCGGCTGAGCAGACACTGCGCGATGAGGTGCTGCGGCTGAAGCACCGGCACTATGCGACGGCCCCGTACCGGGTGGCGTCATGAGGTGGCTCGTGGTACTCCGGCGGATCGCGGTGGCCGGTGGCCTGTTGTTCGCGCTGTGGCTGGGTTTCCCCGGCCTGGCTGCCGCCGACGTGCCATGCACCGGCGTCAGCTACGACAACGGCCTCCCCGAGCTGCCCGGAATGTCCAATGTGGACCCGTGCGCGGGGCAGGCGCAGACCGGGGCGATCGTCGCCGGTGCCGCCGCGCTCGCGGCGACGCTGGCCGCTGCCGCCGCCAGTGCCCTCCAGGGTGGGATACCCAGCCCGGGGGAGGCCTCTGGTGCGCAGCCGGACGTCTCGGCCGTCCCGGACGCCCAACAGCCGATGGTCCCCGGTTCCGGCCAGACCGCGGACGGCAACACCAACTGCCGGACCGGTGGCGACCCGGTGGACGTGGTTTCCGGGCAGATGATCACCTCTGGGGTCGATGCCGACCTGCCAGGACTGTTGCCGCTCGTGCTGCGGCGCGCGTATGCCTCCGGGTACCAGGGCGGCCGGTTGCACGGGCCCGGCTGGTCGTCCACTGTGGACCAACGCCTTGAGCTCGGTGCGCAGGGCATTCAGTACTTCGGTGACGACGCGCAGATCCTGCGCTACCCTCTCCCCGCGCAGCCGGGCCAGGTTGTCCTGCCTGTCGAAGGCGCCCGCTGGCCGCTGGTGTGGGAAGCCGATGGCTCCCTCCGCGTCGAAGACCCGCACACCGGGTGGACCCGCCACTTCACTCCCTCGTCCCACCGCGCGATCGCCGTGCTCGGTTCCCTCACCGACCGCAACGGCCACCGCATCACCATCCACCGCAAGGCGGACATCCCGGTCGGGTTCGAGCACTCCGGCGGTTACCGCGTGGCCGTCGACACCGCGGACCATCCGGCAGGGCCGCGCATCACCGGGCTGCGGCTGCTCGACGGCACCCATGACGACCACGGCACGCTGTTGCGACGCTTCGGCTACGACTCGCGAGGACGGCTCACCACTGTCGTCAACGCGTCCGGCGCGCCGTTGCGCTACGACTACGACCAGGCGGACCGGATCACCAGCTGGACCGACCGCCTCGGCTACCGGTACGACTACACCTACGACGAGGCCGGCCGGGTGACCCGTGGCACCGGCCCCGGCGGGACGCTGTCGGCGGCCTTCGAGTACCACCCGCTGCGCCGGGTCACCGTCGTCACCGACTCACTCGGGCAGCGCACCGAGTACCACTACGACCGCCGTCACCACATCACCCGGGTCGTGGACCCGCTGGGCAACAGCACGCTCACCGAGTCCGATCGGAGCGGCCGGCCGCTCGCCCACACCGATGAGCTCGGCAACACCACCCGGTACACCCTCGACGAACACGGCGACCCGGTCCGGATCGACCAGCCGGACGGCACTTCGATCACTACGCGGTACAACGAGTTCCGGCAGCCCGTTCAGGTGACCGACCCCGGCGGGGCGGTGTGGCGGTACAGCTACGACGCGCACGGCAACCTGCTGACCAAGACCGACCCGCTGGGCGCGGTCACCGCGTACTCCTACGACCGGCGTGGCCGGCTGACCGCGGTCGCCGATGCCCTGGGTCACGTCCAGCGCGTCCGGACCGATCCGGCGGGACTGCCACTGGGGATCACGGACGCGGCGGGCAACGAGACGCGGTTGGTGCGCGATGCCTTCGGGCGGGTCACCGAAAGCCATGACCCGCTTGGCAACCGGACGGTTCTCGCCTGGAGCCCGGAAAGCCTGCTGATCTCCCGCACCCACCCCGACGGCGCTGTCGAGCGGTGGCACTACGACGCCGAGGGAAATCAGACCGGCTACGAGAATCCGGACGGCGCGCTGGCCGAAACCGCCTACGGGCCCTTCTCTCGACCGGTGACCCGAACCGGTCCGGATGGCGCCCGCTACGAGTTCGGCTATGACACCGAACTCCGTCTGGCGTCGGTAACCGGTCCCACCGGACTGATCTGGCGCTACGAGCGGGACGCGGCGGGCAGGCTGATCGGTGAGACCGACTTCAACGGCCGGCGGCTCGGCTACCACTTGGACGCGGCCGGCCGGCTCGTCGAGCGGGTCAACGGCGTGGGGCAACGAATCAGGTACCGGCGAGACGCACTCGGCAAGACGGTCGAGGCCCAGCATGACTCGGGAGCGGCGTCGGTCTACGCATACGACGCGAACGGTCACCTGATTCGCGCCCGGAATCCCGACGCGACCCTCGAACGCACCCGCGACGCGCTGGGGCGGGTGACGTCCGAGACCGTCAACGGCCTCCGGACGACCTGGGAGTACGACCCGCGCGGTCACTGCGTGCGGCGTACGACACCGACCGGCGCGGCGTCCGTCTGGAGCCATGACGCCACGGGCCGCCCGAGCGAACTGGCCACTCCGGCCGGGCAGCTCCGCTTCGGCTACGACCCGGCGGGCAGGGAAACCACCCGGCGGCTGGGAGCGGCGGCGGCCGTCACCCAGACCTTCGACACGTCGGACCGGAGGACCGCGCAGAGCATCTGGGCCCTCGACGCGTCCGGCGGCAGCACCCCCTTGCGGCAGCGCACCTACGCCTACCGGCGGGACGGGAACCTCGCCGCGATCCGCGATGCGCAGTCCGGTGTCCGGCAGTTCGACCTGGACTCGCTCGGCCAGGTCACCGCCGTGGACGGCGACGGCTGGTCCGAACGGTACGCCTACGACGCACTGGGCAATCTCACCCACGGCGAATGGCCGGGACCCGGTGACGAGGCCAAGGGCGGCCGCGAGTACTCCGGAACCCTGATCCGCCACGCGGGCCGGACCCACTACGAACACGACGCGCAGGGCAGGCTCACCAGGAAAGCCCACCAGACCCTGTCCGGGCAGTCCCGGCAATGGCGCTACGAATGGGATGCCGACGATCGGCTCACCCAGGCGATCACCCCGGACGGGGCGGTCTGGCGCTACCGCTACGACCCGCTCGGCAGGCGAATCGCCAAGCAGCGCCTCGGCTCCCGCGGCGAAGTCGCCGAGCAGACCACCTTCGCCTGGGACGGCACCAACCTGGCCGAGCAGGTCCGATGGACCTCCGACGCTCCACCGGCCACGACCGTCTGGGACTATCGGCCCGGCACCCCCGTGCCGCTCGCCCAGCGCCAGTACCCGGGCCTCGACGCGGCACAGCAAGGGATCGACCAGCGCTTCCACGCCATCGTCACGGACCTGGTGGGAATGCCCACCGACCTCGTCGACACCGAAGGACGCCTCACTGGACTCCACGCCGCCGGTCTCTGGGGCGCCGGCGAAGCCACCGGCTGTCCGCTGCGTTTCCCCGGCCAATACGCCGATACCGAGACCGGCCTGCACTACAACTACTTCCGCTACTACGACCCGGCGACCGCCCGCTATCTCACCCCCGACCCGCTGGGACTGGAACCGGCTCCGAATCCCTACGCCTACGTGGACAACCCGCACACGGGGGCGGACCCCCTCGGGCTGGCCGCCACGAACGACCCGTCGGAGATCTTCTACCGGGCGATGTCACTGGCGGAACTCGAATCCTTCAAGAAACAGGGAATCTGGCCGAGGAATGGCGAGAGCTTCGTCACGCAGGAACTTGACTACCTCAAAAAAGCGATTCATGAGAGCAACGCGGGAAGTTATGACGTCCTGGTGACGATGTACACGAATCCGGGAACGCAGCAGAAACTTCTGGACAGCGGCGCGCGCGACAGGGGCTTGTCGAGAGAAATGGTCAAGCGAGGCCTCGACGGGCTCCCGGTTTTGCAGAAGGGAAATGTGAACGAGGTCCACGTCAAGGCGGAACGTGGGCATGTCACCTACGGTCTTCGCGGTAAAGGTGAAGGTTCGTCTGCTATGTTCAACAGTCAGCTGATCGACTACGAGGTTGGTGGACTTCCGTGATGGCGCCTGTCGACGACCTGGCCGAGTTCGATCGGGTCGTGCGTGAGCATGACGCCGGCCCGGGGGACGACCTCGGTTTCCTGGCGAAGTTCGAGCCCGTCGACGACCTGATCGCGGCCGGGCTGCGGAAAACCCTCGACGATCACGACTGGTACGCCTTCCAGACCTACCTCTTTCTCGCCGGGTCGCGTCCCTCGGCAAAATATGTCGATACCCTGAATGAAGTCCTTGATCGTCGCCTGGCGGACTACGCCCCGGAAGACGTGGTGTCCTACTTGGGGGATATCCGGGACCCCAAGGCAGTCCCGTCGCTTGAACGTGCATTGAGCTGGCGTCGCGAAGACGATGAATTCCACCAGTTCGCCTTCAAGGTGCTGAGTGCTCTTATGGCTATAGGCGGCGAAGAGTCCTGGCGAGTCATCGAGTCCGCCCGGCACGACGACCGCGACCGGGTCCGTGACATTGCCGATCAGCTCTCAGGCAAGCGGGGAAATGGTTGATCGCGCCTGATGGCGGCGCGGCTCAGCGGATTGTCCATTCGTCGCCTAGTTCGTTGCCCTCGGCGTCGACCTCGACATGGCTGATCTCGAAGCGGAGCCCACGATCGCCGCACAGCCTCCCCAGTGCCGCGAGGCGATCGGCCGCCTCGGCCCGCGGTAACGCGAGGCCGCCGTCCAGCAGGAAGAACCCATATCCCGTACCGGTCGCGGGCCGGGCCTCGTGACAGTAAAGCTCGACGGTCGCGTCCTCATAGGACACTTCGAACCGGCTGCGTTGCGACTTCATCCGAAGCCCGGGTACCGACAGCCACGCACTGAGGATCTCCTCGATGATTTCGTGGTCCCTGGTGGTGATGTCGCCGCTGAAGTCGGTGTGTGGCATGGGTTTCCTCACGTACGTCCAGAGGAGCCGGGCTCGAGCACGTCGAGGACGTCGAACACGCCCGGCGCGGCACGCAGGTAGTCCAGCACCCGTTCAGCCATCCCCGCCGCCACAACCATGGCCGCCGCATCCGTGACCGCCATGGCCCCCGCCATCCCCGCCGTAGGAACCGCAACCGCCGCCCCAGTGGTCCTGGTGGCGCCTGGTCGCGGTCCGGCGCACGCTGGGCCGGCGGGGTGAGGGGGCCGGGCCGGACCGGCCTGTCGAGGGCAGCGGGGCGCGCGGGATCGCGTATTCGGTGGTCGTGGACTGCAAGTGCGTACGCAGCTCGGGATCGGGATGGGCGCCCAATCCGCCCAGGGCGACCAGGCCCGCCGGCCTGCTCCACAGGCCGGCGGTGGCCACACCGGCACGGACCTGTGTCGCCACCCGACGGCCGAGGCCGGTGAGCATGCCAGGGCCACGGGACTCGCGCGTCCACCACAGCGGTGAGATCACCACTGCGGCGAGGCAGGCAATCAGCCATCCCTCCGGCCGGCGTGGCCCGACCTCGGCGATCAGCCGGACCGCACCGATCGTGAACAACACGAGCACCGCCCCGAACGGTAGCCAGCGACGACGCCGCGTCCGTCCGCCCGCCACCAGCCCCAGACCGGCGAGCCCGCGCTGGACCGCGGCGAACTCGGGTTCGCCGACCGCGTCCCGTGACACAGCGGCGACCGGCGTCGGACGCCATTGGCTGAGCCGGCGCAGCACGGCCGCGTCCACCCGGTTCTGCCTTGCCGTGGTCAGATCCGCGCCGGCGACCCTGGTCAAGCCACTGCTGGACACGCGCAGTGTCCCCTGGTCGACCAGCCGTACGATGGCTGTGTCCGCCAGCCGCGCCGCTCCGCCGAGCAGGTAGGCGACCTCGTCGATGGACAACGGCCGTGACGGCGCCGCGCGGCGCGGCAGGCGCAGCTCCCACCGCACCATCGCCGCCCACACCATGGCCGCCCCCAACGCGACCGCGTAGGTGAGCAGGCAAAGCACCCGCCACCACTCGTCCATACCACCACCGCAGGTCGTCCCGGTCCGAACGACCGTACGCACCGTCGATGAAATCCCGATGACACCTTCACCGTGGCACGGGGTCCGGCAACACCGCTCAGCGAAACCCGGGGCATGACCTATGGGCGTGGTCGCCCACCATCAGCTGAACCAGCGGCGCATTCGTGTCCACCAGCCGACTTGGTGCTGGTGGATGTGCACGTCGCCGGTGATGTCCCTGGCTTGGAGAACCGATCCGAGCACAGTGCCGGTCAGCGAGTTGCCGGAACGCCCCTCCGGATTCCCGGGAAACGTGCCGGCCGGCCGGATGACCTGGACCGTGTATCCGGCCAGACCGCCGCGGCCGGGAACCACGTCGGCGTCGGCGCGGACCAGCATGTCACGTGCGGCGGTTACGGCTGCGGCGGTCAGCCCCGGCTCGGCGTTCTTCCCGATCTGAAGATCGGCCAGTTCGTCCGCGACCTCGCTCAGTTCGTCGTCGATCCGCCGCAACTCCGCGCGCGCTCGCGGCCGCTATCGGATCGGCCTCGTCGAACTGCCAGAAATGCTCGTCCCGGCCCACGACCGCGCGATCGGTCTTGCCGATCACCTTGCCCACCTTGGCACCCAACCGGCGCCACTTTTGCCGGTCCGAAGGCCCGTTGACAGCGGCACGGGATCGCGAAGAGCTGCCGGTAGGTCTGCCAGCCAGGTCCGCCAATGTCGCTGACCTGCGGTTTAGAGAATCAGCTGGTTGGCTGGTGCAGTTGCTTGTCGTTCGGTGCGGTTGATGGTGATTGTGATCGCGGGTGTGCTCCAGATCTGCTCCAGACCCGTGTGCTCAGCGCGTCAGCCGCAGGTCACTCCGGGGTGCCGGGCATCGCCGATGCGTCGAAGGAGAGCAGTTCCCAGCTGTGGCCGTCCGGGTCGTCCACGGCACGGTTGTAGAGCCAGCCCATGTCCTGAGGGGGGCGCGGTTCGGACCCGCCTGCCTTCACGGCGGCGTCGGCCAGCCGGTCGACGTCCTCCTTCGACTCGGCGGGCAACGCGAGGATCGACTCGATCGCACCGGAGGCGACGGGTCGTGAGGTGAACTGGGCGAACTGCTCGTGCGTCATGAGCTGCACGGTCACCACTTCACCGAGGGCGACCTGCGCGGAAGTCTCGTCGGTGAACTGCGGGTTGAGCACACCACCCAGCGCCACGTAGAACGACGTGCTCGCGTCCAGGTCGGTGACCGGCAGGTTGACATAGATCTGTGTGAAAGCCATGCGGGGCTCCTCGGTTCTTGTAGCCGGGCCTTCCGGCTGACTTCGAACCTACGGACGTACCTCGACCTCGGTCTTGTACAGCAGCGACACCATCTCGCCGGCGGCAGGCCGCCGCAGCTGTGTCGCCGTCCGCCCGACGAACCGGGTCAGCGACCGCGCCAGATGTGGCTGATCGTGATACCCGACCAGATGCACGACCTCGGTCGCGGCCACGCCCTGCCGCAGCAGCATCGTGGCCTGCCGCGCCCGCTCGATCTGCCGGATCATGCCCTGCGTCAGGCCCGTGGCCGCGGCGACCCGGCGCTGCACCGAGCGCGGTGTGACCAGCACAGGCCGCTCCCCGGCGACGACGTCGGTCACCAACGGATCCCGCACCAGCAACCCCGCCCGGACCAAGCGCTCCACGAACGTCTCCGCGTTCTCGTAGGTGGGGATCTCCCACTCGCTGCCCTGCAGCAGAAAAGAGCGCGGCGTCGTGCACGGGCTCGACACGCTGCCGTCCACAAGCCCGCCCACCGGCAGATTCCGCAGGAAGGCACCGTGCCGGAAGATCACACCGAAGGTGCTGCCCAGCCCGCCACCCAACGGCACCACGGTGGGCCGGGTCTCGGGACCACGAACCGAAACGGTGGTGACACCGTCCGATGCCCACACCAGCAACTCCCAGTTCGAGTTCACCACCGACACCATGCGCTCCGGCGCGAAGCCGCCACGCCCACCATCCGGCGCCACCCGATACACGCCCTCGACATAGGGCGAGTCCGACAATCGGTACTCCAGCCCTGAAATGTCCTCAACCCGGTCGAGCGCCACGTCCGGCATCGTAGCGCCGAGCGACTAGGGCGTGTCCCCAACGAGCTCGTGAATCTCCGGGGCTGTCTGAGCCCGGCGTGGACGGGCCTCGGGCTGGTAAGCCTGGTTGTATGGCAGTGCAGATTTCCGCGTCGGCGCGGTTGTGCGGCGAGGCCGCCCGGTTCTTTCAGGCCCCGTACTTCTCGGCCCTCACCACCGTGGGCGGGGACGGGGCCCCGCATTCGAGCATGATCTGGGTTCGCCGTGACGGTGGTGACGTGCTCATGGTGACCGTTCGTGGCAGGCAGAAATGGCGGGACATGACCCATGACCCCCGGGTTACGCTGCTCGCGCATGACCCGGGAAATCCTTACCACTACGTCGAGATCCGGGGCACCGTCACGATGACCGATGAGGGCGGAGCCGAACTCATGAACGAGCTCTGCCTGGCCTACACGGGGAAGCTGTGGGAGCCCGACCCCAGTCAGGAAGCCCGGGTCGTGGTGCGGCTGACACCGTCGAAGGTCATAGAGGCGAACGTGCCTCGATGAGCGGCGGGCGGAAGCCTTCGCGGCGACCAAGGCGGCCTCACCGAACGGGGCGGCGACCGCACAGGGCGACCCTCGACGCGGAGGGACTGGTCAATGCCGGTCCTGACGCACAGCGTTGCACCACCCACGTTGCCAGGCTTATGGCAGCCGGCAGCAGTACTGAAGTGGAACAGGTTATCGCGCTGAAGGTTGGCGGACGCCGCGTTCCCGAATGACCGATAAGCGGCATGACCCGATGCAGTGGACCGGCGACCCGGACGCCGTCGACATGAACCCGACGGCGGCGGTCTTCGCGGCTCAGGTGACGCGGGCCGCGCGGCGGCCCCGACCTGGCGGTGCCCAACCGGGCGCGCGGCGTGGTGGGCGTCTATGACGTCGCCGACGATCGGACTCCGATCTACGACCGCACCGAACTCGAGGGCTTCTACCTCGCGATGGGAACGAGCGGCAACCAGTTCAAGAACGCGCCGGTCGTGGGGCAGCTGATGACAGAGCTGATCACCCAGGTGGAGAACGGCGTCGACCACGACGCGTCGCCCGTCCGGTTCCGGGCCCCGCGCACCGGCCTGGAGATCGACCTGGGTGCGTTCTCTCGCAAGCGCAGCCGAAACACCGCGAACTCGGGCACGGTGATGGGCTGAGCCGGAACCTGGGATCCCCGGTCAGCTCGATCAGGGCCGGAGGCGGCCACCTCTGGACGCTGATCTCTTCCAGGGCGGCGGCAGGAGCCGGTCGGGAAGTCGAAGAACCGCAGATCCTTTGTCGCCATGACCGGCCGGCGTGGCTGAGTTCACGGTGCTCGTGTCGTGGCCGTGAGTAGGTTCGTGAGCATGGATAACGAGGGACCCAGCCAGACAGCGCTCGCGACCGCTTATGCCCGTGCCTATCACCAGATCGCTGACCGGCCACGAATCCTCACCGACCCACTTGCGGCACGTCTGCTCGGTGTCACCGCCGATGAACTGTCCGCATTTGCCGAGCCCACAGAGGACCGCCCCGGTAGCGGCGCCGGCTATCGGCCGCGCCGCCTGTTCTTTGCCGCGCGGGCCCGCTTCGCCGAGGACCGGGTGGCCGCGGCCGTGTCTGCCGGCGTGCGGCAGGTCGTGGTCCTCGGCGCGGGCCTGGACACCTTCGCCTACCGCAATCCACACCCGGGCCTGCGTGTGTTCGAAGTGGACCATCCGGCTACCCAAGCCTGGAAACACCAACGCCTCGCCGCTGCCGGTATCGATCACCCCGAGACGTTGACTTTTGTGCCAGTCGACTTCGAAACCCACGCGCTGGCCACAGAACTGGAGTCCGCCGGATTCGTCCGGGCCGATCCGGCCGTATTCGTGTGGCTTGGTGTCGTCTTCTATCTGACCCCGGACACCGCTCGCGCCACCCTCGAATACATCGCCGGTCAAGCTCAGCCGGTCGAGGTGATTTTCGATTACCTACAGCCGGCGGACACCGACGCGGATCGTGCGCAGCTACGAGAGCGAGCGAATCGGGTGGCCGCTGCCGGCGAACCCTGGTTCAGCTACTTCACCCCCGACGGCATCGCCGCACAGCTGCGCTCCCTCGGCTTCATCGACATCGAAGACCACTCCGCCGCAGAACTTATTGCCGGTTACCTCGATGGATCCGCGGAATTCACGGGCGAACCGCCCCAGTCACTGCGCGCGAGCCGCATAATACGGGCCAGCCGCTGAGGATTCGCCCCGCAATTCCGGGGTGTCGGCGGTGCGCATCGGACAACCGAACAGTTGACTTGAGTTGGACCGGCTTCGGGAGTCCTGGGCCATCCTGTATGAACATTCGACCGGTACGCCCGATATTGAAGGAGGCCCCTCGAAGCGGGCGACCGGCACGGCTGACCGCCAGCCCGAGCGCTCTCTCGTCGCATAGAGAGCGATTGCCGAACTCGCCGACTTGCCGAATTGGGAACTTCCAGGGGTAGCCCCGGCAGGAAGCTCACGGCGGGAGCTTCCCCGCCCGCGCGTGTTCACCGAGCACGGGTTTCCCGCAGGCGAGGGTTGTCGGGTGCCGGGTTTGCGGAGGGATTGCAAGACATGTTCGGTGTAGTGCCCGAGCGCGGCCTGGACCGGCTCCTGTTGGCCGTTTGAGAGGTTCACGCGTTGTTGACCGTGGCGCGCGTCTACCGTGCCGGCGTGTGATGGATTTCCCCACCGTGTGTTGTATCTACTCGATTGTGCGGACGGGAGATCACGATTCATGTGGTGTGGTGTCGCTCGTCGGTGTTTGATGGGTGAGCTGTTTGTGTGACTTCCGGGTGGGGGGCAGGTGTGTTTACTGTGCCTTTATGCGTTCTTTTCTGGCGGTGTCGCGTCGTTGTGCGGTGTTGGCCCTGGTGGTCGTGACGGGCGTGGCGGGGTCGGCGACGGCAGGGGTCGCCACGCCCACGGTTCCGGCGTCCCCGGCCGCTGCGACCTGGCCGACTGACGCCACGGGGGTACAGGACGCCCAGCCGCCGATCTCGCACGTGTTCGATGGGATGTTCAAGAGCACTCCGGAAGAGCTGAAGACGGTCGCGGAGGAAGCCTGTGACGAGAGCTCGACAGGGGCGTTGCCCGAGCGTGTCTGCAACGAGCTGACGGCCGAGCAGGTCGACAGGTTGCCGGCGGATCTCAAGGCGCAGGTCGACGAACTGGAGAAACTGGCCAAGGAGGACCTGGCGGCACGGGACTCGCTCGCCCAGCCCCGGTCCATCGCCGGTGTGGCTCAGGTGCTGGACCGGGTGACCAAGCTGAGCAACAACCCGGCGATGAAACAGCTCACCGGCAAGGGGGGCCAGTTCGCCGACTGGGCTGGGCGGGCCACTACCGCGGCCGGCGGTCTGACTGCGGGCAACGTGGTCGAATACGCGAAGTCCGTCGCCTACATCGCGGCCAGCTTCGTCCCGGGTGTGGGTGATCTGATGTCGCTGGTGGAAGGCATCACCACCGGCAACGTCGAACAGAGTGTCGTGGCCGTCGTCGGTCTCGCCGGCGTCGCGATCGGGTTGGCCTTCCCGCCGGCCGGAGCCGTCATCGCCGTGGGTCTCGCCGTCTACAGCCTCGCCAAGTACATCTGGAGCTTCTTCGAAGCCCGCACACGGGACTGGGTTAACGACCCGCCCGGCACCCCCGAAGAACTCCGCGACCGGGGCGCGGACATCAAGTGGACGGACCACAAGCTCCCGGGGAAAAAGGACAAGGTAAACGTAGTACTGTCGAAGACGGGGCACGTCGCCACGCAAACCATGCTGCTGGATTCGAAATGGACCAAGTATAACCGGGACCAGCGGCCGGTCAAGTACACCCTGCAGACCACTGGGCGGCTTCCGGGTTTCTACCCGGGAACGTTCTATACCAACGTGATCAACGGGATCAGGTTCAAAAAGGTCGAGATGACCGTCGCACAGGGCGGAAAAGTCAGCAATCCCGTCAAGTGTTTCCCGGACGAAAACTACCCACAGAAGGACCTGGTGACCATTGTTGTCTGCGCAACACTGAAACCTGTCGTGACGATCTCCGCAGGCCACAGCGCAGTTCTGAAGTTGAAGTACTTCATCGACAATCCCAGTGAAGACATCGACGAAGGCTGTGCGCCGCCGTGCGTCTTCGATCGCGAGAACCTCAGTTTTCTCTTCGTGCACGCCGAGCGCAGCGAGCAACCGATTCAGTTGCCTGTGCACTTCAGGATCGGGGTCGTCCCCTGACGAGGCAGGATCTCGGCAACGTCACCACCGACGGCGTCAGGAGCCGAGTTCGGTGGCGGCGGGTCGGCCGCCGAGGTACCGCGTGAGGCGGTAGGCGGGGATGAGATGCGCTCCCTGGTTGACGAGGCGGACCCACTGCGTTCCGGGGCGCAGGTCGGGCTCACCGATGATCACCATCCCGACGTTGCCGCCGTATTGCCCTCCAGTGACCTCGACCCAGTGCCCTTCGTCAAACGACGGCGATCGCGGCCGGAGCCGGGGCGTCGTGCCGTTGGTGTCCATCGTGCCAGGGTGCGCGCTGCGAGGTGGGTCACCGTAGGGGCTTAGTGCCCAGGGCGGCCTGGCCTTCGTAACAATCAAAGGCTGCGCTCGTTTCGACAGCATGCCAGCCATGGTGATCTGATCGAACGCGAGAGCAACGGTGCACGCCCGGTCGCCCTTCTGGGCCAAAACGCACTAGTGTCCTGAGTCGTTAATTCGCTTGTAGTGCGCGGCGAGGGTGTCGAGGATCTGATCTGTGGTCTTGGTCCACACGAAGGGTTTGGGGTCCTTGTTCCACTCACTCGTTGATCCAGCGGCGGACGCAGGTCTCGAGTTCGGTGACGCTGCGATGGGTGGATCGGCGCGGATGACGGATCAGTCACTCCTTGACCTTGGGTGTCTTGTGAGTGGCGTAGTTGTCCAGCACCAGGTGCAGGTCCAGATCCTTCGGGTGCAGGGCGGGCAGGCTCGTCCGGGCGCACGACGGTCGTCGCTTGCGGCAAGAGCCTCATCAACCACCAGGTGGTGTAGGCGGATGCCGTTGCCAGTCACCAAGGTTGTCGTCGCGTCCCGCCGTCGGCGACGATTCGACCTGGGTGGCCGCCTCGTGGCGAATCGTATGGTGACGGGGCTGGTTACAGGTCCTTGTTGTAGATGATGAAGTCGCACGGTACGGCGAGCTGGGGTGCGAGGGCGGGATACTGCTCCTGCAGAGAACCTCGGCGGACCACCTTGTAGCCGGACCGCTCGTTCCACTCGGCCATGAACTTCTTCGATTCCTGTGTGCCTTCCCGGGGGACGAGGAGTTCGATCTGGAGGGACTTCACTCCGCGGCCACGGAGCATGTCGATTACGAAGCGGCGCAGTTCCCGGCCGATGCCGATGTTCCGGAACCTTGGATCCGCGACGAGCATGCCGGTCTCGGCGGTGTTCGGGTCGAGTTGTTGTACGCGGATGGAACCCACGATGAGCGTGCCGATGCGGGCGACGACGATCTGCCCGGCCTTGGTGAACTCCTTGATCTCGTCGACATTTGTGCGCGTCGCGCCAGGGAGCCACAGTCCGTGCTCGGCGGTCGCGTACACCCGGTTCACCATCTCGGCGAGGTGTGTCATCGTGTGTTGGTCGTCGCTCGCTTCGGGAGGCAGTAGCTCGACCTTGAGATCAGTGGACACGCTCATGTGGACCCTGGGCTCCCTCTGTGGTGACGACATCAGTTCATTAGTTGATTGCTGACAAATTCAGGCTAGCAGGGTTCTCCGGTGATCCGGGTGGCGCAGCTTCGCCGACCGGGTCATTTCGAGCCGGTGCGGCCTGGGCCGGGTGGGCAGCACCGGCGTGTCCGAGAATCCGCGTTCGAGAAGGCGCCTGGTGATCTCGTCGTGGGCAGTCCTGATATGCGTGGCGGTGAGTTCGGCGACTGTGTCGGCCTGTCCGGTCTCGATCGTCTTGACGAGGGCGGTGTGTTCGCGGTCTGGCTCTTCGGTGTTGCCGTCGTATGAGAAGCCGAAGGCGAAATAGCGCTGCGTAAGTGTCCGCAGGGAACGGATCGACACGAGCAAGCGCAGCCGTTGCGAACAAAGGGCCGGTCGACAACTTCCACGTCTCGACCGCATGCGGTTTGAGTCCGAACGCCGGCCAGCGCGAGGCTCATCCGACAAGCCCTCCAACCGGTCTTTGACCAACCGCGACCGCCATTTGGAACACACGGGGACGCAGTCGACGATCAACGTCCTGCGCAAGCAGAGCGACACCGCTGGCCAGAAACCTGTGGCAGGGCGAGACGGACGGTGGGCGTGCCCGGGGCCGGGCACGCCCACCGTCGGATGAGTATCGAGGTGTCAGGCTTGCGTGGGCAGGGTGGTGACGAGCCATTGCTGCTCGTCGCCGTTGCTGTCGGCGAACTGCTGCACCAGTGCGCCGTTGTGTGTGCCGGAGTCGAGGACGGAGGCGACACCGCCGCTGAAGACGCTCTGAAGTTTCACAGCGCCATTCTTGCCGGTGACGAACGTCCATTGCTGGTTGACGTCGAGATGGCAGGCGTACTGCGTCAGCGCGACGCCGTTGCGGGCCTGGAGGCCGGTGACGTCGAGGCACTTGCGGGAGTTGACGTTGCGCAGCGCGTACTTGTGGCTGCCGAGGTCGAGGAGTTCCCAGCGCTGTTTACCGCCGCTGACGCAGTCCCAGAGTTCGGTGCCGCGGCCGTCGGTGAGCGCGTCTTCGGTGCCGCCAGCGACCTGCAGGCATCGCTGGGACTGGACGCCCTTGAGTTCGATGACGCCGGGCTGCATGGCGATGGTCTGGCCGGTGTGGTTGACGTCGATCAGGCGCCAGGCCTGGTTGCTGGCGTGGGTATTGGTGTACTGGACGACCAGGGTGGCGTTGTCGGTGCCGCCGTTCGCGGCGGCGGCGGCCTTGCCGCTCTTGACGTTGCGCAGCTCCATCATGCCGTCGTCGCCGACCGGGACGAACTCCCACAGCTGCTCGGGAGCCGTGCCAGCGCAGTCGTTCTGGACGAGGGCGTCGTTGTTGTTCACGCCCCCGCCGGCGACGCCGAGGCATTTGAGCGAGTTGACGTTCTGGAGCGCGTAGCGGTCGTTGCCCTTGGCTCGCAGGACCCAGCGCTGTTTGTTGCCGTTGACGCAGTCCCAGAGTTCGGTGCCGGCGCCGTTGTTCTCCGCGCCTTGGCCCCACAGTCCCGCGACCTGCAGGCACCGGCCGGACTGCAGTCCCTTGAGCTCGATGACCAGGCCTTCGGCGGGTTTGGCGAGGTCGAGCTTGGCGGCGTCGTGCTGCCCCTTGTTCAGGAACGCAGTGAGCACGGCCAGTGTCGGGGTCTTCAGCGCCGTCCTGGCTGCGGCGACCAGGTGGGGCTGGAATCCGTCACGTTCGGCGGCGTCGAGGATCTCCTTGACTTGACGTGTCTTCAGCTCGGCGTCCTTGGCATCGCGGGCTTCGATGTCGCGCTGGTGGGCTGCGTGCACGCCGGTTGCGATGAACTCCTTCAAGGCGGCCGGGGTACCGGCGTCCAGCGCTGCGCGTGCGGCGATCTTGACCTCGGCGCCGGTGGTCTTGGTCCAGATCATGTCCACGAAGTCCCGGTCGGGCAGGTTCTTCATGGCCTCGTCGGCCACGATCCCCAGCGCCGCGGACACGGCGAGTGCCTTGGCCTCCTGGGCCTCTTTCAGTTCTTTGGCTTTTCGCTCGGCTTCTTTCGCGTCCGCGATCTCTTTCTGCCGGTCGATCTCGCGCGCGTCGTAAATTCCTTTGTTGATGAACTTCTGGTGATCCTCTGGTGTGCTCTCCGGGCGCAGTGCGTCGGCGGCGGCGTTCTTCACCGCGGATCCGTCTTTGGCTTTCTGCCAGACTCGGAAGACGAATTCCTTGTCGGACAGGTTGATGACCTCGTCGGTGGCTTCCATGCCGGGAACCTGGGCGACGGCGTTGCGCTTGGCGGCGCGGGCTTTCTCCTTGGCGAGGTAGTCGGCGATCTCCTTGTTGTCGTCGATCTGCTTCGCGGTGTAGATACCGGTCTTGATGAACCGGGTGCACGCGTAATCGTCGGAGCTGGTGAACGCCAGCAGCGCCGCGTTCTTGACCTCGCTGCCTTCCTTGGCCTTGCGCCACAAGGCGAGGACGAAGTTCTTGTCGTTGAGGACCAGCATGTCCTCCCGGGCGCTGATGCCCAGGACCGCGGCGGCCTTGAACTTCTCGTCGGTCGTCGACTCCTCTAGCAGCGTCTGCGCCGAGGCTGCCGCCGGGGTCGGTGCGGGCGCGGCCACAGCGGTCGGAGCGCCGAGTGCCGTGGCGAATATCGCCAGCGCCAGCAAACCCGTGGCGACGTGACGACCGACACCTAAAATGGCTATTTCCCGCGCGCTTCTAATACGCATGCATGCATCCCCTCGAAACGTGGTGAAACCATCCCACCCGCCTGCGCATCGATTGCGCGCCGCGCGGCGTTACGTCCGCAATGACCGATCCTGTGTTTTGTGGTGCGGGTCACCGGCTAAAGTGGCGCGTGCTTGCGTGACGACCTTTCGGTGTTGTTTGATGCGAAGTGTCGTCGCGCAGCTCAGTATTTAGGCGACGCAGGGGCTGGGCCATTCGGAGTGTCGCTCTCCCGGTCTACCAGTTGAGGGGAATTGTTATGAAAAAGCGATCGTTGATCGCTGTCGCGTTACTCGCCGCTGCGAGTGTCGAGTTGGTGACTGTCGCACCGATCGCCGTCGCGGCTTCCGCGTCGGCGGGTACGGCTGCCGGTCAGGTCGACTGGAGGCAAGCCATGGTTCGGCGGCTCACCGAGAAGGACGCCCGATCCGAAGTGCGGCTCGCCGCGTGGAACGCGTTGCTGAGCAAGGACGTCGACGCCGCGATCACGCGATTCCTCGCACCAGGCGGGGGCTATGAGACAGCGAAGGCGCGTGCGGCGCGAAACGCTGCCCGCAACGAGGAGATCATCCGCCGGGTGTTGTCGACCACCTCCGCGCTCACCTCGCCCGCCGTGCACGCTGCGGCCACCCGGGCTTCGCATGGGACGCTGGACGAGCAGGACGAGTTCGTGCGTACAGGCTGGGATGAGGCCAGGGCGCAGGACGAGAAGTCCGATGGCCGGAAAGATCGTGAGGTCGCCCGCCAGGCGCAGGCCGATCGTGACTATGTTGCCGGGCTCGCGGCGAACGCCCCGGGCCCCTGGGTGCGGGCCGCCGCGGCACGGGCGGTGAGTACCGGCGATGCGGGTCTGGTGGAGTTCTTCGGCTACGAATGGGCCAGCGCGGCGCGCTGCGATGTGCAGGCCTACCGGGTTCGGATGGCCGATGCGGAACTACTCTGGCAGGCACGGCTGAGCCAACTCGTCAGTTTCGCCGAGGAGGCCGAGGCGGCGTTGGCGCGGGCCGAGGCGGCTGTGGTTGACAAGGCACGAGCGGCCGCCACCCAAGCCTGGCGCACGGTTGCCGATCACGCCGCAACGGCTGAGCAGGGCTGGGAGGCCGAGCGGCAGCGAGCGGCTGAACAGGCGAAGTCATGGAGCGCGGTGGCCGAGTTCGCGAAGACCGCGAGCACCGCGCAGGACTGGACGACGATCGCCCGGCACGCCGACGACAGCCGCGCCACGTGGGCCGAGGAACAGTCATGGGCGCAAGCGCAGGCAGCACAGTGGCGGACGCTCGTCGACACCGCCCGCGCCGACGAGTTCCGCGTCGCGGCTTCCCACTGACCTTTCGTCCACAAGAGACATCTGACTGACCACGTTGGAGTGCGTTTCCCCATGCCCACGTACGCTTTCCGCGCCGTCCTGAGACACGGCCGCGTGATCTCCCACACGATGATCGTCCTGCTCGCGTTCGCTGTCTTCCTGGGACTGGCGGCTCCCGCGCACGCGGTCGAGGCACCGCAGCCACCACCGGCGACCGGGCCGGCGCAGGCTCCGGCGTCGCCGATCAGTGACGAGGAAGCCGCGTTCAACCGCCAGCTGGTCCAGGACATCGTCGATTTCACGAGTGAGGTCGAGGTTCGCGAGGCGGCGAAGGCCGCGTTGGCGACCAACGATCCAGTGAAGATCAAGGAATACCTCGACGTCGGTGATGCACTGGCGAAGAAGGCCGCTGCCGAGCGGAAGAAGCGCGTCGCCGCCGAGAACCGCGCTCAGGTGGCCGAATGGGCCCGCACCGCGGGCCCCACCGCGCGGGCGCGCGCGGTGGAGTTGCTGGAGAAGGGCGACGACGCGCGGATCGCGGACTTCGTCGCGTTCGGCAAACGACTGGCCGACGACGAGGACAAGCAGATCGCCGACGACGCGGTGAAGCGCGCCGCGGTGATCGAAGCGCGTGTGGTGTCGATGGTCGCCGCCGGCGGTCCGGAGGTGAAGGCCGCTGGTCAGGCCGCGCTGGACACTCACGACCCGATGGTCATCGCCGAGTTCTACAACCACGGCTACGCCGTCGCCAACCAGCGGGACGCCGACGCCCGCGCGGCGATCGAAGCGGCGATGGCCGCGCGGAACAAGGCGCTGGCCGAACTCAAGGATCTGGCCGAGCGGTCCACGCGAGCCGCGAACGCGCGTACCGAGATTCTCAAGGCGAGTGTGCAGGGGGTGCGGTTCCTCACCGACGCCTCCTACGCCATGCGCGCCGCGAATCAGGCCGCGAAGAAGGCCGGGCAGATCTTCGAGGTCGACAAGCCCGGCCGCGCCTCCGGGCAGCGTGGCAGGGCACCGGAGTTGGCCCAGCAGACCAGAGACGCCAAACGGGAATGGGACAACACTCTCGCCGCGGCGCGGGAAGTCACCACCGCGGCGGCGATGTCGGAGACCGCGACCCGCCAGCTGGCCGAGACCGGTCTGACTCATGGCATCGAATGGGGCAAGGTCACCCAGTCCATGGCCGCCGCGGCCCAGTCTGCGGTGAAGGCGGCCGAGACCGCGTTCCACGCCGCGGAGGCCACCGAAGCGGCCAGCAAGGCCCTCGACGCGGACGCGAACGCCCAGGTCCACGCCGATAACGCCGCGCAGTGGCGCCAAGCCGCCGAAGACCACGCCAAATCCGCGGCCGCGATCGCCGATGCGGCCCGCCAGCAAGCCAAGGCCGCAGCCGACGCGGCAACCCGCACCAAGCGGGCCAGGACCGACGCCGAACGCGCCGAACAACAGGCGTGGGCCGCCGCGAAACGCACCCGTGACGCCCGCCTCGTCGCCGAGAAGGAACAACGCAACGCTGCCGCCGCCCGGGCTCGCGCGGAACAGGAAGCCCGCAACGCGGCCGGAGCCCGCGCCCGGGCACAGTCGCAGGCCGCCATCGCGGCCGGTGCCCGTGGCAACGCCACCCGCCTGGGCCAAGCCGCCATCGCGGCCGAACAGACCGCGGCGAGGGAGGAGAAGAACGCCGTCGAGGCGAGCGGGCGAGCGATCGAGGCGGAACGGGCGCAGAACGCCAAGCTTGCTCGTGCCCAAGCCCTGGAGGCGATCGCCGCGAATGCTGCGTCCGGTGAGGCGGCAAACAACGCCCGCGCCGCGGCCACCGCGGCGCGATCCGAAGCCGATACCGCGACCGCAGCAGCCGGGCAGGCCAGGGCTGCGGCCAACGCCGCGACAGGTGCCGCGGTACGGGCGCGTTCGGCGGCCATCGAAGCGTCCGCCGCCGCGGCGCGGGCGAACGCCGCCGCGAACAAGGCCGAGACCGAAGCCGCAGCGACGCACGCGTTCGCGGTCACGGCCAACGCCGCCGCCGCGACCGCCACCGCCGAAGAAGCCCTCGCCGCCGAACGCGCCGGTGCTGCCCAGCGGTTGGCCGCTCAGGCCGCGAGCGAGGCCGCTCAGGCCCTGGGCGCCGCCGACCGCACCAAAGCCGAGGCCGACGCCGCGCTGGCCGAGGCGGTCGCCGCGGCCGTCCAGGCGGGAATCGCGGTGCGGGCAGCACAGGCGGCCGGAGCATCGGCGGCCGGGATCGCCGACCCCGCCGGAATCGCCGCGGAGGCTTCGGCAACCGGCAGTGACCTCGCCGCGGAACTCACGAAGCAGGTCGCTGAGCAGGCGAAGATCATCGGCACAGACCAGGCCAAGGCCGCCCAGGACCGGGCGGCCGAAGCCTCCGCTGCGGCGAGTCGTGCCGCGGACGCGGCCAAACGAGCCGCTGCCGAGGTGGCCCCCGCCTACACCGCGGCCGCCGCGGCAGCCGAATCCGCCTCAGCCGCGTCGCGGGCCGCCGCCGACGCGCAGCGCTCGGCCGCCGCGGCGGCCGAGGACGCGGCCGCCGCACGCAACGCCGGTGCCCGAGCATCGCAAGCCGATGACCAGGCACAGGGCGACGCGCAGGCAGCACGTCGCGCCGCTAACGCCGCCGCCAGTGACGCTGCCATCGCCGGCCGGTCGGCGGCCAGCGCCGAATCCGACGCCGCTACCGCCCGCGGCGCGGCCAGCAACGCTGAACGCGATGCCGCTATCGCCCGTGACTGGGCCGACAAGGCCGAAGCTGCCGCGAGCTGGGCCGAGGACCACGCGAAGAACGCCGCCGCCGCGGCAGCCGAGGCGGTCGCAGCCGCCCAGCGCGCCGAGCAGGCCGAGAAACAACCCGACCCTGGGACAACACCGCCCCCGGGCGCCGCGGATGACCTCGGTGAACCCGCCCTCGGGCACGACCTGCCCGCCGACCGCCTTGAGGCGCTGCGCGGGATCGGCTACACCGGCTCCAGCCGTTTCACCTGGCAGGAAGCCCTCGACTTCGCCGCCCGCGGCCCCTGGCCGCAAGCCGAAGTCTGCTTCGCCCTCGGCGGCACCATTGACCAATGCCGCCCCGGCGGACCCCTCGGTGGCTTCGCCGGCTTCATCTACGACGTCTTCCTCTCCGACATCAAAGCCTGCGCCATCGGAAACGGCACATCCTGCGCCATGGCAGTCGCCGGAGCCGGCGGCAGAGCAGCCAAAATCCTCGGCGAAGCAGCCAAAATTGGCGAAGATGCAGCCAAGGCGGGTGCCGCGGCCCGCAAGATTCCTGGCTACACCCCGCCGCCCAAGGGACCACCACCTGGAGTGAAGGGGGCAACGATTGCGGATCGGAAGACGTCAGTTCAAGGTGGTGGCGGACTCCGCAAAAGATGGAAGGACGACAAGGGGAACATCTACGAATGGGACTCGCAACACGGCGAGTGGGAGATGTACAACAAGCGCGGTAAACATCAAGGCGTCCTTGACCCCAACACAGGGGAACAGATCAAGGGCCCAGTCCCCAACCGGAGCGTCGAACCATGAACGATCCCGCAGTCGGATGGCAGATCGAAGCATTTCGCAAGTCGGACGAACTTTTGGACTGGGTCCTGGATCTGCCTCCGGGGATCAGCCATCACACCCTCGAGGACATACTCGGCTATGACGATATGTCCAGGCCCGAGGGGTATCCCGCCACTGCTGAACAGGTCCGCGCCGTCATGAACCACTTCGGCGTGCCAGCAGATACTGCTTGCCCGCTCGACGACACCAAACTCAAGTACTACGTGGCAGCCTTCGCCGACACGCGCACGGCCCAAGCCGACATCAACCCACCCGGAACGTCGAGCGATGAGTGATCAGGCGGTCGGTTGGCAGATCGAGGGCTTCCGCAAGTCAGACGAGGGCTTGGCCTGGCTGGGGAGGCTTCCTCTGGGGTCGACCTCATCGTCGAGTGCGCGTGGAGTCGTGGTCATTCGCCTCGCCGGTAGCGAAGCTCGTCGCCAATCGGAAGGAAGCCATGCCTGAACAGAGCCGTCCCCACCGCATGTCGGTGCGTCTGGGGCTGCTGGTGGTCGTGTTCACTTCGCTGGGCATGCTGGTCATTCCCCTGACGACCGGAACGCTCAGAGGCGTACTGCTGACGCTCTTGGGAATGGGAGTTGCCGCCGCCGCAGTTGCTGTCGGAGCCTGCTATGCCGGGACGAGAGAGCGATGAGCACTCGTCCGATGGTCATGTCCCGGCCGTCGATCAGCTTCAGGAAGCGCACAAACTCCTGGTGGCGGTGGCGCCGGTAGTGCTGGGCGATCACCGAGCCGCTGCCGACATCGAAGGCCGCGAACAGGCTGTGAACGCGTAGTCGCCGGAGAGGGTTTTGCCTTCGGAGATGAAGGATCCTGGCCGGAACGAGCGGCCACTGCAGCAGGACTCAACCGAACATAACACCGCCCGTAAGACCGAGGCTAATGCCGCGAGCGCCTGGCAGAGTTTCTCAACTTCGAGCCGTTACAGCGGCGTATAGCGACCTGCCCCTGTGAGACGGATCGCTATACGAACGCTCGTGTCACCAAATCAGCGGAAAGAGATGGGCACCTTCGGCAGCTCACCTGTGTCAGGGTCGCTGGCTGCTACGTAGCACCCTCCGCCTGGGGTGTTGCAATCATAGTTGTCATTCTCACCCCACGACATATGCCGGTAGACTGTAACGGTGGCCGAGACATTCCCGCTCCCGTCGGTCACCGGGCCGCCGATAAGGTAACAACGTCCGTCTGCGCTGCATTCAACCAGTATGATCTGTCGATTCGGTGTCATGCCACTGACGGAGACTGAGACTTGCTGCTCCGGATCGAGGTTTGTTGACGGTGTCACGGTGAGTGTGGCCGACGGTGACTGAGCCGCCGCCGTGCCGCCGAGTAGTGTTGCGCTCGCAACAGAGACAGCGGCCAAAGTCACCCACTTTACCGTGCGCTTAGCGGATATCATTCTTCCCCCTCTTTAGATTGTTAAATCTCAGGCGCCGAGGTGGCAGGGTTTCCTCGGCTCATATGTGTTGCCCAGGAGACGACCAAGTCCTGCTCCCTCCGTTCGGCAGCCTGCCGCAACCGTGAGGCCGTGGTCAACGGTGTCGATGCTGCGAGAGGTGAGGCGTGGCGATTTTGTCACGTCCGCGTAGGCCAGCGCCGGGGATCTTGTCGGATGGAGTCGCCCGGTGGCCATTGACCGAACGGGGAGCCTGGCAGTTCACAGGTCGCGGCCACGTGCAACGCTGCGAGTTTACACCAAGGTACTTGTCACGAGCATCACAATCCTGCGGGGAAGGATGCCTCACGTTGATCACAACAATCGCTACGCGCAGAACCCTCTTGTCTGAAGTGTGCCCTAATTGCTTGCGTGGTGAAAACTTCGCCACGTATCGTCTATTTCGGCGTACCGGCGTATTATCGATGTATCAGGCGACGAAGGATAACCACTATGCGACTGGTGACTCGACGCGGCGTCCGTGCGCTGGCGATCGGTGTGGCGCTCGCCCTCGGCGCTGTGTCGCTGAGCTCTGCCTCTGCCACGTCGACCGGCCCCAGTATGAACGAGCCGGTTTCGTCAGTAGCTGCTTCGACTGCGGCAGCCGGTTTGACCGCGTCGTACTATGTGCGGAACACGGTTTCGCGCATAGCGAAACTTCGCTCGAACCTGACCACCGGCGAGGGGCGTTTCGACGCCACGGTTGACGCGGTGAAAAAAACCCTGTCGGGCTCGATCACATTGCCGATTATGGCGAACGCGTACTTCGTGACCTTCGGCTTCATGCCGGCGACCAGCACCGTGGAGCTAGTGGCCGACGGAGATCAAAGCGGCTTTCTGCTGAAGAACCCTGGCGACCCCGGGGAAGTGGCGTCGCGGCCGTTTCCGGATGGGAAGAACTACATGTCGGTGATCACCGACATGACACTGCGGCTCGGTATCCACGTGAGTGACACCAAGGTTGACAACAAGGTTCTCGAAGTGGGGCCGAACTGCAGGACTCGGAGCCCTATGGAGATCAAGATCAAAGGGTTGATCGGGCTGCAGAACACGGCCCCCCCGACCGTCCTCAAGAGCAGTTTCGATATCCCGCCCTTCTCCGGATGCGGCGTGCGGGAAAACCTGGATAAGCTCATCACCGGCATGATTTCTGGGCCCGGGAACGAGATGAGCACCACCATTGCCGTCCGTTGCATTGGCAGCTGCTCTGTCAGCTAGAGCCTGTTTTGGTGTGCTGAGCAGCGGAGCTTCTGTCTGGCGTTGTTGGTGCGGCGTGTCTTAGGTCAAATGGACGGCATTCGCTGGCGGGTTCGTGTCGGTTCCCCGTGGCGTGACATCCCACCCGTGTATGGCTGCTGGCAAACCGTCTATGGCTTGTTCCGGCGCTGGCAGCGCGCCGGTGTGTGGGCGCTGATCCTGGCGGCGTCGCAGACCCGGGCCGACGCCTCCGGGCTGATCACCTGGGACGTGAGCGTGGATTCCACGATCAAACGGGCGCATCAGCACGCGGCAGGCGCCCGTATCGAGGGCGGTCTGCGGAAAGAACCGCCAGGCGGTATCGGCGAGCCCGAACCGGCCGACCACGCGTTGGGCCGGTCGCGGGGAGGTCGGACGACCAAGCTGTATCTGGCCACCGAGCAAGGCCAAAAACCATTGTCGTTGCTGGTGACCGCCGGTCAGCGTGGTGATTCGCCGCGGTTCGAGACGGTGCTGGCCAGGGTCCGGGTCGCCCGGACTGGTGGTGGGCGAGCCCGGACCCGGCCGGATCGTGTCCTGGCGGACAAGGCCTGCAGTTCTCGCGCCAACCGGGCCTGTCTGCGGCGGCGCGGGATCGCCTGCACGATTCCCCGACCCCTTTGACCAGGTCCGGCATCGCCGCAACCGCGGCCAGGCCGGTGGCCGGCCGCCAGCGTTCGATCCGGAGATCTACAAACAGCGGCATGCGGTCGAGTGCGGCATCAACCGGCTCAAACGCAACCGAGGCGTCGCCACACGATTCGACAAACTCGCGGTTCGCTACGAGGCAACCATCCACATCGCAGCGATCAACGAGCGGCTACGCCATTGAAACAGGCTCTAGACCGACGAGCGGCCGATCCGGAGGGCGGTCGCCGTGGCACGGATGATCGTCTCAATGAACTTCAGTGCCTGGCAATCAGCCTGTCCGATCGTCGGAGTGCGCGCGGGGAATGCGGGGCCGCTGTGCGCAGGTCGGGCACTGTGGGTACGGCGCGTCTATGGCGAGGCGGCGCACATTTCGGTCCAGGTGCACCAGGTCCACATAGTGTTCCCCATTCCCCCAGCGGCGGGGAACATCGGTGATCAAGCTCAGCACGGCATGCGCAGCCAGAGTCCCAGCAATCCCGGCCGCGACCGCGTTGCCCGCCGTGAGAGCATCCCCGTCCGGGGGTGGCGTCAGGAACTCCCGAGACAGCTCTTCCCATCGTTCAGGATCCGCGACATACCCGCCCTGTTGCGGAGGCGATACCCATCGATCACCTTGTTCACCGCGATACGTGTGACGTAACTGCGGTTCGCAGCCATCGGCCGCCCGCAACGGTCCGGCCAGAGCCTCAGCATCTCGACATAGGCGTCCTGCGTGGCGTCCAGCGCGAGCTGCAGGTCACCTACGGCCGTGCGGCGGGCGACCATCAACGTCCGGTCCGCCGTCGCGCGGTAGAACGCCTCGAATCCTCCCGGCCCCGTATCGTCGGACAGATCACCACGCGGAGGCACGACCATCACTGTGCTTTGTCCTGCTCGATGTCCGCAGCGGTCGATGGCGGCTGAGACCGACAATGGTCGACAGTGACTGCGAACCGTGCACCCTGCTCATCCTCGTCAACCAGGTGAGTCCCAGGTAGAGCGATCTGGGTGGCGATTCGCTCGATGCCGGCCCGGCGGCGCAGGTACCGCATCAAGCTGAACAGCTCTCTGACCACGACTGCGGCGGTCGAGGTCAGGGCAACCACCATCCACGTGCTGCTCATCGTCGCGAGCCCCCTCCGACAGGAACCATCCACCCCGAACTCGTTCCAGCCGGTGCCCGCGTCTACACCGCCGCGAGTTGGGCGCGACGCCGAACCTCCGTTCGTAACACGTTGACCTGAGATTCCCGAGCGCGTTGCCGGAGAGCGACGCGTCACGATCGAGCACTGCCACGCTCTCCATGCCCGAGATCGGGAACGGGGGTGCGATTACGGCAAGGATCGGTCGGCACGCCGACCGACGAGGACTTCGTGCGGCGGCCTGAGCCATCCGAGTGATTTTCTTGGGAGCACGCCCCGGATGCTGCCTGGGCTGGCTGGACGGTGCCCAGTCGTCCAGCCGGTTTGTCCGGGGCGTCGTGGAGGAGGCAGGGCGGTGCGCCACCGTGCTCGCCCATCGAGCCGCGCCTGCTCACCACATTGCTGTGGCACGCCCAGCTCAGTTGGCTGGCCCGTCCTGGACTCAGACTCACAGACGTGGGCGGCCGGTCCGGAGGGGGGCGCCGTAGCGCGGATGGTCGTCTCGATGAACTTCAGGACGCCGTCGCACTGCGTACGAACCGCGTCCATCGCCCGCTGGCGGCGCGAGGCGGTGCCGGGGCCGGTCGGGGCGACGAGATCCGGTTCGTGGATGATCTCGTCGCGCGCTGCGAAGAACGGCGCGAGGTCGATCATGCAGCGTAATTGGCCAGCGACGGCTCTTCCTCGATCGTGGCCGTCTTCGCCGACGACGAGGAGCAGGTCCGCGTGGAGCGCCCGCAGCGCCAGCGAGGATGAATGACGTTGACGGGTGACGAGCGTCGGCCCCTCGGCGACGGGATGGGGCCAGGTTCGACCCCCAAGAGACACAACGAAGAGAGCCCCGTTTGCACTTTTCGCAAACAGGGCTCTCCCTCGAACGAGTGGAGCTAAGGGGACTCGAACCCCTGACCCCCTCACTGCCAGTGAGGTGCGCTACCAGCTGCGCCATAGCCCCGAAGCGAAGCTGAACTCCGCGTTTCGTGTGTTCATAAGATACACCCCGTCGCGACGGCGTTCGCAGGGGGGTGCCTCGCGGCCGCTTCCCTGGAACGCTCCGTTGTCGCGTTGCTTCCCCGTAGGCTGCTCCTCGTGAGCCAGCCGATCTTGATGACCGTCGACGACGATCCCGCCGTCTCCCGGTCCGTCGCCCGTGACCTGCGCCGCCGTTACGGCAAGGACTACCGCGTCATCCGCGCCGATTCCGGGGCCGACGCGCTCGACGCGCTCCGGGAGATCAAGTTGCGCGGGGACGCCGTCGCGGCCATCCTCGCCGACTACCGGATGCCGCAGATGGACGGCATCTCGTTCCTGGAGCAGGCGATGGACCTGTTCCCGCACGCCCGCCGCGCGCTGCTGACCGCGTATGCCGACACCGACGCCGCGATCCAGGCGATCAACGTGGTCGACGTCGACCACTACCTGCTCAAGCCGTGGGATCCGCCGGAGGAGAAGCTGTATCCGGTGGTCGACGCGCTGGTCGAGGCGTGGCGGACGGTGGGGGACCGGTCGGTCGAGGACATCAAGGTCGTCGGGCACCGCTGGTCCTCGCCGTCGTATCACGTGCGCGACTTCCTCGCCCGCAACTCCGTGCCCTACCGCTGGTACTCGGTCGACGACGCCGAGGCGTGCCGTCTGCTGGACGCCGCGGGGGCCACCGCCGCCGACATCCCGGTGCTCATCACCGCGGACGGCACGGTCCTGCGTCAGCCGAGCGGTGCCGAGATCGCCGACGCGGTGGGCCTGTCCACCCGTCCGGCACAGGAGTTCTACGACCTCGTGGTGGTCGGCGGCGGTCCGGCCGGGCTCGGCGCGGCGGTGTACGGCGCGTCCGAGGGGCTGCGCACAGTGCTCGTCGAGCGCAAGGCCACCGGCGGACAGGCTGGGCAGAGCTCCCGCATCGAGAACTATCTGGGCTTTCCCGACGGCGTTTCCGGCGCCCAGCTCACCGACCGGGCCCGGCGCCAGGCGCAGAAGTTCGGCGCGGAGGTGCTGACCGCCCGGGACGTCGTCGGGCTGGAAGCACGCGGCTCGGCGCGGGTGATCACGTTCGGTGACGGCACCGAGATCGCCGCACACGCGGTGGTGCTGGCCAGCGGCGTCGCCTACCGCGCGCTGGAGGCGGACGGCGTCGCCGAGCTGACCGGCCGGGGCGTCTTCTACGGGTCCGCGGCCACCGAGGCCCCCGAGTGCCAGGGCGAGCACGTCTACATCGTCGGCGGCGCGAACTCCGCGGGGCAAGCGGCTGTTTTCTTCTCGAAACACGCCCGCGCGGTCACCATCCTCATCCGCGGGGAATCGCTCGAATCCTCGATGTCGCACTACCTCATCGAGCAGATCGCCGCGATCGGCAACATCCAGGTGCGCACCCGCACGACCGTGCTGAAGGCCCACGGCGCGGACCATCTGGAAGCGCTCACGGTCTGTGAAAACGGGGTCACCGAGACCGTCGAGACCGGGCACCTGTTCATCTTCATCGGCGCCGCACCACGCACCGACTGGCTCGGCGACGAGCTGCTGCGCGACGGCCACGGCTTCGTCCGTACCGGGCCCGACCTGCTCACCGAGGGACGCAGACCACCCGGCTGGTCGCTGGACCGGGATCCGCACTACCTCGAATCGTCCATTCCCGGGGTGTTCGTCGCCGGGGACGTGCGCGCGCAGTCGGTGAAGCGCGTCGCGTCCGCGGTCGGGGAGGGCGCCATGGCCGTCACCCTCGTCCACCGCTATCTGGAGGAACAGTGAGCGAACCCGCATTGCCGCGGGACGAACTCCGCGGCCTCTTCCTGTTCGAGCATCTGACCGAGGAACAGCTGGACTGGGTGTCCGAGCACGCCGTCGTCGAGCACTACCCGGCGGGCACCACGATCATCCGCGAAGGCGACCCGGCGACCTGCTTCTACCTCCTGCTTTCCGGGGCGCTGCGGCTGACCAGGCTGGTCAGCGGCACCGAGGTCGAGGTCACCCGCTCCGACCAGCGAGGCGCCTACTGCGGTGCCACGCAGTTCTTCGTGCACCAGGATTCCGAACACAGCTACGGCGCGTCGGTGCACGCGGTCAGCGACCTCAGCTTCCTCACCCTGCCCGCCGAAGAGTTCGCGATCGAGTTCCGTCAGTGGTTCCCGATGGCGACCCACCTGCTGGAGGGCATGTACCTCGGCTGGCGCAACAGCGACACGGTCATCGGTTCGCGACGTCGTCTGCTCGCGCTCGGCGAGCTGTCCGCCGGGCTCACCCATGAGCTCAACAACCCGGCCGCCGCCGCGGTGCGCGCGACCGCGTCGCTGCGGGAGCGGGTCGCCGGGATGCGGCACAAACTCGCGTTGCTGGCCAAGAAGGACATCGAGCCCGAGCTTCTGGAGCTGTTGCTCGAGGTCCAGGAGCGGCTGGTCAAGCAGGTCGCTTCGGCGCCGAAGCTGACGGCGATGCAGCAGGCCGACCGCGAGGACGAGATCGGCGACTGGTTCGACGAACACGGCATCGGCCAGGGCTGGGACCTGGCGAGCATCTTCGTCGCGGCCGGGCTCACCGCCGACGACCTCGACCGCGTCCTCGAATCGGTGGGGGAGACGTTCCTCGACGGTGCCGTCCGCTGGCTGGCCTACGCGCTTGAGACCGAGATGCTGATGGGCGAGATCGAGGACTCGACCACGCGGATCACCGCGCTGGTCGGCGCCGCGAAGCAGTACTCCCAGATGGACCGCGCGCCGCACCAGTGGATCGACGTGCACGAGGGCCTCGACTCCACGCTGGTCATGCTCGCGGGCAAGATCGGCGAAGGCGTCCGCGTCGTCAAGGAGTACGACCGCGAGCTGCCGCGGATCCCGGCCTACGCGGGCGAACTGAACCAGGTCTGGACGAACGTCATCGACAACGCGCTCGGCGCGATGAACGGCGAAGGCACGCTGACCCTGCGAACGTGGCGCGTCGACGACCAGTTGCGGGTCGAGATCGGTGACACCGGGCCCGGTATCCCCGCGGACATCCGCCAGCGGATCTTCGAACCGTTCTTCACCACGAAACCGGTCGGCGAGGGGACCGGTCTCGGCCTCGACATCTCGTGGCGCATCGTCGTCGAACGGCATCAGGGCGACGTGCGCGTGGAGTCCGAGCCGGGGAACACGCGGTTCGAGATCTGCCTGCCGATCGCCGAACAGGCCTCGATCTAGGGACGGTGACCGAGCAGGTCGCCGGGCTGGCAGCCGAGGACCTGGCACAACCTGCTCAGCGTGGAGAACCGGATCGCCTTGGCGCGCCCGTTCTTCAGCACCGACAGGTTGACGACCGTGACACCGACGCGCTCGGCCAGCTCGGTCAGGGTCATCCCGCGTTCGGCGAGCAGCCGGTCGAGGTGGACTTCGATGCTGTGCGGCTCGTCCGGCGGCATCAGATGGTGCCTTCGAGGTCTTCGCGCATCCGGCTGCCGATCCGCAGGATCCGCGCGAAGGACAGCGCCGCGGCACCGGCGACGATGGCCCACCAGGGCAGGCTGCCCACCCAGTCACTGAACCACGAGCCCGAGGGCAGATCGGTGACCATGCTCCGGCGCAGGAAGAACCGTGCCAGCGCGGAGATCATCGCGAGCACCGGCCCGCCGATCAGCAGGTACCAGCCGAGCCCGCGCAGTTTGCCGGGAACGACGTCGGCGTAAGGCCCGTTCCTGGTCGCGGTCTTGAGGAAGTGCAACAGGACGATCAGCGCGCCGACGATGAAGACGACCTGCGGCAGCTGATCTCCGATATGAGCGAAGCGCTGGCCGGCGCTCGGCTGCTCGACGCACAGACTCGTCACGGCCGCGCTCGGCCGTGTCCCGGGCTTCAGGTTGGCGCCGAGGTCGCCGGTGATGTGCGAGGACACGATGTCGGCCGCGTCGACGCAGGCGGTGTCGCGCTTCGCGCCCGGCCACCAGCCCGCGGTGTAAAGGGTCTGGAACACGGCGAGGATCAACAAGAGCCAGAACACGATGGACAGCACCTCGGCGATGCCACGTAGAGGCTGGAACGGGTTGCGCTGCTTGCTCGCCTTGGTCACGACGCCTCCTCCATATCGTTTTTCGATGCTATCGAGAAACGATAGCATCGAAAAACGATATGGTCGACCTGATGGGGCGGTGTCGCCGTAGCGTTGAGGTCATGGCGCGTTTCGAACTCATCGCCGGCATCGCCGCGCCGCCGCGGCGTGTCTTCGATGTCTCACTGGAGGTGGAGGTGCACACCGCGTCGATGGCCGGTTCCGCGGAACGGGCGGTCGGTGGTGTCACTTCCGGGCGGCTCGCGCTGGGTGACACCGTCACCTGGGAAGCGCGGCATTTCGGCGTGCGATGGCGGATGACGTCCCGGATCACCGCCTGTGAACCGCCGGGGTACTTCGTGGACGAGCAGGTCGCCGGACCGTTCCGGCGCTGGCATCACGTGCACCACTTCACGCCGGACGGTCGTGGTGGGACCGTGATGCGCGACGTCGTCGAGTTCGCCGCTCCGCTCGGTTTGCTCGGGACTCTGGCTGAACGCGTGGTGCTCGAGCGGTACATGACGCGGCTGATCCGCGCACGCAACGACCACGTCAAGGCGGTTGCCGAGGGACCCTGAAGCCGTCTGGCGGAGCACCTGATCGTGTGATGGCATCGAACAAGCGTTCGAGTATGGTCGTGGTGTGGGTCACACGACCCGCGTGGCAAGGGGAGGTGTCAGGGGCGTGCGCCCAATTTCGGCAGGGTCAAGGTCAGAGCCGCGGTGGTCAGCCAGCTCAGCAGGTCGGAGAGCGGAATCCGGGAGAGCCGTTCCGGCCACTCGTCGGCGACGGTGTGCAGGACGAGTTCGTCGTGCCGTGGTTCGACCGCGGTCAGCCGGATCCCCGGCGGCAGTTCGGGCAGTGGCAGCCGGATGGGCTGGAACCGTTGGGGTGGGCGGAACTTCCACCGTCCGATGTGGAGCGAGCGCGGGGTCAGCACGACCGCCGAATCGTCCACAGTGGAGTCCAGGGTCAGGTGGCCCCAGTGTGGCCGCCGCGCCCACCGCACGTGCAGGAGACCGTCTTCGGCCGGGGTCGCCACGATTCCCGGGCGATGTTCGGCGACGCGTCGCCGAACGACGTCGGCGGCGACGGCTATCCGCAGCTCCACCCCGGCGGGGATGGCCGCGGGGGAGGGGAGCGACCGTAGCTTCACGTCGCGGGCCAGCACCGTGACCCGGCGCAGCGGGATCCGGTCGTCGGTGTCGCCGGTGCCGTCACCGGGTTCCGGCCAGTCGACATCCTCGGCGACGATGCGCACGTCGCCGACGCGGCCGGTCGCGAGCTTGAGCGAGTCGGCGGGGTAGTCGAGTGCGGTCAGGGTCAGGCCGACCTCGCGGTCACCGACCTTGGCGGTGAGCCTGCGCCCGATGAGCTGCTCGGTCACGGTGCGGGCGAGCGCGGCCGGGGTCGCCGGGACGTTGGGCAGCAGGGAGCGACCGGCCGCGGCCAGGCCGGAGAGCTCCGGCCAGGGCACCCAGCTGTCGAACCATCGCCCCTCGCTCATCGGACCAGTGTTGCCGAAACACGTCGCCTCCGGGAGCGGCGGGGTACGGGATGGGGCGTGGGTGGTCTCCGGCGGGCGCGGCGGAGACGGCCGCGGTGACCAGGTGGAACGTCGCGGGCAGGCGGCGTTTCCCCTGGTACGTGGGTGAGAGGGGTGTCACCCGAAGGAAGAGATCTTCGTAACGGAGGGAGAACGGTTGACGGGAGAAAGCGGCTATCCGTGAACGGGCGGTGACACGGCGAAGGCCGGGTCGAGCAGGCGGGCGATGGCCCAGTCCTGTGCGGCGACACCGACGGACTTGAACACGGTGCGTCCGCCCGTGCCAGGCGGGGTGCGCAACGCGGAGCCCAGTTCCAGGATCGCGGCGCGATCGAGGAGTCCGGTACCGACGGCGTGCCGGATCTCGCCGGATTCATCGAGGCACGCGTCGAGCTGGTCGACGACCACGGCCGACGCGGTCGCGAGCAGGTCGGCGGGCAGCTCCCGCATCGAGGGCCGGAACGAGCCGATCGCGTTGACGTGGACGCGTTCCGGAAGTGCGGCGGTGGCGAGGACGGGCGTGTCGCTCGAGGTGGCACAGCAGACGATCTCGGCATCGGCGACGGCGTCGTCGGCGCTGGTGGCCACCCGGGTGATGAGCCCTGGGAACTCGGCGGTCAGCTCGGCCAGGAGAGCGTGGGCCCGGCCGGTGCCGCGGCTGAACACGGTCAGCGCGCGGAGGTCCCGGACGGCGGCCACGGCACGGACCTGGTCGGCCGCCTGGGCACCGGCGCCGATCAGGGTGAGCCGGGAGGCGTCGCGGGGTGCGAGCAGGTCGGTCGCGACGCCGCTGGCCGCGCCGGTGCGCAGGGTCGTGATGGAGGCTGCCTCGGCGACGAGCTGGCGCTCCGCGGTGGTCCACACGAGCGTGCTCTGGATCAGCGGGTCCCGGCCGGGAACGACACTGGTCGTCTTCACCGTGGCCGCACCGGTCGGCCGGTGGTACGCGCTCATGACCAGCACGGTGCCCGTCCCGGCCTCGCCACCGAAGGCCAGCCGCTGTGGCTGGACGAAGCAGTCGTCGGCGAGGTCGAGGAACGCGTCGCGGACGGAGTCCACGGCGGCGGGCATCGGTACCGCGGCGCGGACCTCGTCGGCGCTGAACCGGGCGGGCATCGCACTCCTTCGGGATCGTGCGTGGCCGGAATGTCGGTGGCAGAGGTTAGCGTGGGGCGTGCGGAGAAGCCATGTCTGATGCCCAGCCCGAGTCCCAGCGAGAGACCACTGAGGACACCGTCTTCCAGCGGGAGGACTGGTATGCCGAGGAGCTCACCGGGCGGACGTTCGTCCGGTGCCAGTTCCACGAGGTCGACCTCACCGAGGCGACCACGCGGGGTGTCGTGTTCACCGACTGCGTGTTCGGCAACGTGCGGTTCAACTCGTCGCGGCACACCGATTCGGCGTTCACCGGCTGCACCTTCAAGCGCTGCAACCTGTTCGACGCGGAGTTCGTCGGGTGCAAGCTCGTCGGCAGCGTGTTCACCGAGTGCTCGCTGAGGCCGCTGCGGGTCACCGGCGGGGACTGGTCGTTCGCCGGGCTGCCCGGTGCCGATCTGCGTGGTGCGCGGTTCCACCAGGTGCGGCTCCGGGAGGCGGATCTCACCGCGGCGAACTGTGTGGACGCGGTGTTCGCCGATGTCGACCTTTCGGCGGCCCAGCTGCACAGCGCCAAGTTCGGCCGTGCCGATCTGCGGGGCAGCGATCTGTCGGCGTTCGACCCGTTCAACGTCGAGCTGGCCGAGGCGATCATCTCGCCGGAGCAGGCGACGGTGCTGATGACGTCGATGGGGCTTCGGGTGCGGGCGTAGGCCGCGGGGTCAGGGTTGCTGGGTCAGGGGTGCTGGGCGAGCAGTTCGCGCAGGATGGCGAGCAGCTCGCGGCGGTCCCCGGCGCCGAGCTTGCCGCGGATGCGGGCCATGTGGTGCTCGACGGTCTTCCCGGAGATGAAGAGCTTGCTGCCCGCCTGCTTGTAGGTCAGCCCGTCGACGACGAGGCGCGCCACCTGCAGTTCGCGTTCGCTCAGCGCGCTCAGGCCGGTCGTCCCGGCCGGTTCGGGTGTGCCGGTCTCGCGGCGCGCGGTGCTGCCCTGGAACTGCCGGGCCGCTTCGAGCAGGTGGACCATCGCCTTGCGGTCGGAGGTGCGGATCGCGGCCTGGCCCGCCAGCCGGGCGGCGTCCCAGCACAGGCCGAGCTCGTGCAGTTCCGCGGCGGCCGCCGAGACCTCGCCGGGTTCGACGGCGCCGCCGAGCACCGCGAGCCAGCCCCGTGCCGCCCGCGCCATCGTGGCGGGGTACCGGCCGTGGTCCGCGTGCCGGGTCAGCGTGGCCAGGTGGGTTTCCGCGGCGGCGGAGTCCTCCAGCGTGATGGCGGCGTGCAGTTCGTGCCAGGCCAGTGAGACCGTCCACAATGGAGGGTCGCCGAGCCGGGCCAGCAACGCGTGCGCGCGGTCGAGCTGGCGGGCCAGCTTGGCGTGGGCACCGGCCCTGGCGGCCGCGATGGCGAGTTCTCCCAGCGGCAGCAGGGTGAACAGGTCCGCCTGCTGCCGCATCGAGGCCTGGTAGGCGCGTTCCCACGCGTGCTGCAGCCCGACGAGATCGCTGGCGCGCCGGGCGAGCCCGAGGTCGAGCGTCGCGAAGAACAGCTCGTCCCGCGCTTCGAGGGGGCGGCCGAGACGCGTGACCGCGTCGCGGTGTTCGGCGGCGGTGGCCAGATCCCCCGCGGTCATCGCGACCCAGCCGAGCAGCAGCCGGTGCCGGGTGGCCAGCAGTTCGCCGCCGATCCGGTTCGCCAGCGCCCGGGTCAGCACCGACTCGGCCAGCGCCAGCTCACCGGAGTGCAGTCCGGCGAGCGCGGCCAGCGCGGCGGGACTGTCCGGCAGGGCGAGCCCGCCGCCTGCCGGTTCGAGCATCGTCGCCGCGCCCACCAGGGTGGACAGTGCTTCCGCGGCACGGGTTTCGGCGGCGCCACCCGGCGACACCGATTCGGCGATCCCCTGCGCCATGCGGGTGGCGGCGCCCGCGAACAGGGTCGGCACGACACCGGGGGCGGGCGAGTCGAGCAGGCGGTTCGCGCCGTCGAGGTCGCCGGTGCCGACGAGCGCGATCGCCGCGAAGGCGTCCGCGTCGCCGCGGCCCGCCCAGTGGTAGAGCTCGGCGCTGCGGGCGAGTTCCCCGCGATGGGCCAGTACCGTCGCGGCGATTTCCGCGCCCGCCGCGCGTGTGTCGGCGTCTTCGCCGCCGAGCATGCTGTCGCCGAGGCGCAAAGCCGTGTCGAGATCACCGGAAAGCGCCGCGGCGCGGGCCCAGCCCGCGGTCAGCTCGGGGCCGCGGGCTCCGGCTTCCGCCGCCGCTTCGGCGAAACGTGCCGCCAGTTTCGCGTCGGCGGGGAGCGCTTCCCGCGCGGCGGCCGCGAAGGCCGCGGCCGCGCTCGCCCCGGCCCCGCCGGCGTCGAGCAGCGACCGGGCGAGGTCGAGCACCGGCAGTCCCCTGGCGAGCTGCAGGTCGACGAGCCGCTGCAGCGCGGTGAGCCGCCGGGCCGGTGGGCTGAACGCGCGGATCGCGTCCGCGGCCAGGGGGAGCAGCACGTCGTCGGTACCGAGCAGCCCGGTCGCCCGTGCCCCGTCGACGACCTCGGGCAGCCGGTCCGGGGTGCGGCCGAGCAGCACGCTCAGCAGGTCGAGGTTCCGGCCCGCGCCCGCCTCGGCCGCGATGAGATACCGCAGCACGTCGTCGTCCAGTTCGGCCAGTTCACCGCGGAACTCGGCCAGCCTGGCGGTGAGCGCGCGGACGACGAGCCGGGGCACCCCGCCGGTCCTGGCGTGCACCTCGCGCACCGCGGCGGGGTCCGCTGCGTCGCCGGTGGTTTTTTCCCACAGCCGCCCCACTTCCTGCACTCCGAGCGGGGACAGCCGCAGGCCGGGGGTCCGCCTGCCGAACGTCTCGCCGAGCAGGCGCAGTGCCGCCCGCGGCCGTGGCCGGTGGGCCAGCACGATCGGCGCGTCCGTCCGGTCGGCGAGCGCGGTCAGCCGGTCGAGTTCGGCTTCGCCGAGCCGGTCGGCGTTGTCGACGAGCACCGCGTCGATTCCCGCCGCGCGATAACACGCCTCGAGCGCGTCGAGCAGCGTGGTTTTGCCGTAGCCGCCAGGGGCGACGACGGTGAGGCGCAACGGATCGGCGGGGTCGGCCGAGACGTCGGCCAGCAGCCGCTGGGCGGCGGGATGGACGAGCTCGGTGCCGGAAGTCGCCAGCAGTGCGTTCAACAGTGACCCTCAGCGGATGCGCCCGCGCCGGGCCGGGCGCAGGAGGTCGGGGGAGCGGGGCGGGGGTGGCCGCCCGCGGTCGCCTCACGCGTGGTCAGCGTGATCGTCAGGATCGACGCGGTGAGTGTGAGGACGGCGGCTGCGGCGGCCAGCGGACGTCGTTTGCCGAAGAGCTTGCCCGGACCGCGGCGTTCGGGCAGCGCGAACGGCGTGATCTCGACCGGCGGACGGGCCGGTCGTTCGCTGACCTCGGGCGCGAGGCCGGGCTGGGGGAGCAGCGTGGTTTCGACAGCGGCTTCCGCCCGCCGCGCCGGGGCGCTGGTGGTCACCGCGCTCGCGCCGAGCGCGGTGGTGAGTTCCGGGTGGGGACCCGCGAACACCGGGCAGGGCAGCCGTCCCGGGAGCGAACCGGGCGTGATCGCGCCGCAGAACACGAGGCCCGCCAAGGCTTTCGGCGGGACCGACGCGGTGTGGGCGAGCGCGAAGACGGTGCTCACGGCGGCGGCGGGCGCGACGCCTTCGGCCGTGGTCACCTGCCGCCAGCCGCTCGCGCCGGAAGCGGTCGCGAGCGTCACGGTCACCCCGTCCGGGCCGTATTCGCACACCGCGGCCGCGGTGTCGGCAGGGCCCGGCGCGGGCAGATGGGCGTGCAGCGCGGCGATCGGGCCCGGTACCAGGGTCACCGCGGTGATCCCGGCCGTGGTCAGCTCCCGGCGCAGCAGCTCGCGCCGGTAGCCGCCCCAGCCCGCCGGGTGGGTCAGCACGACTTGGCCCGGGGCTTCGCCGAACAGGTCGGCCGCGTGCTCGACGATGCCCTCGACGAGCACGCCGCTCAGCGACTGGGGTGAAAATCGTTCACCTTCAACGATGATCGGCACTTCGTCGCCGATCCGCTGATGGAATCCGGTCAGCAGCCGGGACGGGATTTCGGCACCGGCGTGCGCGGCGGCGTCTCCGGTCAGCAGGTATCCCTCGTCGTCGAGGAACAGCGCGGAGGCGGCCGAGGGGGCCTGCTCGCCGAGCCACAGCGGCTCCGGCGGCCCCCAGCCCTCACCCGCCCGGGTGCGGGTGGCGGCGTGGGTCCTGGTGGGGGCGACGTCGATGCCGAGGACGTAGGACACCGGCACCTCCTCCTTCGTCGCGCGGCCCGGCGGGAAATCCCCTAGGGCTCGGAAATCCTCACCCGTTCGGGTCACTCAAGCAAGCTGGGAGTGGATTTAACCCAACGGGACGCGTCTCGGATGAGCCCCTAACTCCCTAACGATGTCATACCGATCCCCTATTGGCTGACCGAACGACGACTCGGAGTAATCCCCGATGTGCCCCGGGGCCGGTCTTCCCTAGCTTGATCGACACGCGGAGACCAGCGACGGTCCTCGCCGTCCCCGTCCCATCGGACCTTCCCCACAGGAGAATTCCTCATGAGCTCCGTGCAGACCTTGCACGACTTCACCCTCAACCTGCTCTCGAACCCGGCCGCGCTGCAGGCGTTCGGCTCCGACCCGCAGCAGGCGCTCGCCGCCGCCGGGCTCGGCGACGTCAGCGCCGCCGACGTGCACGAGGTCATCCCGCTGGTGCTCGACTACGTCCCGGTCGACAACCCGAACGGCCTCGGCGGTGTCCCGCAGTTCGGTGACCTCACCGAGCGCGCCGACGTCCCGCAGGAGGGCCTCCAGGGCGCCATCGCCCAGCTGCACGCGCTCACCGCGGGTCTCGGCCTGCCCGCCGCGCCGGAGCTGCCGGGTGCCGAGCTGCCCGGCCTGCCGTCGGTCCCGGCCGGCGTCCCGTCCGTGCCCGGCGTTCCCGCCGTCCCCGGCACCCCCGACCTCGGCCTGCACGCCCCGGCGCTGCCGCAGCTGCCGGGCGAGGCCGACGTGACGAACGCCGCCGCCGGTGTCACCGCGCTCGCGCACAACCCGACCGGTGCCTTCGGCTACGCGAGTGACCTCGCGCACGGCATCGACTCCAACCCGGTCGGCCAGGCCAACTTCAGCGTCAACAACGCCGTGGGGCAGGCCAACTACAGCCTCGACAACGCCGTGGGCCAGGCCCAGCACGTCGGTGGCGACCTGGCCGGTGCCACGCAGGGCGCGGGCCTGCCCGTCCCGGGCGAGCTGCCGAACCCGGTCGGCGACCTCGGCGGGCACGCCCCGGGCGTGGGCGACGTGACCGGCGCCCTTGGCGGTGTCGGTGGTCACATCGGCGGCCTGACCGGTGGGCTGCCGAACGCCGGCGACCTCGACGTCAAGCACCTCGGCGGTGACCTGGCCGGGAACGCGGGCTCGCAGATCGCCAACGCCGCGCACAACGGTGTCGACGCCGCGCACAACGCCGTCGGCGTCGCGCACAACGGTGTCGGTGACGTCACCGGCGCTATCGGCAACGGTGCGGGCGTCTCCGACGTCCACGATGTGGTCTCCCACGTCGGCAACTGCAACGACCTCGGGCACAACGACATCGGCAACGTCCACACCGGCGACATCGGCTCGGGCAACGACCTGCACATCTCGTTCTGATCCGGCCACGATCACCGATCGTGGAACCCCGGCCCCGCGGCTCGCTTCCGGCCGCGGGGCCGGTCCCCGTTGTGCGGCGCGATCCGGGAGGGGGGACACTCCTTCGTCGTGACCGTCCCCGCCTGGCTCGAGGTCCTCGACGAGACCTTGGCCGCCTGTCGTGCCCACGGCCGCGCGGATCTCGCCGAACGGCTGCGCAGAAGACGTGACGCCGATCCCGGCCGCACACGGCTGGCCGTGCTCGGTTTTCCCAAGCAGGGCAAGGGTTATCTGCTCAACGCGGTGCTGAACGCGCCGGTCTGCGCGGTCGGCGACGCGGCCACCCCCTCGGTGCCGACCGAGATCGGCTACGCCCCCGAACCCGGGGCCACGCTCGTCGGCCAGGCCCGGGAACGGATCCCGGTCGCCGTCGAGCGGCTGACCGGCGAACTCGGCGCGCGCCCGGCCGGGACGCTGCGCCGCGTCGAGGTCGGCGTCCCGCGCGAGCTGCTGTCGGCGGGACTCGTGCTGATCGACACTCCCGCTGTCGGTGACCCGCAGTCCCCGCGCACCGCGGCCGCGCTCGACGTCCTCGCCGACGCGCACGCGGTGCTGCTCGTTTCCGACGCCACCGCACCGCTCACCGCCGCGGAACTCGCGCTGGCCCGGCACGTCCGGACCTGGTGCCCGCACGTCGTGCTGGCGCTGACCAAGATCGATGTCTGCCCCGGCTGGCGCGCGGTGGCCGAACGCGACCGCGCCGCGCTCGCCGAGGCCGGGATCGACGCGCCGGTCCTGCCCGTTTCCGCCGTGGTCCGCCAGGCCGCCGCGAAGGCGGGTGACGTGGAACTCAACGCGCAGTCCGGGTTTCCCGCGTTGCTGGCGTGGATCGCGGAGCAGAGCACGCGGGGTGCCGAGCAGTCGATGGCGCTGCTCGCGGCGGTCGGTGTGCGGGCCGCGGCGGCGGAACTCGTCGACACCCTGCGCACGCGGGCCGAGGCCGCCGGCCAGGACGCCGGGGTCGACCCGACCACGTTGCTCAACCGCGCGCAGCGCCGCGGCGACGAGCTGCGCAAACAGAACCTGAAGTGGCAGAACCTGCTCGCCGACGAGATCGCCGACCTGAGCGCCGACGCCGAATACGACCTGCGGGAACGCACCAGGAAGATCGTGCAGCACATCGACCGCACCTTCGACGAGGGCGACCCGGCGAAGGTCTGGCCGGATTTCGCCGCCTGGCTGGACGAAACCCTCGCCGACGCGGTCGAGACCAACTACGGCTGGATGGCCGCGCGTGCGGAGTGGATCGCGCAGGCCGTCGCCGCGGTCTTCGGTACCCGGTACGAACGCGAACTGCCGGAACTCCGTCTGGAGGACTCCGGCGCGTCGACGATCGGGGACGTCGGCTCGCCACGGATCGAGCGGTTCAAGATCGGCCAGAAAGCGTTCACCGGGCTGCGTGGTTCGTACGGTGGGGTGCTGATGTTCGGCCTGGTCACCAGTCTTGCCGGGATGCCGCTGATCAACCCGGTATCCATCGGTGCCGGTGCCGCGTTCGCCGCCAAGACCATCCACGACGAGGGCGGGATGCGGCTGCAGCGCCGCCAGGCCGCCGCGAAGGCGGCCGCGCAACGCCACGTCGACGACGTCTTCCTGCGGTTTTCCAAGGAATCCCGCGACGCGATCCGGCTGGTGCAGCGGCGGCTGCGCGATCACTTCACCGAACTGGCCGAGGAACTTTCCGAGGAACTCACCGCCGAACGCGAGACGATCATCGCGGGTTCGGCCGAGCGGGAACGCCGGTCCGCGGCGCTGCGGCGGGAGATCGACCGGCTCGCCGCCCTGCACAAGCGGGCAGGGGAACTGGGCCTGCTCGCCGGTCGGATGCCGCGGGAGCTACCGGCGTGACGGAAGACGTCCGTGCCCTGCTCGCCGACGCGGCCGCGCTGTACCACGACAATCCGCGCGCGGCGGGGCCGCTTCGCTCCTTTTTGGACAGCTGGGACGAACCGCTGCGCGTCGGCTTCACCGGTCCGGCGGGTGCCGGGAAGTCGACGCTGGCCGCCGCACTCGGCGAATGGCCGACCCGCGCGCTGCGCGAGGTCACCCTGCTCGACGATCCCGCGACGCCGACCGACGCGACCGTGCGGCTGATCCGGCATCTCGAACCGGACGAGCTGGCCGCCGCGCGGCCGGACGGAGGTTCGGCTTTCGCGCGGCAGAGCGCGGTGAACACGATCCTCGTGCTGGCACGGGCCGACGAGGTCGGTGCGGGCCGGATCGACGCGCTGCTGAACGCGAAACAGCTCGCCAGGCGGGCGTGGCGCGAAGACCCGCAGTGCAGCGGGTTCCAGGGCGTGATCGCGGTCGCCGGGCAGCTCGCCTACGCGGGGCGCGCCCTGCGTGACGACGAGTTCGACCTCCTCGCGGCGCTGGGTGCCGTGCCGAGGGCCGAACTGGACCGGCATCTGCTGTCGGTGGACGCGTTCATCGCGGACCCGTTCCCGGTGGGGCTGCCCGCCGAGACCCGGCGTGCGCTGCTGACCCGCTTCGGGCTCTACGGCGTCCGGCTCGCCGCGACCCTCATCCGGACCGGCTGCGACAGCAGGATGCGGCTGTCCGCGGAACTCGTCCGCCGCAGTGGCCTCGGCGAGCTGCGGGACACGATCGCGAGCTGTTTCGTCGCTCGTGCCGAGGTGCTCAAGGCGCGGACCGCCGTGCTGTACCTGGAATCCTTGCTGCGCGGAGAACCCCGCCCGCACACCGACCGGCTCGCGGCCCGCGTCGAACGGTTCGCCGCCGCGTGTCACGACTTCCGCGAGCTGCGGCTCATCGCCGACATCCGCGGCGGGCGGACGGCGCTGACCGGGGAAGCCGCCGAGGAAGCCGTCCGGCTGCTCGGCGCGCAGGGCACCTCGGCGGGCGAACGGCTCGGGCTCCCGCCGGAGGTGCACCCGGCCGACGTCCACGCCGCGGGGCTGGACGCGATCCGGCGGTGGCGCCACGAGGCGGAGCGCCCGGACCGCCCGCGTGCCGACCGCGCGGCCGCCCACGTCGTCGTGCGCAGCGCCGAGGGTGTGCTCGCCGCGGTGTTCGCTTAGGCGTTGCCGAGTACGCGGGTCACCGCGATTTCGATGACGACCCGGTTCGGGTTCACTCGTGGCTGTCGATACCTTGCCGCGTAACGGTTTTCCGCGTCCCGCACCGCGTCGGCGTCCTCGCGCAGCACCGCCCGTCCCTCCAAAGTGGACCAGTGGCGGCCCTCGAACTGGCACACCGCCACGGCCGCGCCGTCCGCACCCGCCGCGCGCACCAGCCGGGCCTTGCGTGACGAGCCGGACGTGATCACCCGCGCGATCCCGGCAGCGAAATCGACGGTCACCCCGACCGCGACGACGTGCGGGGTGCCGTCCGGCCGGACCGTGCTCAGCGTGGCCAGCCGCCGTTCGGTCCAGAACCGCGCGAAGTCCGGGCCATGCCCGGTGAGGTCGATCGTCATGGCCGCAACGCTAGCCCGTTCGGGGTAGCGGCCCGGAGGGTGTGGCACAGGTTAATCGTAAAGAAAGTTTCCTAACAGTCTTGACGTTCTCTTGACCTTTCTGTCAACCTCGGACGCATCGCCGCCGCAGCCGACGAAGTCCTACGGAGGAACGATGAAAAGACCTGTCCGGGCACTGGCGGCGGTGGCCGCGTTCGCGGTGGGCCTGCTGGGCATACCGACTCAGGCCGTCGCGGCGCCCTCGGGTGGAACTCCTTACGTGCCAGGCACTCTGCGGCCGTCCGCTTCGCAGGCAGCGCAGGACGAGGCGCTGCAGAAGTACTACTCGTTCTGGAAGCAGCACTTCCTCACCACCAAATGCGGCAGCGGCACGTACGCGGTGCTCGCGCCCGACGCCGACCACGCCTTCGTCGCGGAGGGGCAGGGCTACGGCCTGAGCATCGCGGCCATGATGGCGGAGAAGGACCCGCAGGCGCGCGGCATCGTCGACGGCATCCTGAAGTTCGTGAAAGCGCATCCTTCGGTCAACAACAAGGATTTGCACGCCGCCGAACAGGACGCCAACTGCAAGAGCGTCAACGGGAGCGACTCGGCCACCGACGGCGATCTGGAGATCGCCTACGGCCTGCTCGTCGCCGACAAGAAGTGGGGCAGCGGCGGTTCGGTGAACTACAAGGCCGAGGCTGTCCGGATCATCAACGCGATCAAGAAGAGCGAAGTCAACCCGAGCACGAAGTACATGCGCCTCGGCGACTGGGCCACCGATGGCAAGTACATCAACAGCTCCCGGTCCTCGGACTGGATGCCGGGTCACTTCCGCGCGTTCGCCAAGGCGACCGGCGACAGCGAGTGGAACACCATCCGCGCCAAGCATGAAAGCGCTGTCTCGACGCTGCAGCAGAACAACGCCCCGAACACCGGGCTGCTGCCGGACTTCGTGGTCAACACCAACTCGACGCCGAAACCCGCCGGGGCGAACTTCCTGGAGGGCCCGAACGACGGCAAGTACAGCTGGAACGCCTGCCGGGACCCGTGGCGCCTCAGCGCCGACGCGATCACGGCGGCGGGCAGTGCGGCGGCCGGCCAGGTGCGGAAGATGAACGCCTGGATCAAGCAGGCGACCGGCGGTGACCCGGCCAAGATCACCACCGGCTACTCGCTGTCCGGCTCGAAGACCGAAAGCGGCCAGCACCCGTGCTTCACCGCGTCGTTCGCCGTCGCGGCGATGGCCGACCCGGCCTCCCAGGCCTGGCTGGACAAGCTGTTCACCCAGCTCACGTCGTTCGCGCCGGACAACAAGGACTACTACGGCACCGGGATCACCGTGCAGGTCCTGCTCATCCTCTCCGGCAACTACGTCGCGGCCTGAGCTGAAGGGGACTTTCCTCGCACGAGACGCGCTGAGGGGGACTTTCCTCGCATCGCATGCGGCGAGAGTCCCCCTCAGTATCTTTCAACACGACGTTGACGGCTTCAACAACGAGTTGTAGCGTGCCTCCATCCGAGCGCCCCACCTTGGAGGTCGTCATGCCGCCGGTCCCCTCGTCCCGTACCCGTCCCTGGCGTGTCGCCGCACTGGGCGGGCTGATCGCGCTGGTCTCGTTGGGCGCTGCCGCCTGCGGAGGCGGACCGGACGGTGCGGGCGGCAAGTCCCAGGCCGCGGCGGCCCCGTCGGCGATCCCCGACAACGCCGCGCTCCTCGCCGCGGTGAAGCCGGACCCCGCGCTGAAGGAGGCGCTTCCCGCGAACGTCAAGCAGGCCGGCGTGCTGAACCTGGCCTCGAACATCCAGTCCGCGCCCAACAACTTCTACTCCGCCGACGGCAAGACCCCGATCGGCTACGAGGTCGACCTCGCCAAGGCGATCGCGGCCAAGCTCGGTGTCACGGTCACCCACCAGGACATGGCGTTCGGCTCGCTCATCACCAGCCTCCAGTCCGGCCGCGTCGACCTGACCATGGCCGCGATGAACGACACCAAGGCCCGCCAGGAGCAGATCGACTTCGTCGACTACTTCTCCTCGGGCATCACGATCATGGTCGCCAAGGGCAACCCCGAGGGCATCACCGGGCCGGACACGCTGTGCGGCAAGAACGTCGCGCTCGTGCAGGGCACCAGCCACCAGAAGTTCGCCACCGAGCAGAGCGGGAAGTGCACCGCGGCGGGCAAGCAGGCGATCACCGTCACCGCGACCGACAGCGACACGCAGAACCAGAACCAGCTGCGCACCCGCCGCGTCGCCGCGATCCTCAACGACCTGCCCAGCGCCGTCTACATCTCCCGGACCGCGGGCGAGGGCAAGTTCTTCGAGGTCGTCCCCGGCGAGCCGATCAACGGCGGGCCCTACGGTCTCGGCATAAACAAGCAGAACAAGCCGCTGACCGACGCCGTCCAGAAGGCGTTGCAGGCGCTGGTGACCGACGGTACGTACGGCAAGATCCTCCAGGCGTGGGGCGTCGAGCAGGGCGCGGTCAAGGAGGTGCGGGTCAATGGCGGGAGCTGACACGCCCTTGCCGATCGTCCGGCTCCGGCACTGGGGCCGCTGGGGCAGCGCGGCCGTCATTCTCGCGCTGCTGGTCCTGCTCGGGATCGCGCTCGGCAACGCGCAGATCGCCTGGGACCAGGTCCCGGACTTCCTGTGGTACCGGGTGATGGCCGTCGGCCTGCTCAACACCGTGGTGCTCGCGGTGATCGCGCAGGCGGCGGCGATCGTCATCGGCATCGTGATCGCGTTGCTGCGCCGCAGCGCCAATCCGGTCGCACGCTGGTTCGCCGCGGGCTACATCTGGCTCTTCCGCGGTCTTCCGGTGCTGTTGCAGATCCTGATCTGGTACAACCTCGCGCTGATCTTCCCGACGATCTCGATCCCGCTGCCCTTCGGCGGCTACCTGCTCCACGAGCAGACGAACGTACTGATCAGCGCGTTCACCGCCGCGCTGCTCGGCCTCGCGCTCAACGAAAGCGCGTATATGGCCGAAATCGTCCGCGCCGGGCTGAACAGTGTCGACAGTGGACAGACCGAGGCGGCGAAGTCGATCGGCATGACGCCGGGCGCGACGCTGCGCCGCGTCGTGCTGCCGCAGGCGATGCGGGTCATCATCCCGCCGACCGGCAACGACTTCATCAACATGCTCAAGGGGACGTCGATGGCGTCGGTGATCGGGGTGACCGAGCTGATCCACGCGGCCAACAACATCTCCTCGAACAACCTGCTGGTGATGGAAACGCTGCTCGCCGCCGCGATCTGGTACATGGTCGTGGTCACCGTCGCCGGGGTCGGCCAGCACTATCTGGAACGCGCCTTCGACGCCTCCGATCGAGGGCCGATGGCGCGCGCGGCGAAAGCGTTGAAGGGCGCGCCGCTGACGAGGGGGTCCCGTGTCTGAGCCACTGCTGCGCGCTGTCGGCGTCCGCAAGTCCTTCGGGCATACCGAGGTGCTCAAGGGCATCGATCTGGAAGTCCATAAAGGACAGGTCGTCTGCCTGCTCGGGCCGTCCGGCGCGGGCAAGAGCACGTTCCTGCGCTGCATCAACCATCTGGAGACCATCGACGCCGGGCAGATCTGGGTCGACGGCGAGCCGATCGGCTTCCGGCTGCGCGACGGGAAACTGTACGAACTCAAGGAACGCGACGTCGCCCGGCAGCGGCGCGACATCGGGATGGTGTTCCAGCGGTTCAACCTGTTCGCGCACCGGACCGTGCTGGACAACGTGATCGAGGGCCCGGTCCGCGTGCTCGGGTCCAAACCGGACACTGCGCGGGAGGAAGCGCTGGAGCTGCTGGAGCGCGTCGGCCTCGCACATCGCGCGGACGCGTACCCGGCGCAGCTGTCCGGCGGGCAGCAGCAGCGGGTGGCGATCGCGCGGTCGCTGGCGATGAAGCCGAAGCTGATGTTGTTCGACGAGCCGACGTCGGCGCTGGATCCGGAGCTGGTCGGGGAGGTGCTGGCGGTGATGAACACGCTGGCCGCGGAGGGGATGACGATGGTGGTCGTGACACACGAGATGGGCTTCGCCGCCGAAGCCGCCGACGAAGTGGTCTTCATGGCCGACGGCGCCGTGGTGGAGACCGGCCCGCCGGGCGAGGTGCTGAGCGCGCCGAAACACGAGCGCACCCGGCAGTTCCTGGCCCGGGTTCTCGCGTCATGAGGATTTCGCCCCGATACCTGCTGCAGTTCGACGAGCCCGCGGGATATCTCGACTTCGCGCGCTTCGGCCCGCCCTCGCACGCCGTGCTGGACACCACCGCGCGCCTGCTAGACCAGACGACGACCGCCGGTCCGTCCACTGTGGACGAGCTGATGCGGCAGGAGATCCGTGCCAAGGCGGCCGCGGCGCGGCTGTGCGGCAGCGACACCGACCACACCGTGCTGCTGCCGCACACCAGCCTCGGCCTGTTCCAGGCGGCGTTCAACGCGCCCGGCGGCGAGGCGCTGGTGTCCGCGGGGGAGTTCCCGGCGAACACCTACCCATGGGCGCGGGCCGAGCAGGCCGGTCGCCTCACCGTGCGGCGGATGCGTCCGCCGCGGGGTTACGTCACTCCCGAGGCCGTCGCCGCCGAACTGACGCAGGAGACGTCGATGGTGTCGGTCAGCGCGGTCGACTTCCGCACGGGCTATCGCGCCGACCTCGCCGCGTTGCGCGACGTAGTCGGCGATCGGTTGCTGGTGGTGGACGGCATCCAGGGCTTCGGTGTCACCGAGGCACCGTGGGAGGTCGCGGACGTCCTCGTCGTCGGTGGGCAGAAGTGGCTGCGCGCGGGCTGGGGAACCGGGTTCGCGGTGCTGTCCGACCGCGCGCTGGAGCGCATGGACCCGGTGCTGTCCGGGTGGACCGGCGCGCGGGACCCTGGCCTGTTCGACGACGAGATCCACGACGCCGACCCGATGGCGGCGGCCTGGTCGATCAGCAACCTCAGCCCGGTGACGTCGGGCGCGTTCGCCGCCGCGTTGGAACTGGTCGAGGAGGCCGGGGTCGGCGCGATCGCCGCGCGCATCGCTGAACGGGTCGGGGAACTGGAGGACGTGGCGAAGTCCTTCGGCGCCGAAATCGTTTCGGCCACAGAGCGCCGCGCGGGCATCTTCGCGTTCAGCCTGCCGGGTCATCCGGCCGAGCAGGTCGGCGCCGCGCTTTCGGCGGACGGCATCGCCGCGACGGTGCGTCCCGACCACGTCCGTCTCTCGCCGCATGCCTCGACCCCGGCGGCGGCCGCGGAACTGCTGCGGTCGTCCCTCGACCGGCTCCACCGTCCTGTTCGGACGGTCGTGCCGAACGCCGTCCCCGCCGCGCCGGGGGAGGCTCCCGCGTCGCCGGAGCTGCTCACCGCCCTGATCCCCGCCGTGCACGGCCTCGCCGCGATGCTCGGGCCGGGCAACGAGGTGCTGCTGCACGACCTGAGCAGGCTGCCGGACTCGATCATCGCGATCGCCGGGGAACTGACCGGCCGGACCGTCGGCGGGCCGATGACCGATCTGCTGCTGGGCCTCGTCCGTCGTGGCACGACACAGGATCTGACGAACTACCGCACCCACGGACCGGACGGCCGCGCGATCCGCTCGTCGACGCTGTTCCTGCGGGACGCCGAGGGCGTCGCGATCGGCTGCCTGTGCGTCAACAGCGAACTCACCGGCGCGGAGGGAACCGAGACGCCGCAGCGGGAAACCTTCCCGCCGGACGTGGACAGCCTCCAGCGGTACCTCGTCGAACGCGCGGTCGGCAAGGCCGGGATCCCGGTGGAGCTGATGAAGAAACAGCACAAGGCCGCGGTGGTCCGTGAGCTGGACGAGGCGGGGTTCTTCCTCATCAAGGACGCGGTCGACCACTTGGCCGGGCAGCTCGACGTGACCCGGTACACGATCTACAACTACCTCAACGAAACCCGGGGCACGTGAGCTGAAGGGGACTTTCGTCGCATGCGATGCGACGAAAGTCCCCTTCAGCGGGTGCTATCGGAGGAAAGTCCCCTTCAGTTCAGGTCCACATAGGACTCGACGGCGTCGGCGGCGGCGCGAACACCGCCGTGGGAACGGATCTCCGCCTTCAGCTCGGCCAGCCGCGCGGCGACGGCGGGAGAGCCCGCCACCTCGTCGACGGCGGACCGCAGCGTTTCGGCGGTGACCTCCTCGGCGGGCAGATGCTTGCCGACGCCCAGTTCCTCGAGCTTCGCCGCGTTGCCGAACTGGTCGGCGGCCTGCGGGATCGCCACGGTCGGCACGCCGTACCACAGCGATTCCGTGCAGCCACCCATCCCGGCGTGCGTGATGAACGCCGACGCCGCGTCGAGCACCGCGAGCTGCGGGACCTGCGGATACGCCTCGAACGACGCCGGCAGCGGCCCGAGGTCGGCAGGGTCGACGTGCTTCCCGATCGACATCACGACGTGCCAGCTCGAGCCGGCGAACGCCTCGATGCATGCGCGATAGACATCGAGCTGATCGTTGTACGCCGTGCCGAAGGACACGAGCAGGACCCGTTTCCCGTCGGTGGGCGGGGTCCAGCTCCGGTCGGCGAGCCTGCGCTCGTCCAGGCACGGCCCGACGAACCGCACGGCGCCGGAGACGCGGCCGGCGTTGGGCTGCATCGCCCTCGGGATCAGCGAGAGCACGTGCTCCGGCAGCGAAATCCAGTCCCACGGGTCCTGGTCGATGCCGTTTTCCTTCAGCCAAACAGAATAAGCAGCATGATAGTCCTTTCCGGACGGTGAGTTCCTGATCGGTTCCAGAACCTCCGCCATGTCCTCGTTGTAGCCCTCCCACGCCACGAGCGTCGGCGACAGCTGGACCGCCGGGACGTCGTAGCGCCGCCCGAGCACCGGGGCGGGCAGGCCGCCGATGTCGTAGAGCAGCAGGTCGGGCCGGTCGTGGTCGTAGACCTCGGTCAGCCGCGGGAAGATCGCGATGGCCTCGTCGAGGAACACACGCATGGCTTCGGCGGGTTCCTCCGGCCACACGGCGGCCTCGCCGAGCGGGAAGGTCGTCGGATGGGTGACGACCTCCGCGCCGGTCGGGGCGACCAGGCCGGCCAGCGGTTCACCGATCACGTAGCTGACCCGGTGGCCCCTGGCGACCAGCTCGCGGATGACGCCCAGTGACGGGTAGATGTGGCTCGGCGCGGTGCAGCCGATCATGGCTATGTGCTTCTGCGAACGCATGAAAGTCCTTTACCGAGAACGGAAGAAGTGCGTGGACGGCGTGCAGAAGAAGGGGCCTCATCCGATGGCGGGGGCCCGGCGGTCACGCCGTCTCAGGACAGCCGCAAGCGCGCGAAGTAGATCAACATGGCGTTCACCGTATCTGTACCCGGGGCTGCTCGCCAATCGGTTTTTTGCCGGATTGATCCGGACTTCCCGTCCATCTTTAGTAGGGCTTTCGGCCCAACTACGCCGCGAAGCCGTCCGCGGGCGGCCGGTCCGGTTTATGGTGCACCCGCTTCCACTGTGGGAGAAAGGGAGAAATTCGTGAGACGAGCTGTTTTCGCCGCGGTGGCCGCTGCCGCGCTGGCCTCGACGCTGGCGGTCGCCCCGGCCGCGAGCGCCGACCCCGCGCCCGCCGCAGCGCCATCCCCGATCGCCTGGGGCGCCTGCGCCGACCAGGCACTGACGGCCGCCGGCGCCCAATGCGGCTACCTCTCGGTTCCGGTCGACTACGCCAAGCCATCGGGCGAGAAGATCCAGCTCGCGCTGAGCCGGATCCAGCACAAGACGCCGGAGGCCCAGTACCAGGGCGTCATGCTCACCAACCCTGGCGGCCCCGGCGCTTCCGGGCTGCGGCTCGCGCTGGCGGGCAAGCGGGTGCCGAACCACGCCGGTGACGCCTACGACTGGATCGGCTTCGATCCGCGGGGTGTCGGGAGCAGCAAGCCCGCGCTGTCGTGCGAGCCGAACTACGCGGACTACAACCGGCCGAACTATCTCCCGCTGACCCCGGGCATGGAGAAGGTCTGGCTGGACCGGACCAAGGCGTACGCCGAGGCCTGCGGGAAGAAGAACCCGCGCGCGTTGCTGGAGAACATGAAGACCACCGACACCGTGCGCGACATGGACAGCATCCGTGCCGCGCTCGGCGCCGAGAAGGTGAACTTCTACGGGTACTCCTACGGCACCTACCTCGGCCAGGTCTACGGGACGACGTACCCGCAGCGTGTGCGCCGGATGATCCTCGACTCCACGGTCGACCCGCGCGACGTCTGGTACAAGGCCAACCTGAACCAGGACGTCGCCTTCGACGTCAACCTCAACATCTGGTTCGGCTGGGTCGCGAAGCACGACGACGTCTATCACCTCGGCACCACCCAGGACGCGGTCAAGCGGGTGTTCGATGAGCAGCTGCTCAAGGCCTCGTTCAACCCCGCCGGTGGCGTGATCGGGCCGGACGAGCTGATCGACGTCTTCCAGCAGGCCGGGTACTACCAGCTGCGCTGGACGTTGCTCGGTGACGCGCTTTCGCGGTACGTCAACAAGGGTGACTGGCAGAACCTGAAGACGCTGTACGAGAACTTCGGCGGCCGCGGCGACGACAACGGCTACGCCGTCTACCTCGCCGTCCAGTGCACCGACGTCCAGTGGCCTGCCAGCTGGAACCGCTGGCGTGCCGACAACTGGCGCACCTTCACCAAGGCGCCGTACTTCACCTGGCAGAACGCCTGGTACAACGCGCCGTGCACGAACTGGCCGGTGAAGCCGGGCAAGCCGGTGAACGTGCAGGGCAAGGGTGTCGAGAGCGTGCTGATGATCGACGAGACGCTCGACGCGGCGACGCCGTTCGAAGGCAGCCTCGAGGTGCGCAGCCGCTTCCCGGGCGCGGTGCTGATCGCCGAGCCGGGCGGGACGAGTCACGCGATCACGCCGCGCGGAAACGCCTGTGTGGACAACAAGATCGCCGACTACCTCGCCACGGGCAAGCTGCCGGACCGCAAGCCGGGGCGTACGGCCGACGTCGAATGCGCGCCGCTGCCGCAGCCGACGCCGCCCCCGCCGACGGCGGCCAAGTCGGAGGTGCCCGCGAAGCAGAGCGCGCGGGTGGAGCAGCCCCTCTTCGGCTGACCTCCTGAGTGCGTAGAACGCCCCGGCGACCTCGTGTCGCCGGGGCGTTCGTGGTGTCCGGGGCCACTGTCGCTTTTCTCCGCAGGGAGCTTTGTGTTACAAAGTGCCCATCGACTTTGTGGTTCAGAGTGGTTCAAGGGGGAAAGCATGGGGGCGGAAACCGAGGGGCCCGCGTTCAGTCTGCACGGTCTGACCAGGCGGTTCGGCGACGTACTGGCGGTGGACGGGGTCTCCGTCGAGGTCGCGCGTGGCGAGGTCGTCGCGTTGCTGGGGCCCAACGGCGCGGGCAAGTCGACCACGGTCGACCTGCTGCTCGGCCTCGCCAGGCCGGACGCGGGGGAGGTCCGGGTCTTCGGCGGCGAGCCGAGGACGGCGGTGGAGAAGGGCCGGATGGCCGCGATGGTGCAGAACGGGACTCTGCTGCGGGACCTGACCGCGGCCGAGCACGTCGCGCTGGTGCGTTCGACGCACGAGCGGCCGCTTCCGGCGAAGGACGTCATGGCACGGGCCGGGATCACCGGCTTCGCGAACCGGCGCTGCGGCAAGCTTTCCGGCGGCCAGCAGCAGCGGGTCCGGTTCGCGATGGCGCTGGCGGGGGATCCGGACCTGCTGGTGCTCGACGAGCCGACGGCCGCGCTCGACGTCGACGGCAGGCGCGAGTTCTGGACGTCGATGCGGGAGTTCGCCGCCTCCGGCCGGACGGTGCTGTTCGCGACCCACTACCTCGCCGAGGCCGAGGACTACGCCGACCGCGTCGTGCTGATGCGGCACGGCCGGATCGTCGCGGACGGGCCGGTCGCCCAGGTGCGGGCCGCCGTCGCGGGCCGGGTGCTGCGGGCCGTCGTGCCCGGCGCGTCGGAGGCCGGGCTGGCCGCGATCCCGGGGGTGTCCACCGCGCGGCTGCGCGGGGACCGCGCCGAACTCGCGTGCGCCGATTCCGACGCCGCCATCCGCGGGCTGCTGGCGGCGTTCCCGCTCGCGGCCGACATCGAGATCACCGCCGTCGGGCTGGAGGACGCGTTCCTCGCGCTGACGTCCGACGCCGCCGAGCCGCAGGGAGCCCTCCGATGAACGCGACCTACCTGCGCCTGGAGATCCTGCGCATCGCGCGCAGCCCGCAGTTCGCGATCTTCACCATCGGCATGCCGCTGGTGATGTTCCTGCTCTTCGGCGGGCTGTTCGGCGACAACGTCACGCCCGACGGCGTCAAGGCGGGTGTCGTCACGATGGTCAACATGGCGGCGTACGGGGCGATGACCGGCGCGTTGTTCACCGGTGCGCGAGTGGCCACCGAACGCACCGAGGGCTGGCAGCGTCAGCTGCGGGTGACGCCGATGCGCGCGCCCGGGTACCTCGCGGTGAAGGTGCTTTCGGCGATGGCCGTGGCCCTGCCGGTGATCCTGATCATCTTCGCGGCGGGCCTGATCCGCGGCGAACACCTCACACCGGCTCAGTGGGCGGCGGCGCTGGTGTCGCTGTGGGCGGGAGCCCTGCCGTTCGCGGTACTGGGCCTGCTGGCCGGACTGCACGGCAAGGGCGACACCGTCGGCGCGGTCACCGGGGCGCTGATGCTGCCGCTGGGCATGTTCGGCGGGCTCTGGATGCCGCTGGAGATGCTGCCCGACTGGATGGGCACGGTCGCGCGTTTCCTGCCGTCGTACTGGCTGGGCACCCTCGGCCGGGCGCCGCTCACCCACGGTTCCGGGACGGGGATCGCGGTACTGGTGCTGGCCGCGTGGCTGGTGGTGCCCGCGCTGGTGGTGCTGCGGCGGTTCCGGCTGGACACGGCGAAGCTGTGAGTACGTGTTAACTTCCGTGCTGTCTGGGGGTCAGCATTGGCAGGAGGGGCGAGCAGGGTGGATGACGAAGCCGAACCGATGTCGGCGGAAGAGTCGCTGAACCTGATCGCTCAGCAGAAGGAGCGGCTGCGCCGGGAACTGCGGTTCGAACCGGCGCGGCTGCTCCTCGTCTGGGGTGTGGCCTGGCTCGTCGGCTGGGGGCTGCTGTATCTGGCCATCACGCGGGCGTTCGTGCCGGTGTGGCTCGGGATAGTCGTGGTGGCGGCGTTGTTCGTGGCCGCCATCGGCTATTCCGCGTTCTACGGTGTCCGCCGGAGCCGGGGGATCCGCGGGCCGTCGCGGCTCAGTGGCGCGCTGTACGGCTGGAGCTGGGGGATCGGCTACTTCGGGCTGTGGGTGGTGAACGTCCAGATCGGACGGCTCGGCCTGCCCGATGGCGCGGTTTCCCTGCTGTGGTCGGGAAGTTCGCTGCTGCTGACCGGCGTGCTCTACCTCGCGGGCGGCGCGATCTGGCAGGACAAGCTGCAGTTCGGCCTCGGCCTGTGGATGATCGTCTCGGCCGCGGCGAGCGTGTTCGCCGGATATCCGGGTAACTTCCTGGTGCTGTGCCTGTGTGGCGGCGGGGGATTCCTGCTCGCCGCGCTGGTGTACGTCGTGCTGGAGCGGCGCGGGCACACGGTGCGCGGGCGGAATCGATGAGCGAGCAGGAGCTTCCCCAGCTCGACCCGGTGATCCACGCGCAGGCGCGGCTGCGCGTCACGGTCGCGCTCGCCGGGCTGCACACCGACGACCAGATCACCTTCCCGCGCCTGCAGCAGCTGCTCGACATGACCCCGGGGAACCTCTCGACGCACCTGCGGAAGCTGGAGGACGCCGGGTACGTCGAGATCACCAAGGCCTACGAGCACCGCACGCCGGTGACGCTGGTGCGGCTCACCGCACGCGGGCGGGTCGCGTTCGAGGACTACACCCGTGCGTTGCACCGGCTGCTGGAGGTGCCGGGGGCTGGGCAGTGAACCGCTGGGTGATCCACCTCGACCTCGACGCCTTCTACGCCTCGGCCGAGCAGCTGACCCGGCCGACGCTGGCCGGGCGCGCGGTCGTCGTCGGCGGGACTGGGCCGCGTGGCGTCGTTTCCGGGGCCAGCTACGAATCCCGGGTCTACGGCGTGCGGTCGGCGATGCCGATGTCGCAGGCGCGGCGGTTGCTGCCCGCGGGCGGGGTGATCCTGCCGCCCCGGTTCCGGGTGTACGAACTGCTGAGCAAAGAGGTCTTCGACGTCGTCGGCGAGTTCGCGCCGGTGCTCGAACGGATCTCGCTCGACGAGGCCTTCGCCGAGCCGCCCGATCTGGCCGGCGCGGGCGTCGAGACGGTGACGGAGTTCTGCGAGCGGCTGCGGGCGCGGATCCGTTCGGCGACCGGGCTTGTCGCGTCGATCGGCGCGGGCACCGGGAAACAGGTCGCGAAGATCGGTTCGGACGAGGCCAAACCGGACGGTCTGCTGGTGGTTCCGCCGGGCACCGAACGGGAGTTCCTCGCCCCGCTGCCGGTGCGGGCGTTGTGGGGGATCGGCCCGGTGGCCGAGTCGAAACTGCGCGTCATCGGCGTGCAGACGCTGGGGGAGCTGGCCGCACTGTCCGAAGCGGACGCCGTCGCCACGCTCGGCGGCGCTGTCGGGCGGGAGTTGCGACGGTTGGCAGGGGGAGCCGACGACCGGCCGGTGGCCGAACGCGGTGAGGCCAAGCAGGTCAGCGCGGAGACGACGTTCGACGTCGACATCAAGGATCTCGTTTCGTTGCGCGCCGAGATCCGCACGATCGCCGCCGGGGCGCACAAGCGGCTGACGCAGGCGGGGCGGGTCGCCCGTACCGTGGTGATCAAGCTGCGGCACACCGACATGAGCACGGTGACCCGGTCGGAGACCACGGCGTCGCCGACCGACGACCTCGACCAGCTCACCGCCACCGCGGAACGGCTGCTGCTGGATCCCGCGGAGTTCGGCGGGGTGCGGCTGGCCGGGGTCGCGTTCAGCGGCCTTTCCGTGCCGCATCAGGACGCGTTGTTCACCCTGACAGTGTCCACACCGGACACTCCGGCCACCGCGGCTCCTGTGGCTCCCGCCGACCCCGTGCCGTCCCCTGCCCCCGACGTCCCCAGCACCTGGCGCCCCGGCGACGACGTCGCCCACGACGAACACGGCACCGGCTGGATCCAGGGCGCGGGCCAGGGCCGCGTCACCGTCCGCTTCGAAACCCGGACCTCCGGCCCCGGCACCGTCCGCACCTTCGCCCAGTCCGACCCGGCCCTCCACCGCGCCGACCCCTCCGCGTGTCTCGCGTGATCACGCGAGATCTCCGTTCAATCACGCGAGTGCGCTGCTCAATCACGTGAGGTCGCCGGAACGGGACCGCAGCCGGGGGTGAGGTTGGCTACTTGCTGGCCTGCCAGGAGGAAGGCGCCGACGCCGTAGGCGGCGGTGTCGGCGGGTTTAGCGGGGCCGGGGGCGGCGCCGACGGGCTGGACGTAACCGAGGCGGCCATCGGGGTGCAAAGCCGTGGTGGACAAGGCTTTCCAGCCGCGGTCGACGGCCGGGCGGAAGCGGGCCGCGTCGAGGATCCCGGCGTTGACGCCCCACGCGAGGCCGTAGGTGAACATCGCCGTCCCGCTGCTTTCCGGGCCGCCGTAATGCCACGGCCGTAGGAGATCGGAGTTCCAGAACCCGTCACCGCGCTGCGCGAACCGCAGCGTGTTAGCCATCTTCGTGAACACCCGCAGGTACTCCGGGCGGCGCGGATCCGACGTGGGCAGCACCTGCAGCACCTTCGTCAGCGCGGCCAGCGCCCAGCCGTTGCCACGCGACCAGAACGTCCCGGTGCCGACGTAGCGCGCGTCGCGGTACCACAGGCCGGTGGCCTCGTCGAACAGCCCGACCTCCTTTTCCGCGTGATGGAACAGCTTCTGCATTGTGTCCAAAATGGACTCGTTGTGGTCGAGGAGGCCGATCCTGGCGAACGACGGCATCGCCATGTTCAGCGCGTCGACGTAGTTCCAGTAGTCGTCGTGGCCCTGCGCGACACTGGTGACCTCGGCGGAGATCCGGGCCCGCAGATCGGCGAGGATCGGCGGATCCGGGTGGAAATACGTGTACAGGTCGAGGTAAGCCTCGCCCGCCGCCTCGAAATCCGGGAAGAACGGGCGTTTCGGATCGTTCTGCAGGAGGTAGCCGTTGGCCTTCGCCCACGGCAGCGTCTTGTGGTTCGACACCCCGGTCGTCCGCACCGTGGCCAGGTTCCCGACGTGGAACGTCGCGTTCTGCCAGTCCGGCGCGGCCAGGTCCGTCCCGTGCTCGAGCCAGTGGTTCCCGGCGGACACCATCGCGTCGGCCACCGCGCACGACGCCGGTGCCGCCTCGGCGGCCGGGGCCGTCACCAGGGTGCCGGTCAGCACCGCCGCCGTGATCAGCCCACGGCTTCCCAGAAAACGCATTCGCGCGTACTCCTCAGCAGGTTCGCGGCGGCGGAACGGGGATACCGCAACGACTTTCGTGCGTCCCGCTGAGGGTGTCAAGAGACCGGTGACCGGGACGGGTGCGTGCTTGGGGGCGGAACTCGCGTGATTGGAAGGAGAACTCGCGTGATTGGAGGGAGAACTCGCGTGATGGGAGGCGTAACTCGCGTGGGCGAACGTGGGACTCGCCGACAGCGGCGCGTGCGTCGGCGAGTCCCACATCGGCGTGTCCGGGTGGCGCACCCCGACACCCACCCCCGCAAGGGAACCCCCCAGGTGGCTCTTATACACAACTGACGCAGCCCACGCTTACAATGGTGTAGATCACGGTGGTGG